>JBFLYM010000005.1:0-51991 GCA_040757035.1 Microcaldota archaeon | reverse complement strand
ATCTTTCTCATAATTTAATTATGAAAAGTTAGGATACAGATTACTTTAACGATAATTATATTGTTTTATCGAATAGAAATCAAAAAATTAGAGTTTAGAATTTAGGATAGAATTGGAAGGTCAAGTAAAACCAAATTGAAATCTCTTGAACCTTTTCACAATAAAACCTGTATTATCTGCAAGTTGATATATTTCTTTTTTAGTCCAATAATGTTTGTGTTCTACAATATTCTTTTTATCTACAATCCCGAGAAAAGCCCAAAATTCTAAAACAGGTTTTGCCATTTTGGTTGGTGTTGTCAGAAGGATTCTCCCTCCTTTGTTTAATATTTTTTTGAATTTACGGAATATTTTGAACACTTCGTCAAATTCTATATGTTCTATAACTGCTAAACTTACAATTGTGTCAAAATGAGTATTTTCCATTGCAGAATGATCATAATTAACGACAAGGTATTTGCCTTTCACAAACTTTTTTAATTCTCCCTCGTTTCCTCCAAAATCTAACACATCTCCAATTAGATATGGCTTAATCATCTTAAAGCGATAGTTTTGTAAAAATTTTTCTAAAAAGATTGAGCTATCAATCATGTTTTTATTTATGAATTAGGTCATCTAATAAAGTTTTGCTTTTGCCATTATTTAGAGCCTCTGAAAATTGCTTCACTCAATGTAAATGGAATTTTTATATATAAGGATTGTGATGTTATAGCATGTTAATTATAATTACTGGCGTACCTGGAACAGGAAAAACAACAATATCAAAGCAGTTAGAAAAGAGACTTAAAAAAAAGTTCAATATCCATATCATACACTTGCACGAATTTGCTAAACAAAAAAAACTTTTTATCAAATCAAAAAATGAGAACTTAGTGGATTTAAAAAAATTGAAAAAAGAATTAATGAATAAAATTAAAATGCTGCATGCGCAGTATGATGGCACAAGCAAATATCCGAAATGCTCAAAACATGACAAAACAGCAAATCAAAAATCAAAGACATTAAAAACATCAAAAACGCTTATTCTTGTAGAAGGCCATGTAGCATGCGAAATTTCTCTCCCGGCAAATTTTGTTTTTGTGCTTAGGTGCAATCCAAGCGAATTGAAAAAACGATTACAAAAAAGGAAATATTCAGAAGAAAAAATCAAGGAAAATCTTCTTGCAGAAATGTTGGATTATTGCGTATTGGTTGGAGAAAAGAATTATGATAAAAAAATAATTTTTGAAGTTGAGACTACGGATGCAACCGTCAACGACTTTGGGCTTCGGTCAAAAGTCGTTGCAAATAGCGCACTATCAAAAATTATCGCAGAAATTATCAAAATCATATCGGGGAAGTATAGGGGAAAAAATATTCATATTGATTATAATAATGAATTAAGGTATTTTTTAGCTCTTAATTTAGCTCTTAAGATTCAAAATATTTAAAAACTTTAAAAAGTTTAATACGAATAACGAACACTATTCAACGGGCGCACTTGGCGCAATGGACGCGATGCATACTAGCCCGCTAAAAATGATTATGTTTATGGTAAAAAAAACTATTGCTGTTTTGCCGGGCGATGGTATAGGGCCGGAAACTACGTATGAAGCGATTAAAGTACTTGATACAATAAGTAAAATTTATCAACATGAATTTAATGTAGAATACGCTGATTTTGGAGGAATTGCATACGATAAACATGGTCATCCTTTTCCTGAAGAAACTAAAAAAATTTGCGATAGAGCGGATGCCATTCTTAAAGGACCTGTTGGCGCACCGCAATACGATAATATTCCAGATGTAAATCTTCGTCCTGAAAGAGGGGCGATACTTCCGCTTCGCGCGCGCTACCAAACATACGCAAATCTTAGACCAATAATACTTCCAAAAGCGCTTAAACGCATCTCTCCGCTCAAACCAGAACTTATCCCCAACGGTGTTGATATAATGATGGTGCGCGAACTTGTCGGTGGGCTTTATTTCGGAGAAAAAAAACAAGGAATTGTGAATAACGAACGCTATTCAATGGACGCGATGCATTATACCGAAGGTCAAGTTGAGAGAATCGCGCGTTTCGCGTTTGAAGTGGCGCGGAAAAGAAACAAAACCCTTCACAACATTCATAAATCCAATGTTATTTTAACATGCGTATTTTGGAATGAAATCGTAGATAGAGTAAGCAAAGATTATCCAGATGTAAAATTGATGCATATGCTCGTGGATAACGCTGCTTACAAATTAGTGGTAAACCCCACTCAATTTGATACAATGCTGCTTGAGAATATGTTTGGGGACATTCTTAGCGACGAAGGAGGAGGGATTATTGGTTCACTTGGTTTATTACCTTCTGCGTGCATAGGTCCAAGAAAATCTTATTTTGAACCTTCTCATGGTTCAGCGCCACACAGAACAGGGCAAAATACTGCAAATCCATATTCTATGATTGGAAGCACTGCGCTCATGCTTGAATATGCATTTGGGCTTGAAAAAGAATCAAAAGCGATATGGAATGCGATGTTTTCAGTACTAAATTTGGGATACTGCACTAATGATTTGGCAGAGGACAATACACAAAAAGAAAAAATTATAGGCACGCGCGAATTTGGAGATATGGTCGTGGACAAACTGAATTTATGATGTTTGCGTTTCAACCCCAAAAAGAAAAACGGATATTGATAATAGTACAATAAAATCTGTATCAACCCCAAAGAAAAAACTAATAAAGAAAAATGGGTAGATGGTCAGCCAAAGCTCCATCCAACCCTCACTTCGCTTTTCTGTTTTTATTTTCAATTTTCAAAACAGCCAAGCTAAAAATTATTTTTATTAAAATTTAAATAGTATAATTTTGTTCTCGCACATTGAAATACATAAATATACTAATTGCACGACTTTTTTTATCCTGACCAAACTAAAAATATGCGCCCAAAGTAAGATATATTGTCCGCTAATTAATTAAAAATATATTTTTTATTTTTATTCAAGCGAGTTAGCGGACAGCCTAAAGTAAGAGCGCCAAAACAATTCTTTTTAAACACGAACGCGCAATGTTTTATCAATGTTTTATGTTTTTAATTAGTATACTAATCCAAAATTGTAGGGGCTTATAAGATGAGTGAAATAATAGAACAACCAATAGAGCAGGATATGAAAGAATCATATTTGGATTATGCGATGAGTGTAATTGTTGGGCGTGCGCTTCCTGACGTTCGTGATGGTTTAAAACCAGTCCACAGAAGAATCCTTTACGCAATGAGCGAATTGGGAAACACCCATGATAAACAGTATAAAAAAAGCGCGCGAATTGTTGGCGAAACACTGGGAAAATTTCATCCCCATGGCGACATAGCAATATACGACTCGCTTGTAAGAATGGCGCAAGATTTTAGTATGCGCTATTGTCTTGTTGACGGCCAGGGAAATTGGGGTTCAATTGATGGCGATAATGCAGCCGCAATGAGATATACCGAAGTGCGCATGAAAAAACTTGCTGAAGACATGCTCGCAGATATTGATAAAGAAACTGTAGAATTTGTATCAAATTTTGATGGAACTCTAAAAGAACCAACAGTGCTCCCCTCAAAAATTCCAACCCTGTTAATTAATGGCTCTTCTGGAATAGCGGTTGGAATGGCGACAAACATTCCGCCCCATAATTTAGGAGAAATCGTAGACGCGCTTATTGCAGTTATAGATAAAGCAGAGGAAAATGAAATTTTTAGAATTGTTCCTGGTCCAGATTTCCCAACAGGAGGAATAATTGTAGGCAAAAATGGGATATGTGAAGCCTACAAAACAGGAAAAGGAATAATTCGCCTCAGAGCAAAAATAGAGAATGGTGAAAATGATAAGAATGATAGAAACAATAAAAATGATGGAAATGATGAAAAAAAACATCGGCTTGTAATAAGAGAGATTCCTTATCAGGTAACCAAAACTGCAATAATTGAAGCAATAGCAGATGGAATAAAAAATAAAAAAATAGAAGGAATAAGTGGAATACATGACAGAAGCAATAAAGATGGAATGGAGGTTATTATAGACTTAAAGAAAGACGCCATGCCAGAAATAGTACTTAATCAACTTTACGTTCATACACCTTTAGAGTCTTCATTTGGAATAATCAATCTTTCATTAGTAAATAATACTCCAAAGACGTTGCCGCTTTTTAACATGCTCAAACTTTTTATTGAATTTAGACAAGAGGTAGTGAGAAAGAGATGTATTTTTGAAAAGAAACAGGCAGAAGCAAGAGCGCATGTATTAGAAGGTTTAATGATCGCATTAGGAAAAATAGACGAAATAATAATGTCTATAAAATCGTCTAAGGATCCAAAAACTGCAAAAATAGGACTTATGGAAAGCTATTCACTTAGCGAAAAACAGGCGGAAGCAATTTTGGAGACGAAGCTTCAGCGTCTTACTTGTTTGGAAAGGGAAAAAATAGAGAAGGAATTACTAGAGCTTAAAAAAATTGTCGCATGGCTTAGCGATGTTCTTGGAGATGAAAATAAGGTACTTAACATAATCAAAGAAGAACTTTTAGATATAAGAAAAAAATACGCGGATGCGCGAAGAACGAAAATAATTGAAAGCAGTGATGAATGCACAATAGAAGATTTGGTTCCGAATGAAGAAGTCGTAGTTTTCATAAGCCACAAAGGGTATGTAAAAAGAGTACCGCTTCTTGAGTATCATACGCAAAAAAGAGGAGGAAAAGGAGTAATTGGCACAGAAACCAAAGAAGAAGATTTTGTAGAAGATGTTATAATTACAAAAACACATAGCTATATATTATTTTTTACAAATAAAGGACGGGTGCACTGGCTTAAAGCGTACAACATTCCTGAAGGAACCAGGTATGCGAGCGGAAAACCAATAGCAAATATGCTTGAACTTGAAGACGAAAAAATAACTGCGTGGATAAGTATAAATTCATTTTCAGACAAAGAATTTTTGATAATGATTACAAAAAATGGGATAATAAAGAGGATAGGCGTGGATGCGTTCGCTAATCCGAGAAAAGGCGGAGTAATTGCCATAACTCTAAAAGAAAACGATTCGCTTATTGAAGTCAAAAAAACAAATGGAAGCAATGAAATACTTATTGCTACGCGTGAGGGTTATGCGATAAAATTCAATGAGAACGATGCGCGCGAACTTGGAAGAACAGGACAAGGAGTGATCGGAATACGGTTGCGTGAAAATGATAGCGTAATTGGCGCAACAGCATGCGATAAACCAGCAGTGCTTACAATAACAGAAAATGGATATGGAAAAAGGACGGAATTTAATGAATACCGTCTTCAGACGCGCGGCGGTATGGGCGTAATAAACATAGATTGCACTGACAAAACAGGAAAAGTAATCGGAGTAAAATCCGTAAATGACAATGATGAAATAATTGTGATAAGCTCAAAGGGTCAAACTATTCGTTCGCCAGTTGAAGGTATAAGAGTTATAGGAAGAAACACCCAAGGTGTGCGCATAATTAGATTGGTAGAAGGAGAAAATGCTGCTTCATTTGCTGTGATACATTCAACCAACTAATCTCCATCTTTTTCTAATTCCGATAGTTTAATTCCTACTATTTTTGAAATTCCATCACTTTTGCTCACTCCGAACACAGCGCTCGCAAATGTCATTATTATGTTGTTGTGAGTTACAAGTACAAATTGGCTGTTTTTGGATATTTCCTTAATTAGTTTTGCCAAATTCTTACTATTTTCTTCGTCCAATGCAGAATCAACTTCATCAAGTATGTAATAAGGCGACGGTTTGACAAACTGAAGCGCAAATATAAACATAAGCGCAACGAGAGAATTTTCGCCTCCAGAAAGCGATTCTATACCAATTTCTTTTATTCCGCGTTTTATTTTTAGAAATAAACCGCTTTCAAACGGTTCATTTGGCTTGTCTAAATAGACATATCCTTCACCTACATGTGGGATGTGTTTGAACATTTTTTTGAAATTATCGTTTACTGAATAAAGAGTATTAAAGAACGTTTCCTTTTTTCTTAGATCTATCTCTTCAATCATATTGAAAATTGCTCCTTTTTCTTTTCTGAGTGTTTCCATTTTTTCTTTTACACCCTCTATTTCTGACTTTTTTCTTTCATAAAGTTCTATTGACGCAAGATTTACATTTTGATTGGTGGAAAGGAATGCTTCGGCTGTTTTCGCAATTTCCAAGAGTTCTTCTCTTGGTTTAGCCATGAACTCAAATTCTTTAAGAGAGTCAAACTCAGTCTTCAAATCAATCAGCTTTGTTTCGCTTGTCGCTTTTTTTATACTAAGCAAATTTAATTCTTTGTTAAATTTATCATTCTCAAACGAAATCGCGCCTTTTTGTTTCCCGAGTTCAATGGTTTTTTCCTCGCTTTCTTTCATTTTTTTGAACAATATCTCTAATTCTTTGCTTGATGAAGCAAATTCTTCTTCGTATTTTGTGAGGTCGTCCTTTTGGTTGTTCACTCTTCTCTCCAATTCATAAATTTTTGACAGATAAGAGTTTTTTTCTTCGGACGTTTGCTTAATCCTAAGTTCTAATTTGTAAATGTTTGTTTTTCTTATCGCTATCTCATTAAAAAGTCCATTGCGCTTTGTTTCTAATGACGATATTCTTGCAGCATTGTTGGCATGCCTTTTTGCAAGTTCTTCATTCTGCTTTGAGAGCTGCTGGATTTCCAATGCCAAATTCTTTTCATTGGCTGCGATTTTTTCCGAAAGCAGTGAGATCTCTTT
This sequence comes from Microcaldota archaeon, assembly GCA_040757035.1. GTDB lineage: Archaea > Micrarchaeota > Micrarchaeia > Anstonellales > Bilamarchaeaceae > JAHJBR01. The sequence continues at coordinate 45,260 of JBFLYM010000005.1, read as the reverse complement.
TTCAAATTCCTCTTTTTTTAAGAACAGTGATTTGATTTTTGATTTTAATTCGTCTATTTCAGCTTTCTTTTTTTCATTTTCATTATATTCATGCATTAATTTTTCATCTTCGCTGCACAGTGCTGTTAATTCTATTTCTAATGATTTTGCACGTATCTCCTTTTCGGTTCGCATCGCCCTTGTTGAAGACATTTGGTCGCGTACGCGCGCTAATTCAGCAAACATCGCTTCCCTTGTAGATTTATGTTCAGCGATTTCGCTTTCAAGTTTGGAAAGCGCTCCTGTCGTTGCTATTCCAGCAGTTTTTCCACCGGTGATTACGCCGGATTTTTCAAATATTTCTCCATCTAATGTTACCATCCTTTGTTTCCCGAACCATGTTTTCTTAGCGTGTTCCATGTTTGGAACGAGCAAAGTTTCCCCGAACGCATATTGCACCGCTTTTTCTATTTCAGAATCGTAGTCTATATAGTCCAACAATTGGTGCATTCCATCTTCCAAAATTATTTGATGTGCTTTCACTTCTTTGAGTGGAATAAACGTTGCTCTTCCGACTCCAGCCTCTTTTATCTGTGTTATCAATTTAGTTGCAATATCAGCGTTGTCAACAACTATATAAAGAAGTCTTGGTCCTGCCGCAGCTTCTATTGCGTTTGCGTATTTCGCATCAAATTTTATCAAATCTATAAGCGCGCCATGCACTCCGCTGCCGCCTCCACCTCCCTTCTCCTTATCTCTTTTTTTCATTTTTATTTGATTTATGAAACCCATTACTGCACTAGATGCGAGACGCGGGTTTTGCGCTTTTAGCGCGGCGATTTTTTCCCTTAGAGAAAGAATTTGTTTATCCAATTCTGCAATCTTGGCGTTTTTTTCTTTTTCTTCTTCAAAAAACGCTTCAAGCTCTTCCTTTGCCTGGTTTATTTCTCCCTTAAGGATTTCAACTTCGTTTGTAATTTTTTCTTTTGTTGCTTTATTGTCTATATTTGTTTGAACGGTCAACGAACATTTTTTTTCGTTGATAAGCTGTTCGCTTGCATTTATCTCTGCTTCAACGCGCACGCGCGATTCATTCAAAGAAATAAGTTTTGCCTTTTGGCTTTCTGTTATCTCTCTCAATTTTGATTCGCTTATGAACTTCATTTCTCCATGTTGCGATTTGAATAAATTAAGTTCTTCATCAGCCTTCTTGAATTCACATTCTGTTTTTGCGAGTTCGTCGCGTTCTTTTTTCATTTCATCTTTAAGAGCCGAGATTTCACATTCAAACCTCGCAACCAAATTTTTTTTCTCTTCCATTTCTTGCCCATCCTTTACCTGGATAAGCTTAATATTTTCTATTTTTTTTATAACCGCACTTTGTTGCTGCTTTGCCTGAATTTCGTCCAAATAATTCTTTTTTTCCGCTTCAAGCGCATTGATTTTTGTTTCAAGTTCAGCGAGATCTATTTGTTTTGCTTTTATTGAATTATTCAGTTTCTGCATGTCGCAAATTGCCTTCTCCAATTCGGTTGTGAATTTTTCAATGTCATTCTTTATTATTGAACCGCGCGCATTGTTAAACTTTTTTTTATTTTCAAGATAGTCAAGCGCAATTTTAAGTTCTTTTTCCAGTTCATTGAGCATTCCTATTTTTTCCCCTAGGATAAGTGCTGTTTCTCGCAATCTTGTTTCAACTACTTCCAAATCTTTCATGGCTTCGCGTTTTTTGTTCTCAAATTCAGAAATGCCGGCTATACTATCTATTATTTCGCGCCTATCTTTCGCGCTCATGGTTATAATGTGGTTTATTTCGCCCTGCGCGATAGTGTTTCTACCGCTTTCATCTATATTAAATTTTTTGAGTAGACTTAGAATAGACGTTCGAGTTGTTCTCTTTCCATTTAACCGATACATTATTTTACCGTCGTTTCTTATCGCCCTTTTTATCTCATGTTTTTCGCTTCCATCTAATGTCAAAGTTACTTCGGCCATTGTTGCATTGTGCGAAATTAAATCTTTCACTTTTTTTGCGCGAAGAGCCTTTAGACTTGTTTCTCCAAAGGCAAATCTTATTGCATCGCAAACATTACTTTTCCCACTTCCGTTTGGACCAGCAAGACACGCAAAATCATTGGGGAATACCATTTCTGCGAATTTGAATGATTTGAAGCCACGCATTTTTATTTTAGATATATATATCGTTATGTTTATCATGAAAATCCAGCAAAATTTATTACATAGACATAGATATTTATTACATAGACATAGATTATGCCAACTATATAAAATTATACAGATACGCTCTTTATAAGGACGCGATAGAAAAATTGCATTTTTTGTAATAAAAACACTATAAAAATTACAAAAATTTAAAAATATATAGCGTTTTAGCTATTCTTATGACTGAAACATATATAGAAAGAGAAATAGAAAAAAATATTTATCATTGGCTAAATGCCAAGGAAATTCTTGCAATACGTGGGCCAAGACAAAGCGGCAAAACAACATTATTAAAGCGCATTGTTGGTATGCTTAGAAATACCAATATAGATAATAATACTGTACATCTGTTATCTATGGAGGATGATGAAGAACGCATGCGATTTGAATCCTCGCCAAAAGAAATTGTTGAATACTATCTAAAAAAGGCGAATGGTAGACATTATTTCTTAATAGACGAAATCCAGTGCGTTAAAAATGCTGGAAAGATTCTAAAACTACTGTATGACAAATATGAAAATATAAAAATTATAATAACTGGGTCATCCGCATTAGACCTTGTTGAGATCTCTTCTTATCTTGTTGGTCGTATTCTTTTCTTTGAGCTATTTCCATTTAGTTTTTCGGAATTTTTAGATAGTAAGGACAAAGCACTTGCTTCAATATATCGGGAAATTCGGGCTTCTTTTAAAGAAATTTTAGCAGGAAATAGGCAAGAGCTTCCCAAAACCGCATATTTGGACAAGTTAAACTCATACCTCAAAGAATATCTGATTTATGGCGGATATCCGCGCATTTGCTTATCAGAAAACGCTGAAGATAAAAAATTCTTATTAAAGAATTTAGTCCAGACATATATTGAGAAAGATGTAATTAAACTGTATAGAATAAAGCACTCCGATGAATTTCTCATCCTTTTAAAAACCCTTAGTAATGTGACAGGAGATATAATCAACTACAATTCACTATGCAACCAACTTAATATTAGCTATAAGGATCTAAAGCAAATGCTACACATATTAAAATCCACTTATATACTTACGTTTGTTTCACCCTTTTATAGAAATATGATAACCGAACTTAGAAAGAATCCTAAGGTATATTTTATTGACACGGGTTTGCGGAACTATCTTCTAACTCGCTTTGAATTTAATGCTACAGAAATGGGCGCTCTATTTGAAAATCATGTATTCAACTGCCTCCGCAATGCAAACCCAAGATTTTGGAGAACAACTGCCAAAGCAGAAGTAGATTTTATATTACCCAATAAAACTACCCCTCTTGAAGTTAAAAGCACAAACGCCTCTTTGACACGCTCTTTAAGGAGTTTTATTACTGTGTATAAACCTCAATTAGCATTTATCCTGAATTTAAATAAAATATCCTTAGAAAAAATAGATGAAACGAATTTGTTTTATGCGCCATTTAGTTATTTATAGTGCTCCAATCAAATATACTCCGCCAACTAAATAATACCGATTTTGTAAAGTCAGATTATACGACTACAAAATTTATTGTTTTATCTCCGCAAATTGTTATTTTATCGCATTCTTCAAATTCTATAATCCGCTGACCATCTAAAATAAGATCGGCTGCACCTTTGCATGTAATGTTTATATCTGCATTTATAGAAACAAGTTTAGGAGTGAATTTGCGCAAATATGGACATATTGGAACTATTTCAACCAAAAAATCAGATTTGTTTAAGACAAAACCACCTGCTGAATATGCATAGCCGCTCGCACCAGTGGGCGTTGAAACTATAACTCCATCTCCTCCAAACTCGTAAGTTTGTTTTTGAAAAGAAACCGCCAATTCAACAAAATTATGCTTGCGCGAATGCACTACGATATCATTTATTGCCCAACCGACATATTCATCGTTTATTTTTGCTGAAAGCGCTGCTCTTTCTTCCACTACAAGTTTTTTCAATATTTTCTCAAGCATGGGTTTCCAGTTTTCTTGTTTAGCTTGACAGACTTTGCTCTGCGGACCACCTATGGCAAATATTGCTCCATGTATTTTATCTTTATTATAAAAAATCGTTCCGTCTCCTCCAATAATTATGCAAACATCTTGATTTTCTTTATTTTCAACTGTGTGTTTTTTGGCTATAATGAAATTTTCAACTTCATTTGCGGTTTGCTTTGCCCAGTCTTTATAACCATTAACTATAATCCAAAATTTTAGATTCATGAGATCAATCATTTCTTCTTCAGTAATTTCATTATTGGATGATCCTTAAATCGTCTGGTATAATTTTTTATGAATAGAAGAAATGTTTTTGGTTTTAATATTATTAAAGTACTATTTATTTTTCGCGTGGGAAAACCGAGCCTAAATAAAAGCATTTCGTCGCTGTTTCCCCCCTTTTCTAGACAAATCACTCCGCGCTCGTTTATCTTACCGACTGCATCAAATATGCCAGCAAGATAACTCGCAGAATATTCATTTAGATATTTATATCTCTCTAATTTTTCATTTTCTATCTGTTGGAAGAATTTGCGGTATTTTCCATGGTAAAAATAAATCAGATTATTTTCAGAAAGTAATTTGTTGGTTTCGGTTAACTTTTGGCCAAGCACTTGTTCGGCAAAGATTTCTTGAAGGTCGCGTCCACCTTCAATTCCAAGTCCTTCTTTACTTCTAATTTTGGACCAAAAACCAATAATAAAAGAGAGTTCTGGAGTTAATTTTATTTTCATAGAAATCCGATTTGCCAATTTGAATTTAAATTTTAACAACATGACTCTAACATAATTCTAGTATAATTCTAATATACCTGTTTTTCCTTTTCTCTATCTTTATTTTGTTGATGAATCTCCTGTTGTTTTTCGGATAAAAGTATTTTTTCTTCCAATTTAGAATTCAATTCCATAGCAAGAAGTTCGTCTATTCCTAAGGTAAATTTTTTCGCAGCTTTTATTGAAAGCAAATGCCTTTTAAATATTTCTTCGATTTCTTCTTTTTCCGCAGTGGAAAATGGTTCTTTATTCTCAATTATTCTCTTATTTGCTAAATCAAGAAGATATGCGAATTTTTTTACATCTTGTTCGCTGTGTTCGCCTTTGGTGATAGCAGAAAGTAGCGCATGTGCAAGAATTAGATTTTTCTTGTTTATTCTTACGAGCAATCTCTGTACTATTCTTACATCTCTTTCACTTGATCTACCCATCCGTAAAGCATGAATTACCCGATTCGCGAAAGATCTAAACGAATCTTTTATTTCCACAACCATAATAATCTAAAATATTAATATGCATCAAACTTTTAAATCTCTCTACCAATTAAACCATAAAGCCTATAAAGCCTATATAACCTATTGATATGTCTCTTTAGGCAAGGCATGGGCCCGTAGCTCATCCAGGTTAGAGCGATGGTCTTATATGACGTCCTTTAATACAAAACAATAAATGACTGTCTGAGCTAGCCATAGGTTCGGAGTTCAAACCCATATCCCTTTTTCTTTTAGAAAAAGAAAAAGGTCTAAGGGGTTAACCCCAAAAAGAAAAACAGATGTTGATAGTAATACAACAAGATCAAGATCTGTATCAACCCCAAAAAGAAAAACTGGGGGAGGGGGTTTCCCCCTCCGCGGTTCGGTCCATATCCCTTTCTTTTTAAAAAAAAGAAAGGTCTGAGGGGTCCACCCCAAAGAAAAAACGATTCGTTGGGGGAGGGTCAGGATGATATGACAAACCAACAAAGTAATTCAGAAAGTATCGAAGAATTACCGTGTGTTGGTTTGTTATATGTTCATGAACGAATCGTCGTTCATGACACCTCAAACTGTTCAAAACTGTTTGAGCACCCACCTAAAAACCCTCAACCAGTTTTGGAGGGGTTTCCCCCTCCGCGGTTCGGTTGAGAATCTCCGCGGGCCCAATTTATCTGTATTGATCATTAGTTAATCATTAATCGCCAAAATTCTTAAAATTCGGAAAACAAATTCGGATAATATGATGAAATTTTACAATTCGCTCACGAAAAAGATTGAAGAGTTCAAACCTTTGAATAATGATAAAGTAAATATCTATGTATGTGGACTTACACCTTATGATCATGTACATGTTGGACACGCAAGAACATATGTCGCTTTTGATATGCTAAAGCGCTTTCTTATTCTTAAGGGATACAAAATTTTTCATATTCAGAACATAACGGATGTTGATGACAAAATAATTGCGCGTGCTAAGGAAACCAATCAAAAACCTGAAGAATTAACGAAAAAATTTCATTCGGAGGCAATTGAACTCTTCAAAAAACTGCGCATTCTGGATGCCGATGTTTATCCAAAAGTCACCCAACACATCCCGGAAATTATAGAAATGATCAAAATTTTAATCAGTAGAGGTTTTGCGTACGAAACCGAAACAGGGGTGTATTTTGAAGTGAACAAATTCCAAAACTACGGTATGCTCTCTGGCCAAAAAATGGGCGAGATACGTACAGGTACGCGAAAGGAATTGGACGAAACCAAAAAAAATCCTGAAGACTTCGCGCTCTGGAAAAAAACAAAAGATGAGATAATTGAATTTAATAGTCCGTGGGGTAAAGGAAGACCGGGGTGGCATATTGAATGCAGTGCGATGAGTGGAAAATATGCTAAAACGCTGGATATTCATGGCGGAGCAAAAGATTTAATATTTCCGCATCACGAGAATGAAATCGCGCAAAGCGAAACCGCGAACGGCGTTCAATTTGTAAAGTACTGGTTGCACACCGGCTTTCTTACTGTAAGCGGAGAAAAAATGAGCAAAAGTTTGGGCAATTTTGTGACGCTGAAAGATGTGCTTAGCATGCACAGTCCGAATGCGGTGCGCATGTTTTTTGCACTCGCAAACTACCGCAGTCCAATGGATTACAATCCTGTGCAAATAAAGCAGGCTGAAACCACAGTTGCGCGCATATTTAATTTTATGGACAATATTAACAACGCAATCACGAAAAGAAAAAAGAGAAATGCGCGTAATGTAAAATTAATGAACGAAATGAAGGCTAAATTCAAAAATTTCTATCATTTTTTGGAATACGATTTTGACATGCCAACCGCGATGACATACTTATTTTCAATAATGAAATCTGCAAATAGCGCCCTTATTGATAACAAGACATACGATTACGAAGCGTTTGAATTCATAAAAAAAGAGATGGAAAATGCACTTTATATACTTGGATTAGAATTAAAAAATGAAAGTAAAAATTCTGATGATAAAGCGAAACAATTGATTGAACAATTGGTTAGACTGATTATTGAATTGCGTAATAATGCGAGAAAAAAGAAAGATTTCAAAACATCAGATGAAATAAGGAAACGGCTTAAGCAATTTGGTATTTCACTGGAAGATGATGATTCTGAAACGCGGTGGAAAAAGATATAACGGGTATAGTGGCGATAGTCCAATGAGTAGCTGTATTCCGATGCGCTTTTTCATGCGGAGATAAAAAAGCGATTTCTGTTTTTTCTTCTGTCTTCTTCTTTATCTTTTTTCCTGCTTCTTTTTTTTGTTTCAAAGTTTTGAGAATATCAAAAGCATTGTAAGAATTATTACCCTTTTTATTTATTTCTGTTGTATTATATCCTTTACTTGTATCTTTAGTGCCTTTATTTAGGGCCTGTAGCTCAGCTTGGCCAGAGCGGCGGACTTTTATGCTTCCAGCAAACAATGGTTCGTTTGCTATTTTTCCAAATCTTGCGAGATCTGAAGATTCAGTTCCGCATTTTGGATTTTGGATTTTGGATTTTGGATTTTGAGTTTTTGATCGTTGGTTTCGCGTTTCAAGCGTCCGACGCGCAGAATTTGAAATACTACCTAGGAAGCAACGAGGATATCCGTAGGTCGAGGGTTCAAACCCATATCCCTTTCTTTTTAAAAAAAAGAAAGGTTTGGGGGGTCCACCCCAAAGAAAAACAGATGTTGATGATAATACAACAAGATCAAGATCTGTATCAACCCCAAAAAGAAAAACTGGGGGAGGGGGTTTCCCCTTCCGCGGTTCGGTTGAAAATCCCTTCGGGCCCGTTTTATTTTTTTTGTCTATTATTTTGTCAAAAGGTTTTATTCCAATTTCGCCTTTGTTTATTGCTTCAATAACATCAGTATCACTCATCAACGTAGTTAAATTAGCTTGCATTGTTGCGTTTACTGCTGCTTCTGTTAGTATTATCCCATTACCTTTCCTAGCTCTCCTTAATCTTGTACTATTTATAGTGACTGCTGGTATTCCTTCAGTACTATCTGTTGAATATGATTCTCTTTCATCATTATCGTATTGCGACCGGTAGATTGATAGAGCAGACAATTCATGTATAAAAGAAAGAGGAGGCTCCTCTTTTGCTATATTAAAATTTGTATCAAAATTTACATCAAAAATATCAAAATTTGTATCAAAATTTAGATTATTTAGCAGATTATTTGCATTATAAGCACTGAGTTCTAATTCGGTTATCGTATTCCATCTATCAAGTTTGAGTTCAAGTGATTTTTGTTCAGTGAGTGGACAACATCCACCACCATGAAATCTTATGTAATCTGGGAGGTCTTGAGTGCCATATTGCGTATCATCCTGAATGCCAATACGCACCAAATCCTGCGAAATTTTCAATTCATCTGCTCCAGGAAAATAGGCTTTGCCGTTTACTATTACATAAGGAAGACCATACTCTCTTGAATTTTCAAGAATTGGATATACTTGAATGTTTTGGAATTCTGTTCCATTGAATTCTATTTTTTGAATGTACGTCCTATTTTTTCCTTCAATAACAGAAGTAGCGAGAACGCATTGACCGCGCGAATCTTCATGAAATACACGGTAAATTTCGTCCTGCAATGTTTTGCCTAATTCAACGAAAGCAAAATACTTTTCTGCTTTGCCATTGCAATCTACAAGCGGCAATTCTATTTTTATGTATTTATTATCATTACTTCTATTAGTACCTATAATTTTTTGAAGATGAAATTTATCAAAAGAAGTCATGAACGATAATTTCACTTAAGTTTTATAAATCCATTCGCACCAATATGCTCATGCTTTTCTTAAAAGAGAAATCGGTTGCTGCATTTATTCTATTGAAAGATCAAAATGTAAATTGGCATCTTTCAAAAATAGCCAGACAATCTAATTCAACATACATATACATAACTAAGCTTATGAATATTTTAGAAAAAAAAGGATTTGTTATTTTAGAAACATGTAAAAACAGAAAGATAGTTAAATTAACCGAAAAAGGTTTAGCGCTCGCTAATCTTCTGGATGAGATAAAGAAACAGTTATATTAATCCACTAAAAAACGTAGATTATATAGATTGCATATAGATCTTAAACTACTCTAAGCGAAATTGTTCTTTTTATGTAGTTTATTATCTTGGAGTAATCTAGATAATGGACATACGCAGAAACGTTTATTGTATAATTGCCTTCTTTGGTCTGAGTTGTACTATATATTGGTATAGCAAATTCAGTGCGTGCGTTCGGTTCTAAAACACCTTTTTTTTCAGCATGTTTGATTATTATAGTATTATTGAAACCAAGCATTTCGGTTTTTGGAAGCAGTGCCTCAAATGAAACGATCTGTTTTTCGTTGGTTTTATTAGTTATTGTTACAATCATGTCAACGCGATTATCCTTTTTTGCCGCGAGTCTGAGTGGTAAGAATCTTATTGACATGCTTATAGGAAGAGCAGTTTGTATTTTTTGCAAATTTGGAGCTGTATTTGAATTCAAATCCGGAGTTGAACTTGAAGAAGATACCTTAGAGATTTTTTCCTTATATGATTTTTTTTCAGCACCCAACAAATCATCAAGCATTTTATCAAGTAATCCCATTTTCTCACCTTGGTTATATGGTCATTATACTGATTATACTGATCCATTAAAATTAACTACACGCAAGAAAAATATTTAAACAGTTAACTCTGCGCTTTTGCAGTAATTCCGAACATTTTTTACAACACTAGCTCAAATTCGAATAAAGGCTAGTTTATTCCGAAATGCGAGGTTTTTTATTTATTTGCTGATTTACTGTTAATTATCATTAATAGCGGGATAGGGTAGTTTGGAGTGCCCGCCGGGCTCATAACCCGGAGATCGTTGGTTCAAATGCTTTATATTCCAAATTTCAAAACCGAAAAACAAAAACGAGAAACAGAATTTTTAAATCTTGCGAGATTTGAAAAACGACAAACAAGACAGCTAACAAAACAGCAAAAGAATCGTCGTTTGCTGGAAGCTGAATTTCCATCTCCCGCTATCCTTCAATCTTTAGGTTTATTTTTATGTCCAATTTTTTTCCAGGAATTGCAAGAATAAATGTTTTTTTTACAGAATGCGCAACGCGTATAGCGCGCGACCATTCAGAAATTTAAGGTTGCATCCATTCTATTTCGTAATATTCGTAATCGCTAGCAGGAAGTTCTATTCTTTTTACAACATAATAAGTAACGCTACTTTCTCTATCTGTAATTGCTAAAAGCGTTTCCAAACCATAGTGCTTTGCTTCAAAAAGAACTTCAGCAAGCTCTTCGCCGCCAAGATATTCGTCTTCTGAAAGCGAATACATAAAAAACCGCGGTTGGCCGTCCTTTGGAGTTTGTATTCCACCTTTTTTTCTATGATAAAGTATAAAATCCGATTTTGGTTTTTTCGGATTTATTTTTATGTCCAATTTTTTTCCAGGAATTGCAAGAATAAATGTTTTTTTTACAGAATGCGCAACACGTATAGCGCGCGACCATTCAGAAATTAGCATTTTACTTTTTCTGGGAAAGATATGCACAACATGTCGCGAATGTATCCATTCATCATCCTCTTTTATTGGCGACGCACCAGGAAAATAAATCCTAAAATGGGTTCCGAATTTGAAACCTGTTTTGAGCACATAACCCTTATTTCTCCAATCCTCGTAAACAGAATACATATCTCCAAAATATTTTATTCGATCATCGGCTTCGGAAAATATTTCGTCAAGTTTTGCGTTTTTGAGCGAGAGATTGCCGTGTTTGAGCATGTAGATAGTTTCATAAATATCTAGTTTTGCGATTTTTCCGCGGTGCGCCGCTTTGTACGTTCCAAATTGCCCTATCCAATATTTTTCATAAAGTTCTTTTCCGCTCGCTTCATCATCCAATATTGTAATTAAATCATCAAAAAAGAAAACGCCTTGTAGAGAATACGCATTAATTTTGAAATTTCCTCCTTTGTATTTTTTTGCAACCGAACGACCATAATTTCCTTTTGCTTCACAACTTAGGCGGGCAATAATTCCCCTGTCTCGCCAGTCTTTGAACGTCAAATAGCGCGCGAGTAATTTTTTTTTCTTCAGAAATATTGTAGCAATGTCATTGAACATACATGTGTTTCCAACTTCATCAATGCATTTTGCATTTCGTATATCTATTAAATAAAGGACCTCTTCAGGCTGAAGATAAATTATTCCTTTGATCATTTCGCCATAAAACCCATTTACAAGCGAACTTACGTCTTGTGGTTCTTTAACCGCGATTTCATTGTTTTTTCTATTTAAATACAAAGTAATTCCCATAAATACTCTCCTCTTTTTTCAGTTTTGTTGAATTTTTGTTGAATTTTTAGTTGGATTAAGACAATTTCATTCCATCATGTGCCGCGATTGTTCGTATTCCACTCTCTTTTTCAATGTATGCGGCCACTTTTTCTGGACCTTCGCGAAGCATTTTGATTCCCACATGGGTGAGAATTGCAATTTTCGGTTTAGCGGTTTTGAGCAATTCTATTGTTCTTTCTATCGTGAGATGTCCTTTATATTCATCAGCTGTTGGTTTCATTGTATTTACAATCAGCCAATCACAATAATTATATTGTTCGTGAAGTCCATCAAAATATTCACTGTCACTGGTGTATCCCACAATTTTTTCATCCATACTAAGTTTAAAACCAAAACACGTTGTTTCCTCGTGTTTTGCTTTTGTGATTTCAATTTCAAATGTTCCGCCAAGTGTTTTAAATATTCTTTTTTCGTTCCATTTTGCGCAATAAACTTCATCTACTCTAGAAAGATGATATAAAGTAAATGCGCGATCGCCCTTATAATCGCCTTCGATAGAATTTTTGCTACCTATTATTATACCTCTTTTCTTCAATGTATATCCGCTCATTGCTTCTATGAGTACATTTGCATCTGAACAATGATCAATATGCGAATGCGTAACAATTATTGCGTCCAAATCCGTTGGAATTTGTTTCATTTCCAAACTATGTACTAACGCACCTGGACCAGGATCAACATGAATATTCAGAGAACCATTTATTCTGAATCCGCCTGTCCAACGGTTCTGCTTAATCAGATTCATTCTACCTCCACCTGTTCCTAAAAACACAATTTCCATAAAATTCACAAAGAACTATTTCAATTTAGTCGGATCAAACATTAAATAAGTTTATATATTTGAAGTAAGATATTTTTGTATGGAAAATGTGAGCGATTTATATTCAATAGTAAGGATTACAGCAGCTGCATTAATCGCGTTGCTAGTTATTTTTGTTATAGCTACATTTGTTCTAAAATAAATTTAGTGAAACAGTATAAATTGAGCAAGAAGCGCTTCTATTTGGATGCGCTCATTCGCACCTTCCACAAGTCTGAAATTATATTCCCCAATTTTATCTATAATTTTGATTTTTTCTTTTTCATCAATATTCAAATTATCTACTTGTTGATACATTTGTAATAGTATATCTTCACCAGAAAGTCCATAATTTAGTATAAGCGCGTCTAATTTTTTTCTTGCATCTAAAAATTTACCTGCAAGAGAAAGCTCCATCATCTCGCGGACTTCTTTTGGCTCGGCTCTAGATGATATTTTATAAATCATCTCTTTTGTAATATGTTTGGAATGTATTGCAGTCCCCTGAAGTATGTTTATTGATTTTCGCACATCGCCTTCACTGACATCATATATTATCGAATACGCATCGTCATCAATTTTAATATCCTCAATTTTTACAATATGCTTGAGTATAGTTTCTATATCCTTTTTTTGTAGTTTTAGAAATCTGAATATTGCGGTTCTACTTTGTATGGGTTCAATTATTTTTGATGAATAATTGCAACTAAGTATAAATCTAGTAACATTTGAATAAAGCTCCATGGTGCGTCTGAGTGCGTGTTGCGCTTCGGTTGTCAACGCATCAGCTTCATCTAAAAAAATGAGTTTGAATTTGGCGTCTCTTATTGCAACACTTCTCGCAAAATCCTTTATTTTACCCCTTATTATATCTATTCCGCGTTCGTCGCTTGCATTTAATTCAAGCAAATTGCCTTTCAGATTATTACTATAGAGCTCATATGCAAAGGATAGCGCAGCTGTTGTTTTTCCAACACCTGGCGGTCCGGCAAAAAGCATATTCGGAGCATTTTCGGATTTTACAAACGCTTTAAGAGTTTTAATTATCTCTTCCTGACCGGTAATTTCAACAAGTTTGTGTGGACGGTATTTCTCTGTCCAAGGAAGGAATTCATTTTTTATCATAACATCCAATGAAAATTAACTTGTGGTTAGCTACTTATATTTTGTTCTTCTATTGCCATATCTTCAATTGAAAATGGAGTTGTACCTTGCCAATATGTATGACTTTGTTCTGTAACACTTGTTGTTCCAAATCCAGAAAATCCTCCCAACAAACCTATCACAATTAGCGCAACTACAAGAACTACAACTAAAATTATAAGATATTCGGCAGAACTTTGTGCTTTTTTTGATTTATTTTTTTTATCTTGTTTAATTGTGCAAAACATAAATCCGGCCTTTTCATAAATTAACAACATCAACTAACATTTTGTGTATTTAGATATGCCTCTTCAATTGAGAACGGGCTGACATTTTTCCAATACATATAACTTCGCTCAATATCATTTTGACCAGTTGATTCAGTAGGTTTATTTGTTAAACCAACTACAACAAATACAACTACCAAAATTAATGCAACAATAAAAAGTATAATAATAACATGGAAATGTTTTTTTGAATGAACCATGAATTAAGTTTCTTTGTAAAGGTTTATAAAGTTATTTTTGTATAAAGTAAATCCACCCACTAATCTTTTCAAATCTTTCGCTCGAAAAAGATCAGATAAAAATTATTCGCTTTCTATTCTAGGCGCAAGATAATATTTTACTTCTGTACCTAAAATATTATATTCAACTTTAAGAGGTTTGTCAGTTTCCAAATACATTGTTATTATTTCGTTATTTGGACTTGCTTTGATTATATCTTCAAGATATTGAAGCGGAAAAGTAGCTCTTATATCGTTAGTGGTTTTTATTTCAATGATTTCTGCGCTATTTTTTTCAAATTCAGCGTGTACATCACCACTGTCTCCATTTACTTCCGCAATAAAATAGTTAGCACTAAGTAAAAATCTAATATGCGAACTAATAAGTTTTGCATCTTTGAGTATTTCTTTTAGTGTACTAGCGTTTATCTTCACAAAATTTCCTGATTCTAATCTAGGTTCTTTTTGTATTCCCTCCCCAATATCCAAAATTTGGATTTTGAATGTTCTTTTTTTCTTCTCACCAACGAATTTAATTACAAATCTTCCATCTTCAATCTCTAACTCGGCCCTTTCAGTTTTAGTTCCACGTGAAAGCACATTGGATAATTGCTCAATATCCAAGCCAATTTTTCGTTCTTCATTAATTTCATATTCCAAAAAGCTTTCCTTTGGCATAATAAATGATATCATTGAAATCTGTGATGGATCGATCGCTTTAAGATGAATTCCAGTATTGGTAATTTCAAAAATTCCTTCTTCCACAAGACTTGCTATCGCATCTATGGAAAATTTTAAACTTGAAGCATCAGCAGCAACTATTTTCATCCATTCACCTTAATATAATATAAAATAAACATAAAAATTTAAAAATCCTGTAGAGGTTTATCTTTCTTTCCTTTCAGCTTTTGGTGCACGTGGCCCATTTTGATTTAGATATTTACTTGTAGATATAAAGTCATATCCTTTACTCACTTTTCTGTTTAATTTGAAGAACGAAAGCTGTGCAATTTTCATCCCAGCGTGCAGATAAACATCGTTTGGATTTACTGAATAAATTTCAAGCGTGAGCGTACTTGGTCCCTTTGCTCCAAAACCAGCATGAATAATTCCAGCTGTCATATGCACCATTATTCCCAATCTTCCTAAACTTGAACGCCCTTCTATTTGTGCCGCAATATTATTTGATAATGAAATTCTTTCCAAAGTTGTTCCGAGTACAAACTGCATAGGTTTAAGTATGAATGAGTGCTTTATCTTTTTGCTTACAAAAAAATTTTTGGGTTTGTTTGGGTCTATGGTTTTTTTAATTATTTTAGAAACAAGCATTTCATCTCCTAATCTTATATCCAAACTATCAGGACCGAGGAATTTTTTGTCAAAAGGTTTTATTCCAATTTCGCCTTTGTTTATTGCTTCAATAACATCAGTATCACTCATCAATGACATATCATAAACCTTGTATACAACCAAATAATAATCAACTAACAGTCAATCAACAATCAAATGTTACATTCTGCTAAAGATTACATTCTGCTTTTTGTAATAATTTTGCAGTTTTAGATTTTATCGTGACTGGGATAGGAACAGCAATTTCTATTAATTCTACGGTGAGTTCATCTCTTGCTTCATCTATTTTTATTACTCGTGCGCGTTCTCCTTTAAAAGGTCCTGAAGTCATTTCTACAATATCTGCAATTTTTATACTTGAAACCTGCGGACCGATAATTTTTATGAGTTTTTCTATCTCACTTATCTCTATCGGCTGCTTAAGATATCCTTTCACATTTTTCATTTTTTGTACAAGTTGAATTATTTCATTTTCGTCCGCACTTTCTACGAATATGTAACCCTTTATACTTTCTATTCCGAGAAGTGAATATATCGCAAGTCCATTATCCTTTGCTTTTTTTGCAAGCATTTCAAGAACTATCCTTTCCTGTCCTGTAGTTATTCTTAATATGTATATCATTCAATCACGTTCAGTTATATTTAATTACTCCATATTTACTTCACATTACATTTACTTCATATTTTTTGTTTATAAATATTCAAATATTAATAGAATTATAAATCCTATAACACCTATAATTATCATTCCTATACTAGTTATCTTTGCGATTTTTAAGAATTCTTCATTGTCAGGTTTTTTTGCGATAGTAATTATTCTAAGTGCTTTTTTTATAATTTCAAAATCCACTACGTCTCACCCTACTAAATCTAAGTCAAGACTCTCAAGTCCAAACCCAACACCCATATCTTCTTTTGTAAATTTAACTCCAGCAAGTACGACCATTGTTCTTATGCTGGATTTTTGGCTAGCGGACTCAATGCGCGCCCCCCATATTATATGCGCATTTGGGTGTATCTTTTTTGCCGTTTCTGAAACTATAAGTTCTGCTTCCTTAAGCGTCATGTCTTCGCCTCCAATAACATTTACAAGTGCTCTGTCAGCTCCACTAAGATCAGCGTCAAGTAGCGGCGAGTTAAGCGCGGTTTCAACCGCAACCGTTGCTCTATCTTCAGCCTTTGCGTCCATGCTTGATTCCCCTATTCCAATTACTGCAAAGCCGCTTTGAGTAAGAATTGTTTTTAGATCTGCAAAATCAACATTTACCAAACCAGTTTTTGTAACAAGTTCTGCTATTCCCTTTACTGCGCCTGCGAGCACTTCATCACACACTCTAAAGGCGGTATTAAGCGGAAGATTCGGAGCGAGCGTAAGTAATTTATCATTTTTGATTACTATGACTGTATCGGATTGTTTTTTCAATTTTTCTAATCCGCGCAATGCGTTTTCAAATCTGATTTTCCCTTCTGATGCAAAAGGAAGCGTAATTACACTTATCACTAGTGCGCCAGTGGTTTTCGCTTGCTCTGCAATCGTCGCGGCCGAACCCGTTCCTGTTCCGCCACCCATCCCGCATGTAACAAAAACCATATTCGCATCGCTAAGAATATTTTTTATATCTCCAGTGCTTTCTTTTGCTGCCGCTTCGCCTAATTCTGGATTGCTTCCTGCCCCATGTCCCTTTGTAGTAGTTTTTCCGAGCAAAAGTTTTTTGTGCGCTCTTATTTTAAGCAAATGTCTTGCGTCAGTATTCATTGCAATAAGCGATACATCTTTCACGCTAAGTTCAAACAATCTATTTAAAGTATTTGTTCCGCTTCCACCAGTTCCGACAACATATATTTTTGGTTTAGATCGTTCTACAAATTCCAGTAGCATCTCGTCATCGCTTTTCGCAGGCGCGGTAACTTGTTCTGTGATTTTTTCAATTTCACTTATCTTCTGAGCATCTGTTTTTTGAGCTTCTGTATTTGATTCTGTTGATTCGGCTTCTGAAATTTCAACTGGAGTTTCAATAAGAATCGGTTCTGAATCAATTAATTTTGTATTGCTTTTGATACCATTTTCCTTATTAGATTCTTTATCATTTTCTAAATTAGTTTCTGTATCAGTTTCTGTATTAGCTTCCATATTAGTTTCAAATGTAAATTCAGTTTCATTTTCCATATTTTCCATAATATCTCCTTTAAACCCGAACCGCGGAGGGGGCTTCGCCCCCTCCAAAACTGGTTGGGGGTTTTTATTTTACAAAGTAAAATAAAAATTTTCGAACGACGAATCGTTCGAATGTTTTTTAGGTGGGTGCTCAAACAGTTTTGAACAGTTTGAGGTGTCATGAACGACGATTCGTTCATGAACATATAACAAACCAACACATGGTAATTCTTCGGTACTTTCTGATATTACTTTGTTGGTTTGTCATATCCTCCTGACCCTCCCCCACTTTTCTTTTTGGGGTGACACTGTGTGACTAACCCAGTAAAACGGGGCATCGCCCTTTATGTTGCACATATTGGGCGATGTGCCAACCAGGAAAAAGCGCAAATACTGGTAGCATTTACCTACCTCTTAAAATAGGTGGCATTAGTCAACACAGTGTCAGTTAACCCCTTAGACCTTTTTCTTTTAGAAAAAGAAAAAGGGATGTATTTCTAAATTGACTACATCATATAAATCTATCGTATATTAATTGCACTATTTTTTATTTTTATTCGAGTGAGTTGGCGGACAGCGAACCAATTACCCTATCGCTTTGTCAATAGTTTTTAGATCAAACAACATAACGAACGGATCTTTCAAATCGTACTTAAAAGTCTTAGCAAAAAAAATATAAAAAATTTTATATTTCTCAAACAAAGATAGTAGTTTTATCTTTTTTTGGCTATCGGAAAGTAATTTTTTCACTGAAACATTTTCTTCCCATTTGCATTCAACAATTAACAATTTCTTTTCTTTTTCATTTACTGCAATTCTGTCTATTTCCACAGCAATTCCTTCTTTTGTGTTATCCCAAAAATTAGAGATTCTGTCAAATTCAAAGGGCAGCTTCTCTTTTCTGTTAAGTTGAACTAAAACCTCCTGTGCAATTTGTTCGAATTTCCTACCTACAAATGCATTGAAATATGGAAAAATCTTCTTTTCTGCATTTTCTATATCCCCAACTTCTAAATCTGAGAAATTGGGATTCACAAACTTAAACCAAAAATCAAAAAAATTATCTTTTATATGATAACGAACTCTTTTCTTGTTTTTTTCATAGAATAGAGAATAATTTTTATAGACATAATGAAGACGAATTAGGGCATTTAGATACTTGTTCACGTTTCTTGAATCTACCCCAATAGCATCGCTTATCTCTTTGATTGTATTCTTTCCTTTAGCTAATGCTCCAAAAATAGAGAAGTAAATTCCTGCTTCACTAAATTCCTGATTTAAAACAAACTTAGGTTCTTCGTAAAGAATGGAACCCTTTGAAAGGATTTTTTTCCTTATATTTTCTTTTATAGATAAGCTATCATTAACTTCAAGTAAGTACATCGGTATGTTTCCAACTACAGCGTAGATTTCAATTTGTTTTTCGATAGTATAACCTGGAACAAATAAGCGAGATTCCTTAAAAAAAAGAGGATTTAACTGCCATTGACCGGTTCTTCTTCCATAGAGAGGACTATGATAAGCTAATACTTTGTCCTCCATGATAGAAACACTTGAACCGCAAAGAATAAGAAAAAGATTTGAATTTGGTAAAACTTCATCTGCAATTCTCTGGAATGTTGAAGTTATAGCACTATCGCTTTGGATAAGGTAAGGAAACTCATCTATAACGATAATGAACTTTTTATTTTGTTTTTTTACGTATTCAAATGCTTCTACCCAGCCCTTGAAGAATATTCCTTCCTGGTGAATAGATTGTGCAAGTCTTTGGACAAACCTCTCAAAATTTATTTCAATGCTCCCTTTTTCAGCTAGGAAATAAACTGCCTGTTTGTTACGGATGAACTCGCGCACTAATTCGGTTTTTCCAACGCGCCTCCTCCCATAAATGATTATGAGTTGTGGTTTGCTTTGAATATAACGTTCTTCAAGGAAATTTAGCTCGTTTTCACGGTTGAAAAAAGGCATAAAAATTTCACTTCGTTTCTTCGTTCCTTCTTATTGAAATTTTTAGAATTGAATGGACATTTTTAGTTGATTAGTATAATCATGTTTAGATATGATAAATTTAAAAAGGTTTCTTAAACGAATTTTATCTATTTTATATTCAATAAATTTAATCATACGTATAGATGACATATAATTAGATGATAAGTTATTTATATTAATACTGATTTTGTAGTAGCGAACGAAAATAGATTTTGTTTATGTAGCAACCCCTGCCTAAAAATCAATTAATCGCGTTTGTGAGATTATTCTTGTTTGTTTTAGATATTCGTTTACTGGAACCCTTAATTTTGTTTTTAAATGCGCAAGTGCACCATTTAAATCTGAAAATCTCTTTCCATTATTTTTGAATGCATGCCTAACGTTTTCGCGTACTTCCCAAACTCCAACAGGAATTTGATAACCCTCATCTATTTCTCTGAATACTATCACGCGCGCCTGCTTTTTTAGCGCATGAAGATATTCGCAAACGCCTATTCGCGAGGCATAATACCCGCCTACTTGTTTTTCGGCGTACGTAGTCCTTCCAGAATATGGCTCATATTCTTCAGTAATTGTAAATCCGGAATTTTTGAATCCCCAGCTTGTGTTTGGCGCCCATGCTTCAAAATTCTCAAACTCCCATTTTCCAGGAATAAGAAGAATATTGAAATGATTAGATAAATACTCATTTGAAAAGACCAATATTTCTTTTATTTCGCTATATTTCCTAATTTTTTCCATCAAATTTTTTGCAATCAGATCATCGCACGCGGTTATACTCCATCGTGTTGGGACAAGTTTTCTGTTTTTTTTACCAAGAATTCCCGCAGACAATAATTTAATGATATAATAATTGTCAAATCCATGTCCGATCAATTCAGAAATCGCATCGTTCGCAAGCAAATTATCATCAATTATTTGATCAACCCTTTTCGGAATTTTTGGATTTTCAGTGATATTTATTTTTTTCATGGGCGCGCCAGCACCGATTGGTTGAGTAACTGACGAAAAATTTATCTCCAGATTTGGGATTTTGCTAAATGTAATCTCAGTATCAATAGGAGCCGTACTCATTGCAATTTCACGACTTTTTTCTATAAATTGACCAGATGGCGTTATCCCTTGATATTTTCTTCCATGCAAAAGCGCGATTCTTGACTTAATAATAGTTTCGTAATCAGAACCATAGAGATCTCGCGTTTGTATTACATCGTCAAGTGCTACCATCGGACCCCATGCGATTTCAGGATAATTTCTACTTCCGACAAAAAAATCCGTTCCCGACCCAAACACATAATCTTTCATTTTTTCTTGTAATTGTATAAAATTAAGATTTATGCTTTGCATTATCTTTGAAGATAACAGCCATTTTTTGTGTTCTTCAAAACTTATTTTTGCGTGCATTTATCCCACTAAATGTTGACTGAAACGCCGCAGGTGCGCGGAAGCCGCTAGAATTAAGTTTTCTATCATCTTTTGTTAAGAACAATATAAAATTATCAACAAATATAAAATTATATAATATACAATATAAATACAATATAGTATAGTATATTGGGCTAATATATTGTAGCAATATAACATAGTACAAATTAATAATTAATATAATACAAATGATTTTATGGCAAAAACAAAAATCAAAAAATCTAAATCTTTTAAGAAAAAAATTGGCAAAAAGAAAACTATAAAAAGTGCAGTTGCAAGAAAATCAAAAAAACTCAAAATACTAGGAAAATCTATCATAAGAAAAAAGAATTTGCATAAAACTAAAACAATGAGAAAAAACATGCTTAAAGAAAAAAAAATAACAAAAATAATCAAGAAAAAAATCAAAATAATCAAAAAAAAGATCAAAACTCAAACACCTACGCCGGTAAGGAAAATCTCTTCTGAGCTCAAAAATATGTTTCTAAATTCAGAAGTGCGACATTGGATTATTGAACTTGGAGGTGAGAATACTCTGGAGGTTATAATGAACCTTAATACCACTCCAAATGATGAAGAACTTTCAAAAAAACTCAAAATAAAGGTTTCAGAAATACGCGCCGTACTCAATAAACTGCACGGTTTTGGATTAGTTGATTACTTGCGCAATAAAAACAGCGAAACTGGATGGTATTCATATATGTGGCTGCTTAATGAAAAGAGAATAATTGAATGGATTAAAGAAAAAGAAGCAAATAAGAATTTGTATAGACCACGGGAAGGCAGTATTTTTTATTTTTGCAAGCAATGTGGTTTAGAAAGCACAATGGACTTTGAAACTGCAAGCGAATGTTTATTCAAATGCAAAATATGCAATTCATCGCTTATTTTGTTGGATGATGAAATGTTTGAGCAGTTCAAAAAAGTTAAGAACACAAAGGAAAATGTATGAATGAAAAAAGAAACATAATAGAAACATAAAAATGGTGATTAGTATATTGCTTTTTCAAGATACTCCAGAATTGAATAGCTATTTAGTTCCCTTTTATAATGAAAAAATACTTATTCTAAAAAGAAAGAATGAATTTTGGGAATTTCCAGGCGGAGGAGTTGAATTTGGCGAACATCCTGAAACGACAGCAGCGAGAGAAACACTTGAAGAAACTGGCCTTAGAGTAAAAAACATTTTATTGCTTGGCATAACTTCGGCAGTATATCTTAAAGATGGGAAAAAAAAGCATTCTGTTTACATCGTTTATAAAGGAGAAGCAGATGGTTATGAATTTAAAATAACCGAAGAACACAAAGAAGGCAGATGGATAACGGTTGGAGAACTAGAATTTGTAAATCTTGCACTAAATGCAAAAGATGTGGTTGATTTTTTAAAGTATCATTATTAATTTTTTATTTTAAAGTTCGATTAGTGGATCATTTCGGTAGAGAGGTAGTTAACAATAATCTTGCGCTTTTCTTTAACTTTAGATAAAAAGCAAAATATTCGGGAACTTCTTTTATTTTTCCTTTTTCTATTTTTTCTTGAGTAGTGCCTCCAATCTCTATTTCCGGAATATCTTCCAGTGCGATTATTTTTAATGGAGTTGATGAAAAAACAAGCGCATGGTGCAATGGTTCAAATTCATGCAATTTATCCAACACAAGAATTTTTGCGCATAGACCCGTCCCTCCGTGTATACTATTCGCAACGCGTATGAGTTTGCTTGGATCTTGGGTTACATTAGAATCTATATTTACAGCTCTTAAAGGCAGTTCGGTTTCAGCTATCTCTCTAAGTTTCTTTTCAATATTTTGAGTTCGTTTTGCAAGACTCCAATTTGCCGATTTTATTCCGTTGATAAAGTTTTGCCTTTCTTTTTCATTCTTGAATATTGTGCTTATCTCTTCTGGTTTGGTTTCAAGTATGTGAAGTATTTTTTTTGCAAATTTACCAGCATATCCAATTCCGTTAGGCAATGGTCCGTGTATCCTACCTTGCACGTCTGTTTGCGCAAAAAAAGAATAATATTTTAGTCCAATCCCCTTTATATATTCTATAATTTCTTTGCGTTCATTAGATTTAAGTTGATTAAAACGTTCGTCATATGTCCAGACGTGAAACCCCCTATTACCAGAAAAATTAACACTTATTTTTTCTTTTGAAATGCCAAAATCTGGAACAAGAAATTCTTCTATAAGTCGCATGGTATGTTCGCGTATTTTTTCAAAATCAATTCTGGAGAGATATTTGGTTTTTGTTTCACAATCTAAATCAAAAACCAAATCAGCACCAAGCCAGCCTTTCCGCTCCATTGGCGCGGCTTTCGGAAGCTTATAATAAGCAACACTATGGGAAACATAAAGCGGAGTATCGTTCACTAAAAATGATTTAAATTCGCTTTCGCTTCCGAACCCCATATGTCTTAAATCTATTTTTTTCTCAATTCCTACGCCGAATTCTCTTTTTTCTATTTCAGAAATATAAAAATTAGCGCTAGAATAATATTGCGAAAATCGTTTTAATATAAACGATAATTCTTTGTCCATATTTTCGCCTTGTGATAATGGCTTTATAATGCGTTCATAATATGCCTATAATTGTTCATAACGCCTTATTTTGCGATTTTTTATAATTAAGCGGATTAATTATTCCACAATTTACGGTGCAATAACCATAACTAAGTACGGACGAACAGTTTGGCATTATATACGCCCGCTTGCGCGCGTGTTCTATCTGATACTGCGTAATTTTTTCGTTGAAATCTGGGGCGCTGGAAAAAATTTTCATCATATTCTCGTTGTCCATGCCGCGATTTATTAAATAAACTGCGAGCAGCCATCGCCCGCTATGCCCAATATTTTCATGCTTATTTATAAGTTCAAGTATTGCTTCTATACACGGTGGATTTTCACCCTCTCTGAAAGAGATCTTTTTTGGTTCTATTTTAGGAAGAAGAGCGTAAAGTTTTTCAGATATTTTTTTTATCGCCGGTGGAACACTTTGCATTTCCGGAGTTTTTTCCATATATTTTTTTACAGCTTCTGAAATCAGGCGCATGCGCTCATGTTTAGTAATGCGCACCGCTCCGTTGCTCAACTCACGAACAATAAGTTTATAATGCACGTCTTTTGGTGCATAACAAAGAAAGTCTGCAACGCCAACAAAGTGTTCATTATCCTCTGAAAAAAACGAATTTATTCCAAGCTCCTTCGCAACCAGAAGCATATTCTCATCGCTTTCCTCGTTTAAATAAGAAAATGTTTTTTTAGATTCGGCGATCGCGTATTTGTTCGTGAGAAACCGATTACGCATAAAAGAAAGTATCATTCTCGCAGACGCATATGCCATTATTTCGTTTATTCCATCTTCATTATGAAAAAATATTCTGCGTTTTATTCTGCCTTTTAGTGCAGAACTCAATCGCTCAAACCCGCGCTCAGCCATTGTTTCATGCACATCTATATTCTGATCTCGAATTATCTCCTTTGCTTTTGAACTGAACGGATACTTAGCTGCAAAAATACAATCTTTTAGAAAGTATGCCATAATTTATATTGTTTTAAGATATTTAAAATATGCTTTAGCAAGCGTATTTGCAAGATCAGAAGCGCAAAAATTATATCCGTACCGAATGGTGAGCATATTTCCAGCTAAACCGTTTATATAAGTTCCAGCCACTGCTGCTTCAAAATTTTGATTGGTACATGCGAGTGCTGCAACTAAACCTGCAAGAGTATCGCCAGTTCCCCCTTTTGTCATCCCTGGATTATGGGTATCATTCTTAAAAATTTTTTTTCCATTGCTAATTATATCCGGTGTACCTTTTTTCAAAATTGTGCATTTGTACTTTTTAGCCATGCTAATTATATTTTTCTCATCTGCAGGAATTTTAAAATAACGCTCAAATTCAATAACATGCGGAGTGAGAATGTAATTAGAATTTATCATTTTGTATGGCAAATATTCAAAACCTTGCGCATCTACTACGACTTTCTTTGCGTCTTTAAGTATTGATGTGTTGAATTTTGCCAATCCCATCCCCCCACCAAAAAGTACGCAATCCACCTCTTTAATTTTGTTCAAATCATCTATCACTATAGTTTCTGGAATATTCTTTACTGCCTGAATAAGAAACGAATCGTACTGGGCAGGATAAAAATAGAGCAAATCCACAAATCTCCTTGCAGCCAAAATTGAAAATAGCGGCGAACCAGAATACATTTTGCTTCCGCCTATTATGAGCAATTTGCCATTTTGGCCTTTGTGCGAACTTTCCTTCGGATAATGAAGCGAACGAAATATTTTTTTAATATCTCTAACCATTTTATCAAAAACCATCTTATCAAAAGATCAAGAATCAAGACTTTAAATTCAGAACTTCTTTTGCTTTTTTAAAACTTTCTGGCGAGGGTTTTATTATAACCTGGGTCGTATCTACTAGTTTGCCAATTAGATATACACTGTCTAGATCTATTCCTTTATTCGCCAGTTTTCTCGTTATTTTTCCAAGTTCGCCAGGTCTATTTGGCATTTCTATTATTAAAATATCAGATTCGCTTACTTTAACTCCGGGGAGTTTTGCAAGATGTTTCATTGCAGTAGTTGAGTCGTTGGTAACGATTCTGAATATCGCTTCCTCACCGGAACCATACGCAGAAATAGATTCTATATTAATTCCAAAATTACCTAAAAGTTCTGCAATATCTGCAAGCGCGCCTACTCTATTTTTCGTTCTTGCTGTAATTTCCTTCACAATATCACCATTACAAACCAGGAGTCAAAGCCCAGAGTGTTTAATTCAAATAAAAAAGGGGTTTAAGGTTTATATGGTTTACTAAGTATTGTTTAATTGATTGTTTAATTTAGATCGTTTAATTGCTGGGGTCGCCTAGTCCGGTAGGGCGGCAGGTTGCTATTGTTTTTAGTTTCCAGTTTTCGGTTTTCAGTCCTTGATTCTGGGACAAGCGGAAACCTGTTGCGCGAAAGCGTCCGGGAGTTCAAAATGAGGAAGGAAAATTAAGTACAACATTATCCTTCCTCATCCACCATCCTACTCTAATTAAGAGCATGAGGATAAAGATGAAATGAGGAAGGAAAAATTGAAAATCTCCCCCCTAGCGCTTTTTTATTTGTTTGAATTCCTATATCTCTTTCTCTTTAAAAAAAGAAAGGTATAAAAATCTGTAGGCAGTAAAAATCCATTATACAATTTTCGTCTGCATATTTGAATATAAATGGTTATACAATGGAAGAAAAAACTATATCTCAAGTTCAAAAACAATTTGGACCGAGAAAAAAAACATCCCGGCAGTCATTTGCAGAACCGTTTCTTATCTATTTTCCTGATTTGAAAAAAAAACTTTATCTTGCAAATAGCTCTGAAACCCCGACGCAATTTCTAGAAAAAGTAATAATTTCAACAGTATATATTTCGCTCGCTATTGCGATTTTTGTTGCAATAGGACTCAACGCGATGGAGATAAATCTATTTTTTACGCTGTTAGTCCTTCCATTTATCGCAATAACATTATTTTCTTATCTAATGTTTTATCCTGAGGTCAAAATAATCAGAAGACAAAAAAATATAGAATGCGAATTAGTTTTTGCTGGAAGACATATACTTATTGCGCTGCGTGCGGGTATGCCGCTTTTTGATTCAATTATAGGTGTTTCTTCAGGTTATGGAACGGTAAGTGAAGAATTTAGAAAAATAATTGAAAAGGTAAATCTTGGTGTGCCAATAGGACAGGCGATACGCGAATCCAGTATTGATTCGCCAAGTAATGCATTTTCAAGGATAATGATGCAGATTTCTAATGCGATATCTTCTGGTGCTGATGTAGCATCTTCGCTTGAAGTTGTATTAAATCAGATTGCAAAAGAGCAAGCGATCGCGCTCAAAGAATACGGGCACAAACTCAATCCAATGGTTATGTTTTTTATGATATTTGGAATAATTTTTCCTTCGTTAGGAGTAGCATTTGCAATAATCCTTTTCATGCTTGTAAGTGGAGGAACATTAGGAATAAGTTCTGCTTCGCTTATTTATGTAATCATATTCATCACAATGGTGCAATTTGTTTTTCTAAGCATTATGGAATCTTCAAAACCCAGATACGTATTGTGATCCCATGAAATTTGAAAATTTTGGAAGAATATTCTCAAGAGAATGGATACAAATACTTAGAAAAAGAATACATTCCGCAGGAGTTACAGTATTGCCAGAAGCCTTTGCTGGTTATTTAGTTATATTATCACTCACTGCAACGTTTTTTCTTACCGTAATGTTCTCTTTGCTTCCAGCAACACAAAAATATTTCCTTTCGCTTATTGGAACCTTTATACCTCCCTTGATTTCGCAACCAATTGCGCTCAACATCATGGCAGTTATAACCATTTTTGTTCTTTCGCTTTTATTCATAATATTTATAATCTATGTATTAGTTTCGGCAGCGCTCATATTACTTACCGAAGCAAGGAAAAATGCTGTTGAAGCAATGCTTCCAGATTTCCTAACTCTTATAAGTGCAAATGTACGCGCCGGCATGACTTTAGATCAAGCAATATGGTATGCTGCAAAGCCAGAATTTGGAATTTTATCTGTTGAAGTAAAAAATGTAATAAAGGGGACGTTTAGTGGTGAATCTCTAAGTTCTACACTTGATAAATTGGATGAACGTTTTGATTCAAAGATACTCGAACGAACTATCGCTCTTATAAAACAAGCCTCGGTTACAGGTGGTGAGATCGCCAAAATATTAGAAATGACCGCTACAGATGCGCGCGAAACCGCGGTTCTTAGAAAAGATATTGCGAGTTCAATGGTTATTTACGAGATATTCATTTTGTTTTCCGCAACGCTTGGTGCGCCATTTCTTTTTGCAGTTGTGAACAAACTCCTTGGGATATTGGAGAAGTCGTTTTCGTTTGAAGTTCAGACTACTATTGAAGGAATGTCGTTTATAAAACCATCTACACCGCTTGTAACTTCTAATGATTTTTTCTATTTTTCACTTGTAACAATATTTATAACTGTGCTTATTTCATCGCTTATTGTAGGAGTGGTGCGAACAAGTTCAAAAAACCAGGGATTAAAATATTTTCCATTCATGATTGTAATCGCATATTTAATATATTTCTTGGTTTCTGCAGTACTTGAATCATTTTTTTCAAGTATGATTATATAAATATATAAATATGGTTATATAGCTATAATTATAAAATAATTATAAGATAAAAGAACAAAGAAATAAAAAGGGATAAAATGGTGAAAAATATAATATCTGATAAAAAGAAAGGTCAAGCAGCCATTGAGTATTTAATGACTTATGGTTGGGCTATTTTGATAATTGCAATAGTTTTGGTAGCACTTTATATGTTGACGCAACCCCAAACAACCGTACGCGCATGCGAAATGGAAATTGGTTTTACGTGCAACAATCCATTACCACAAATATATTATGACAAGAGTATCAAAAAAGATAATATCAGCATAAAGCTGTATAATAATAAAGGACGCGATATAAATGTTTCAAAGGTGCTTTGTACCACTACCCAGCCTGCTGAAGTAGAAGTAAGTCATGCTAGTTTAGTAGATAATACAATCCGAACTGGAGAGTCAGTAGTGTTTGATACAGTTTGTAAAAAAGGTGCGAATGATTTATCAATTCCAGCGAGGCAGCAATTTGCAGGCTATTTTATAATTTGGTATAATTTTGATGATGATCCTAATCCAAGTGTAAAGAGAATGGCGTACGCTTCAATTAAAGAGATAATATTGGAAAAATAGGGTGGTAACCTTCAAAAATAAAATCTTCTCCTATTTTTTTTATTTTACCGCTTAGTTTCATCGCTAACGAAATTTTTTCAACTCCTCGTCCTCCTATCGCAATTTTTGCTTTATTTCCACCAATGATTTTTGGTGCAAAAAAAAGGATAAATTTATCTATTAATTTATCACTAAAGAAACTCCCTTGCACTTCACTACCGCCTTCAACTAAAATAGAATCTATACCAATTTCTCCAAGTTTTTTTAAAAGAATTTTCAAATCTACTCTATTCTTTCCGCAAACAAGTACTCTCACGCCTTTTCGCTCAAGTTTAGCCTTTTGTTTTATATCATGTTTTGCGCTCGTTGCTACAATCAAATTAGAATCTACTACTTTCGCGTCTAAAGGAATTCTAAGAGTATTATCAAGAATTATCTTTATTGGATTTTCTATTTGGTTTGTTTGGTTTATTTCTACTGATTTTTGCGCTTTGTTTTGCGCTTCATTTATCCTAGTTATATCACTAATATTGGCCCGCATAACTCGCGTAGTTTGCATAGCTTGCATAGTTCGTACATCAAGCATTGGATTGTCTTTCAAAATTGTATTCACACCAACGAGAATTGCGCGGTATTTACTTCGCAATTTGTGCACGTATTTTCTTGCTTTTTCACAAGTGATCCATCGCGAATCCCCTGTGCGCGTTGCAATTTTTCCATCCATACTCATTGCGATTTTAAGTACAACAAAAGGCATGCCGCTAGTACAATATTTTATGAAAACTTCATTAAGTTTTTTCGCTTCTGTTTCGCACAGTCCTTTTTCCACGCGAATTCCATATTTTTTCAATTTTTTTTCGCCATCGCCACCATCACCACTTACCTTTGGGTTAGGGTCTTTCATCGCAAAAATTACTCTTTTTATACCAGCATTTATAATAGCGCTGGTGCATGGCGGTGTTCTTCCATAATGATTACACGGTTCAAGATTTATGTACATGTCAGCTCCACGCGCGTCTTCTGGATTTTTTAAGCTTTGAAGCGCTTCGATCTCCGCATGAGGCATTCCAACTTTTTTATGATATCCTTTACCGATAATTTTTCCATTTTTTACAATCACTGCGCCGACGTACGGATTAGGAGACGGCGTTCCTTTCTTTGCGAGTGCAATGGCAAGTTGCATGTATTTTTTGTATTCGGACATAAAACCCCAATTACAGAATCAAATACTGTTTTTTCGCGGAGCGAATTATAGTTCGAAGCAAATTATAGTTTTTGCGTTTTCTGAAAAAATAAATTTACATTAGCATTGGGCCTGCGCGGAATTGAACCGCGAATCCCCACTGTGTGAGAGTGGTGTCTTAACCACTATCGACTCTATCAATAACGATTGAATAACAATTGCCTTACTGATAATTATTGTTATCGAAGAGCTTTCGACTACGGGCCCATTTTGCTTTTTATGAGGTATAATGCAATTTTAAAACCATCTATTATGCCAAGTTTAGATATACCAGCGCGCTTTTTGTATGAAATCGGAACTTCGCATATCGTAAATTTTTTCTTTATTGCTTGGGTAAAAAAATTAGCCTCAAGCTCAAAATGTGGCGCATCTATCACCATTGATTTGTAGGTCTTTTTGGTGAATCCCCATATACCAGTGCACACATCGCTAACATTTTTAAAATAAAGTATGTTTGCTAATACATTAAGCATGAAGTTGCCGAACTTATTGATTACACTCATTGAATTATTCTCAATATTACCTTTGAAGCGACTGCCCAAAACTACGTCGTATTTATTTAATTTTTCCAATATTCTGGGAATATCTTTTGGATCATAGCTCAAATCCGCATCTATCACTACGACAAATTCATCATCGATCTTTTGAAATGCTGTGTTTATCGCTAATCCTTTACCTCGCTCAATGGTATTGATTATTTTGACTCCCTTTAGTTTTGCTATTTCCACCGTTTGATCTGTACTTTGGCTATCTACAACATAAATAGTCCATTTATCTCCGGAAATTCTTCGCACTTGGTCTATTAGTTCCCCTATTCCTTCTTCTTCATTAAATGTAGGAATTAATATCGCTATTGACAACATAAACTATAGTTAGTAGCGTATATTCTAAAAAGCTCGCTGTTTTCTTTTTCCAATTGCGCGGAGCGATCTCGCCTTTTTTCCTTGTGAGGTTAATCCACGGAATGCTCTTCCTCTTATATGTAAGCGTGAAATAGGAATATCTTTTACTATTGTCGGATCAACTAAGATTATTTCAAAGAATTTGTAATTTCCATCCTCACCGATCCAATAGGAATTCAGGACCTCTAAATTTTTGTAGATGCGCGCAGCTCTTTGTTCGCATAATGCTTGAAGCGAAAGCTGTGATTGCACAAATCTATAATTGTGTTTTGGTTTTCTACCTCCAAAAGGTTTTTGTCTTTTTCTCTTTCCTCTTCTAATTCTTACGCGCACTGTTATATATCCATTTTTTGCTTTATATCCAAGAGTTCTTGCGCGCGCGAGATTTATTGGATATCCGACCCGTTCAATTGCATTGCCATTTCTCCACTCAATCATTCTCTGTTTGTAAAGTGGATTTTTTTCATGATATTCTCTCTCGAAATTCTTTTTTATGTATTTATATGCCCCCATCATTACATTTGGAAAGGAAGGTTTTAAAAACCTCTCCGACATAAAGAATACTGCGCTCTTTAATAAAAAAAGAATATGTTCAATATAAGAGATAATGAAAAATAATAAAGAATAAAAAAAATTAAATTTAAAAAAGGATAACGGATATCAATACTATTAAATAATGAATAAATAATGAATATTAATACTATTAACAATCTAGGAGGTGTAATAACATGACAAAAAAACCACACTTAAATATAGTTTTTATCGGCCATGTTGATGCCGGTAAATCAACTACTGTTGGAAGGATACTTTATGAAACAGGAGCAATTAGCGAGCAAACATTAACAAAATTAAAAAACGAAGCAGCCAAAGTTGGAAAAGCAACATTTGAATTTGCATTCGTTATGGATGAACTCAAAGATGAAAGAGAAAGAGGAGTTACCATTGATATTTCACATAGAGAATTTGAAACCAATAAATACCATTATACAATTATTGATGCTCCTGGACACAAGGATTTTGTTAAAAATATGATTACGGGTGCAAGCCAAGCCGACGCTGCTGTATTAGTTATTTCGGTAAAAGATGGAATTCAAGCTCAAACTAGAGAACATGCATTCCTTGCAAAAGTATTAGGTATTAATCAGCTCATAATAAATATGAACAAAATGGATGCGGTTAATTATGATCAAGCCAAATTTAATGTCGTTAAATTGGAAGCCGAAATACTTCTTAGAGGAATGGGATACAAATTAGAAAATATTCAGTGGATAGCAACATCGTCATATAAAGGAGATAACCTCACTAAAAAATCAGAAAATATGCCATGGTATACTGGTCAAACATTACTCCAAGCTCTTGATAACATTGTATCCCCTGCAAAAGAGGTAGACAAACCGCTCAGGCTCTCTGTTCAGGAAGTATTTTCTATTACTGGTCATGGTGTGGTACCGGTTGGAGAAGTTAAAACAGGAAAACTTTTAGTTAATATGCCGATTATTTTCATGCCATCTGGTAAAAAAGGCGAGGTAAAACGGATTGAAATGCATCACAAGGAATTAAATGAGGCGCTTCCTGGCGATAATATCGGATTTAATGTAAAGGGTATTGAAAAAAACGATATTAAAAAAGGTGAAGTTATTGGACCGCTAAGTAATCCGCCAAAGGTAGCGTCAGAATTCACTGCACAAATTGTAGTACTTGGTCATCCAACTGCAATTTCAGTCGGATATACCCCTGTTATACATACTCACACGACACATTTCCCTGGCAAAGTTATTGAACTTGTGGAGAAAAAAGATCCAAAGACAGGACAAACAATTCCTGGTAAACCAGATTTCCTTAAAACTGGTGACACTGCAATTATAAAGATTGCTCCAACTAAATCTGTTGTTATTGAAAAATTCTCAGATTTTCCAGCATTCGGAAGATTTGTCATTCGCGATATGGGTGGAACAGTTGCTGCTGGTATTGTCCTTGATGTAGTGGAAAAGAAACAATAGATCCGGGTTTTCTAATGGCAAGTAAAGTAAAAATAACGCTTAGTGGAGAGCATCCCAAAAATATTCTTTCTGTTGTAAATCAGATAAAAGAACTTGCGAAAAATTTCAAAATGAAAATTCGGGGACCGATACCAATACCAAGGAAAATTCTAAGCATCACCACGCGTAAAACTCCTTGCGGCGATGGAAGCGATACTTACGAACATTGGCAGAAAAGAATTTCCAAGCGTCTCCTTTATATTGAAGCGGATGAAAGAAGCATACGAAATATTCTTAGAATAAAAGTACCGGACAATGTATTCGTAAAAATTTCTATTTATTAAACCTATATACGCAACCAACTAAGTTTTTCCGGTTTTGTTTTTTAGGTTTTATCTCGACAGGTTGCGTATATGCGATCCACGTTTTTTTAGTGGATCGGTATATTCTTTTTTTAAATCTAAAACCGAAAGTCCGCATATTAATGACACTTCATCATCTTCAAACAAATAAAATTCAGCACACTCCGGAATTGCGAGAAGCATCTGTTTTATTACATTCAAATACAACAAAGATTGTTTCCAGTTGCAATGAACCTTTGCGCCTATTTTAAGCCCTATTCGCTTAAGTGTCGCTCTTTTTGCAGAAGAAGCACTCATTTGTCTTAGATAGTTAGGGAATTGATAACGAACAAATTTTATATATCGCTCTCTTTTCGCCAATGAAACGCCTGCGGTCATAAGATCATTAGAATAACGCAGAAATCCCCAGTATTGTCTATTAATTATGCGTCCATCAAATATATCTGCACGCGAAAGTATGTTATATGCATAAGCGATATCGTCTTTTTTTTCATATTCATAGGGGATGTTTTCATCTATCCAGAGCTTGAGAAATTCGTGTTCAATATCGCCCCAAGCAGCTTCTCTTGCCTCTTTGTATAATGTTGATTTGAAAACAATTTTCATTCGTTCAAAAACATCTTTTTCGCGATTGCGCATTCCGCTCATGCCGGCTTGCAGATCATTTATCGCAGAGCGCAAATCTCCACCGCAATTTTCCGCAATAAATTCTAATTTCGTATCATCTATCTCAATCTTTTCAGCGTAAGCGATTTTTTTCAGTACTTTCAACACCGAAGATTTTGATACTCGCCTGAACGCAATTGCACGCGCTTCATTCACTATTCCCGCAATTTTTTTATCCCAAATATTTTCAGCAGTGAGGAGTACTGGAACCATGGCATTTTTTAGTACGGTAGAGATTGCGCGCACTCCACCAACATCTTCTCGTTGTAGCGCATCAACATCATCAATTAAAAGAAGCTTGTTTTTCCCGGAAAGCGAGAATGAACATCCTGCATTCACAAGTATTTTTTCTATTTGCGCAGCGTTGCGCAAATCGCTCGCATTTATCTCTATCAATTCAAGATCAAATTCTGCTTTAAGCGCGTAAGCGATCGTTGTTTTGCCAATACCGGTCGGTCCATAAATAAGCAATGGTTTTTGCCGCACGCCACGTAGCCAATTAAGAATCCATTGCTTTATGTGCGATTTTGCTTCATCATTTCCAGCAACATCATCAATCTTTTTTGGGATATGTTTTTGCGCGAAAATCATAAAATCACCTCAAAGAAAATTACATCAAAGAAAAAAATATTGTCCCAAAAACAGGAACGCTAAAATTATCATCTATCTTAAGAGGAATGCTTTCCAATATCGCAATAATAATTGCAAATGGTATTGCTATCCAGCCGATAAAAATAATTGCGGAAATTGTGGCAGCTGCGAATATACCAACTCCTTCAAGTGTTTTGTTTGTATTATAAAAAAGCTTAATCTTTCCGCGCGCACCAAAAAGTGTTGAAAACCCATCTCCAAACGCAAGCGCGCATATTACTGCCGCTATTTCGTTTTGAGAATGAAGCACGCTTGTTGCTATCAATAAACCGGCCAAATACCACGCAGTTGAATATCCTGGAAATTTTATTTCCGGACGCTCAAAATTTCTTATAAACCAGTCACTAAATAGAAATTTCCATCCAATAAACAACATATTGATTATCATTGCGCCGGCAATGAGCATTAGGATAAGTAAAACCATAAACGCAGTTCTTCCAAAGACAAGTAAAAATATCAATAAAATAACACCGCTAAAAATGTGCAATATCTTCCTGTTTATTTCGTTATTTGGGCTGATTTCTAAACGCATAATTCCACTTTCATTTTATTTCATTTTATTTCATTTTTTTAATCTTATACGCAACCAACTAAGTTTTTCCGGTTTTGTTTTCTAGGTTTTATCTCGATGGGTTGCGTATATGCGATCCACGTTTTTTTAGTGGATCGGTATAGCAAGATTTCTTTCAAACGTCTTTCCAATAAAATTCCACATTCCATCTGTAATGTAATACACTAAAGGCGCAAGTGCTATACTTCCGGCAATATCTTCAAGAGAATGTACACCTAGATAAATTCGGCTAAATGCAACAAAAATACCAAATGCCAGATAAATCGGAAAATATTTTTTGTTGAGGAATGCAAGAAACACAGTAAATACCAATAATGTATGGCCGCTTGGAAATGAAAATGAAGACGGACAGACAATTTTTGCAGGATTAGAAACGCATGGTCTCTCAAATTGTATTACTTGCTTCAACATTGCACCAATCAATGTTGCTAATATTATTGCAAATATTATTTTTCCAACTTTATTCATCCTCTGCTCGGTTAAAACTACGAGTAATAATATTGTCATTATTAAATTAACATCATTATCCAGAAATATTGCAATATTAGTTATAAGCGATACATCCAAATGCGATATTAAAAATGTAATTTTATCCATTATTTATTTACCTCATCTAGTTTACCTAGTTTACTTATTTTACCTATCATTTACTTTGCCTACTTTATCTACGTTGCCTACTTTATTTATTCGTATTCTATCTATATTCTATTCATATTGCCTCAGTGCATATTGCCTCAGTGAATGTTTCAATGAAAGAGTAGATAAAAACCAGCAAGACCGGCAATACTCATAATCGCAAAATAGCTAACAATGTGCGAACTCCTTTGGCTTGTCTTTGAGATATAAAATGCAGCAAGCGCGGAATAAATTATAATATATGCACTTATTGCATTTGGCGCAATTTTCAGCACCTCATTATTGCTACCAATATCCATAAATGAAGAAATTTGCGCAACCAACGAAAGCGAAGAAGTTAATATAAGCGGCACTATAAAGGCGCCCATGATTAATGTATATTTTTGCATTGAAAGCGCATTTTCTCTTTCCCGTTGTAATTCACCGAATTTAAGCAAATCTTCAGCCATTTCATGCATTTTTTCGGAGATGTTCGCTCCTGCAATGTGCGAATTAAGTACAAGTTCACTCATACGTCTAAGCATAAAGGAATTGTTGCGCTTCCACAAATCCATTAGTGCATTTTCCATACTCACGTTCGCGCGCAATTGCATGAGCATTTTTTTAATTTCAAATCCAAGTTCGTTTTTTTCGCTGGCTATCTTTTCAAATATTTTTTCTATTCCATAATTTTTCGGAAGTCCGGAAACGC
The DNA here is from genome assembly GCA_040757035.1 of Microcaldota archaeon. GTDB lineage: Archaea > Micrarchaeota > Micrarchaeia > Anstonellales > Bilamarchaeaceae > JAHJBR01. The sequence continues at coordinate 8,645 of JBFLYM010000005.1, read as the reverse complement.
TGAGTAATGCGTTCGGAAGCGCAGCCTCAATTTTTTCAGTTTTGCGTTCTTCTATGAAATCATTTTTGAAGAGTATATACGATAAAAATACTACCGCAAAAACCAAAACAATCCTTATTACCAAATCCAAATCAATAAGCATAACAAGTGCGAGCGTTATCACAATTGCAAAAAATATATAAATATTTTTTCTTTCGCTTCTTCCACTAATCCGAAAAATATTTGGAGGCATTTGCGCATCAGAAGTTGCGAGCAGCAGCGCATTTATAAGCGGAAATAATATAAGAAAAATCAGCAAAAAAGTTTCTTTCCCTATTTCTATTTCAAGCGCGAATTTTCCAGCAGTCGCAAAAACAAGAAAAAACGTTGGCGCAACTGCGGAAAAAATTACAAACAAAAGTCCGAAAAGCGAACTCTTTGAAACAAAATTCCGCATTCCATATTGCTGAAACGAGATCAAATCATCTGCAATCTGTATTATCTCTGTTCCGCGTGCACCGTGTTCGTATGCGCTAATAAGTTGCGCAATTGATTTTTTTATTATACCGCTTTCGGTTTTTTCAGCAAATTTAGCAAGCGCTTTTGGAACGCTCGCGCCATTTTCTATTTCATCAACTACTTTTGAAAGTTCTTTCCCAATTTCTCCTTCCTTCGCAACAATTTCCAACGCCCGCACAAAAGGAACATTGATATCCAATAACATGCCAAACGTTCTTAGTACCAATGGCATTTCAGCTTCCAATATGCGAATGTGCGATTTTGATTTTAAGAATGCCAACATTAGTCTCTATTCCGCAGTTAGGTTTTTAAGCCAAAGCGCGTACAGACTTCTCCCGAAAAATCTATGGATCCTGACGCTCAAAAATGATAAAATTTCTTTTGCGCTTTGTCAAAAAAATCGTAAAGATCTGCACCTGCATTTGCCAACCATTTCTCCCGCATGTCCAATTCTGTTTTGAACTCGCTTAAATTCATTCCAAAACTATCTGCAATCTTTCTGCACAATTCGCCTTCTTTATATTTCCAACTATTTTCAGACAGTAAAAATGAAAAAATGCACTTCGCTTCTTTATTGGTTTCCTTATTATCAATTTCTGCGATTTCAATTATCCGCCTTACTTCGGTCGCGCTTTTCTTTTTCGCATCGTAAAGAAGCAATCTTCTTTGCACGATTATCGCATCTATCGCGCCCAAATCCATATCATCTATTCCGAATTTTTTCAATCTGAGTAAGGCTTCATTGGCGCCTTGCGCATGAAAAGTTGCATACGCACCACGTGCCTGTCCTCCGAGTAAAACATCAAAGAGCGCTTCAACTTCTTCGCGATTGCGCACCTCACCAACAATCATTCTATCAGGACGCATGCGCAGACTATCGTAAACCAAGTCTTTCAATGTTATTCCCATATCCTTATTTGCAACAAGGCGTATCTGATGCTCATGCGGAATTGATATTTCTGGTGTTTCCTCAGTAATAAGCACGCGCTCGTTTTTCGGAACAAACGCAAACAACGCGTTCAGGGTAGTTGTTTTTCCGCTTGCGGTATTTCCAGAAACAAGTACCGAACTATCCGTTTGCATGAGCATAGAAAGAAATGCCATTGCTTTATAATTTATTGTGCCGAGTTGTACTATTTCTGTTGGTGAAAACGGTGTGCTCCTAAATTTTCTTATTGTTATTTCGCCCCCTGAAATAGGATGGAGCGACGCATGCAATCGCGAACCATCTGGAAGCATGGCGTCAAGTCTCGGATGCTGAAGCGTAATTCTTCTTCCGATTCCTTGAGACATTTTATTTATCACATCCATGAGCGTTTTTTCATCTTCAAAAAGCGCGTTTACCATGCACCAGCCTTTTTTTCTAATAAAGACATAGGCGGGCTTCCCTATCCCAATTATGCTTATCTCTTCTATATTGTCGTTTTGCACAAGTTCATCAAGGAATGCAAATCCATAAATATGCATTTTTGCGTATATTGTGAGATATTTTTTTTGATCCGAATCAAGTATAATCTCTTCTTTGTCAGCATTTTTCATTATTGCAGAAGCGAGTTCGCGTTCTATATTGCCTGCATCTATTTTTTTTTCGCTTGCGGCAAGCCTAAAAGTCTCTTCTGCGGCAACAATCATTCTCTCTTCATCCGCACTTAAGGGTGGCAAATCAATTTTATATTCACCTCCTTTCGTAATTTTCCATCCTAACATTTTTCAATCCCAAACAAGAATCCTGGTTATTTTCCAAACCTTCTTTTTCTTTTTTCATATGTTTTCAACGCATGTTCAAAATCTTTTTTTGAGAAATCGGGCCAAAGCTTTTTAGAAAAATAGAATTCGCTATACACACTTTGCCATGGCATCAGTCCTGAAAGCCTTTGTTCCCCACTTGTTCTTATTATAATATTTGGATCATCAATTCCAGCGGTATAAAGGTTTTCGCTGATTGTTTTTTCATCTACTTCTTTAATTCCTTTTTTGATTATCGCATTTATTGTATCTATTATTTCTTCTCTTCCACCATATCCAAGAAGAAGATTAAGTGTATATTTTTTATTATTTTTTGTGAAATCCTCTATCTTATTCATTGCTAGCTGTATCTCGTTTGGAAAAAGTGTTTTTCTCCCTAAAAATTTAATTCTAACATCGTATTCTTTTTTTTCTTTATTACTTCTTTTTTTACTGCTCCTACTGATTATTTCGTCCAGATATTTTTTAAAAAGCCCAAAAAGTTTTTCAATTTCATCTGAATCTCTTTTTGCATTATCGGTTGAAAATCCCCACATGCTTAAAGTATGCACATCGAATTCTTTGCACCACTCAACCACATCGCGTATTTTTCTGATTCCTCTATCATAACCTTCTACAATGGTTATGTTGTGCTTTCTTGCCCATCTCCTGTTTATGGTTTTTTATGTTTTTATTGTTCAATTTCAAATATTTTAATTTCAAATATTTTAAATTCCATCAGGGATGATAGCAATATGAGAGGGTATAATTTTCATTTTCTTTTCCAAGAACTCACCACAGAATCATTTTGATAATTTTTTGATTAAATCAACAAGCCTATTTGAATATCCAAATTCATTGTCGTACCATGCAGAAATCTTTACCAGATTTCCAATAACCCTTGTTAATGTACCGTCCACAATTGCGCTTTCCTTTGTTCCGATTATATCGCATGATACGATTTGTTCTTCTGTATAAGCCATTATCCCGCGAAGTTCGTTTTCGCTCGCCTTTTTGATCACAGCATTAATTTCTTTTACGTTTGTTTCTTTTTTCAGCAAAAGCGTTATATCATTGAGAGAACCGTTTATCACCGGTACTCTAAACGCAACTCCATCCATTTTTCCTTGCATATTTGGAAGTACTTCTCCTATTGCTTTTGCTGCGCCGGTGGTTGTTGGAATAATGTTGACTGCGCATGCGCGCGCTCTTCTCCAATCGCTATGGCTTCCATCTAAGACCCGCTGATCATTGGTGTATGCGTGCACGCAGCTTAAGAATCCTTTTTCTATTTCAAAATTTTCGTCAATTGTTTTTAGTATCGGTGCAAGACAATTGCTTGTACAACTCGCCATTGAAAATATCCTATGTTCTTTATTAATTATGTGTTCATTTACTCCGATAACAATGGTTGCGTCGCACTCTGCACTCGGCGCTGATAAAAGCACTTTGTTTGCCCCGGCGATTAAATGCTTCTCCAAATCTTCTCTTTTTCGAAATTCACCACTACTCTCAAGTACCAAGTCAACATTCATTTCTTTCCACGGAAGTTTTAATGGATCGGTTTCTTGTATCCAATTTATTTTATGCCCATTTACTATGAGCAACCCGTTACTTGCCTCTATATTTCCTTCAAATCTTCCTAGCGATGAATCGTATTTGAAAAGATGGGCATGTATATCAAGCGCGCTACGAGTGTTTATTGCAACGACTTCAAAATCTTTGCCGAGTACATCCTGTGCTATTGCTGCCCTGAGAAACATTTTACCTATTCTTCCAAAACCAGAAATTGCTATGTTTATCATTTCCAAATCCTTTATGTTTCTCTATCTTTTCTTTGCTATCTTTTTTGCTATTTTTTCGTTATCTATTCTCTATCTTTTTATTTTTTCCGCGAGTTTTTTTCCAAATGCACGCGCAGCTGGTGGGCCATTTGCTGTTATTATTGTTTTGTCTTCAACAACAGGTAAATTCATTAATATTGCTCCAGCTTCTCTAAGTACATAATCCGTAGTCTTTGAATATTCGGGGTCAAAACCTATCCAGACAGTAGCTTGCTTTCCTTTTAGAATTCCGGCCTTTGCAAGAATTGTAGGCGCAAAACATATTGCGCCGATTATTTTGCCGTCCATGAAAAATTTTTCGGCAAGTGCAATCATTTTTTTATCAGCTCTTACAACCGGTGTGCCAGAACCGTCTATAAACACTAAAGAATCAAATTCATTGGTTTTTATGTCTGAAATGGTTTTGGCTTCCACAACAGAACCACCCACGCCTATGCATTTTCCTTTTATTGTACTAATAATTTCAACTTCAACTCCAGCTTTTTTCAGTTCTTCTATAGTCTGCAAAAATTCATAGTCCTGAAAATTTTTAGGAGCGATAACAACAATTGCTTTTACCATAAAGAACTATCAAAACCTTTCATTTAAATAACTTACTGCATTTTCAAAAATTCTTATTCCGGGCCCCTTTAAATTATCCGTGTTGTTTATGTAATTTTTGTAGTTTTCAGAATTTTTTATATTTGGCCAAAATGGATTGTTCAGCACCGTGTTGTATGCTTCTGGATGCGGCATTAGTCCAAACACATTTCCCTTTTCATTACAAATACCAGCGATATTGAGCATTGAACCATTCGGGTTGTATGGATAAGCCCCAAGTTCATTGTGAGTGTTTACATACTGCATTACTAGGAGATTCTTTAAAATCAAGTCGTTGAGCGTATCATCATCAGTGATAAACTTTCCTTCTCCGTGTCTAACCGGAAGCATAAGTTCGTCCATGTCACGCGTAAATACGCATGGCGATTTTTGATTTATTTTTAGATAAACCCAGCGATCCTCAAATTTGCCAGAATGATTAAACGTAAGCGTGGCTTTTTGGACAAAATCGTTGTACGGAAGCAGTCCCATTTTTACAACTATTTGAAAACCATTGCAAATTCCGATTACTAATTTGCCTTCATTAACGAATTGCTCTATCTGTTCCTTGAGTTTAAATTTCATTTTATTTGCGAGTACCTTACCGCTTCCAATATCATCGCCATAGGAAAAACCGCCTGGAAATGCGAGTAAATTAAATTCTTCAAGCATTTTTGGATTCGCAATAACATCATAAATATGCACGCGGTTTGCTTGCGCACCGGCTATGCGCAAAGCGTATTCTGTTTCGTAGTCGCAGTTTATTCCATAGCCATAAAATACCGCTGCCTTTGCGTCCATATTTTCACAATTTTATGCTACTCCATATTGTTTTAAGATCGCGAATGTCTTCGTTTATTAGTATTGTTTCTGACTTTTTGATTACAAATCTTTTATCTCCGCGCACTCTTCCGATGCGTGCGAATTTTGTGCCGCGCATAACCATTTCAAATTTCTCGCAATTTTTTTGTGCAACGCTGACTACAAACCTTCCACCAGATTCAGAAAAAAGCAGAGCGCTCTCATTTTGCATTTCCCTAGCTCCAGGCATTTTAGAAATATCAACCTCAGCTCCAAATGCTGATGAAAAACTGCATTCAGCAAGCGCTACACAAAAACCGCCATCAGAAATGTCGTGCGCGGATCTTACAAGTCCGAATTCGCATGCTTTTGAAAATACATTATAAAGCTGAAACACTTCCTTGGTATTTATTTTAGGATTATTGTTACCAATACCTCCAAATAATTTATAGTATTCGCTTCCGCCCAATTCATCGCGCGTAATTCCGATGATATAAATCGCATCGCCTTCGCATTTGAATTCAGAACTTATCGCATTTCTAACATCATTTATTTTTCCTACCACAGTGATTAAAAGCGTTGGCGGAATCGAATATTTTCCATCTTTTCCATAATAATCGTTTTTCATGCTGTCCTTGCCCGAAACAATAGGAATTTCACAACCTACCGCATAATCATAAACGCCAATGCATGCTCGTACAAGCTGAGCGAGTTTGTATTCGCCATCAGGTGTTTTTTCACTTTGAACTGGATCTGGCCAGGAAAAATTATCAAGCGCAGCAAGATAGCCAAACTTCGCGCCAACAGCGAGCGCGTTTCTCACCGCTTCATCAAACGCTATTGTCGCCATGTCATAACTGTCTTGTTCGCATTTTGGACATATTCCATGCGAAACAACAATACCCTCCCAACTATCAAAAAGAAGTTTGAGTACCGCTCCATCGCAAGGTGCGTTATTTCCCATAAGCGGTTTTATCACACTCTTTCCTTGAACTTCGTGGTCATAGCGTCTTATTGTATGCTCTTTAGAACTTATGTTCGGACATGCAAGCAATTTTTTCAATACATCGCTTAACAACACGTCGCTTAGCTCCTCGCTTTTTGGTAGATTCGGCTCTAAAAACGTTTTTTTTCCTAATTTTGCTACAAGTTTCATGCGCGGTGGTTTATGAAGGAAACTAATATCCAAATAAGCGACACTATTCCCTTTATAAAGCGCATGAAATTTTCCTGTGTTTGTAAATTTGGCGATTACAGAAATTTCAACTTCATGCCTTTTTGCGAGTTCGGTTAATTTTTCCAAGTTTTCTTTTTTTATTGCAAGAGTCATGCGTTCTTGGCTCTCAGAAACAAGGATTTCCCATGGCTGAAGTCCAGGATATTTAAGCGGAACTGCATCAAGCCATATTTCGCACCCATTGCTCTGAATAGCCATTTCTCCTATGCTTGATGAAAGTCCGCCGGCACCGTTATCAGTGATTGATTCGTAAAGTAGCGTGCGTTGCGCCTCCATTATAAAATCAAGCACTTTCTTTTGCGTTATCGGATCTCCTATCTGAACTACGCTTGTGGGAATGTTGCTTTCAAGATGCTGCGACGAGAATGTCGCACCATGTATTCCATCCTTGCCAACCCTTCCTCCAACCATTATTGCGAGATAATCGGGTTCAACTTTTTTTTCTACTGTTTTTCTTCCTTTTATTTCATCTGGCATTAAACCAATTGTTCCGCAATAAATAATCGGTCTTGCGCAAAATCCGTTTTCAAATATAATTGAGCCGTTTACAGTGGGAATTCCGCTTTTGTTCCCTCCATCCCGTATTCCTTCAATCACTCCTTGATAAATTCTCCTTGGGTGAAGAACACCTTCGGGAATTTTTTTTTCATTAAGATTTCCAAAACATAATACATCTGTGTTTGCGATCGGATATGCGCCGAGTCCTGTACCGATTATATCTCTGTTCACTCCCAAAATGCCTGTAAGCGCTCCACCATAAGGATCCAAAGCGCTCGGCGCGTTGTGCGTTTCAACCTTTACTGCGATATTATAATCAGAATTGAATTTTATTATTCCGCCATTGTCTTTGAACGCAGAAATTATATAGGGTTTTTTAACGCATTCGGTTGCGCCACATATAAACGTTTTGAAGAGCGAATCAATGGAATAATGGGTTCCGTTTTCATTGTATTCTATTTCTGCATTGAAAATTTTGTGCTTACAGTGCTCACTCCATGTTTGCGCGATAACTTCGAGTTCTACATCGGTTATTTTTTCCCCAAGTCCGACCTTTTTTCTTTCGGTTAATGCGCGCGCAATATATTTTTTTATTGCTTTCATTTCGTTTACACTAAGCGCAAGCAGGCGCATTTTTGAAAGCTGTTTGAGCGCGTTTTCTTTTGAAGGAATTTCTATTGTTTCAACTTTTATTTCCTGCATTAAAACGACTTTTGGAATATATGGTTCAAATTTGTCTGAAAACGGTGCGCGCACAATTATTTTTTGTATCAGACTGTTTGCGATTCTTTTTCCGAGTTTTTCGCAAATCTCTTCTTCGATTTCATTTCCGCTTATTGCATAAACAGTACTTGAATATACTTCTATTTCCTTTCCGAGCGCGTCCTTTATTCCATCTTTTGCGGTTTTCCCAATGTTATCGGTAATGCCAGGATGAAAACCGATTTCTATGCGCCAGCAATGCTCAAAAAAAGGCTTTGAATACGAGTATTCCTGAACGATTTTATCGCTGAAAACTTCATTGCAGAGAAATTTAAGTTCATTATCGTCCAAATCAGCGTCTATATTGTAAACGTCTATTATTCTAATTTGATTTATTTTTATTGCGAACTCCGCGCATAAAACTGCGGTCAAATGTTCTGCGCGCGGATCTTTTATCTGTTCCTTGAATTTCACTTCAATTCGCTTAGCCATTTATTTTCCCTAAATGTTTAACGAAATAGTGATATATAAAGATTTTCTCGTAAAATGCATGGAACAGTGTCCTATAGGTTTAAAAACTCTTTGTATAATAATTTGTTATTATTAATAATAAAAGGTGGATATATGACAGATCTAAAATCCTAAATTCCCAAGGTTTTAGGCACTATGACATTAGTTTTCTCAATAATGGCCTTCTGCTCTTTTGTTAATTCACTTATAAGGATTTCTTCATCATAGACTTTACATTTCAGATTTTTCAT
>JBFLYM010000004.1:0-57350 GCA_040757035.1 Microcaldota archaeon | reverse complement strand
TCCGCCTAAAGATATGGATGTGTCTGCATTCATTTTATCACCAAATAAATGAAGCGCACATCCTTTCAATAATTAGGTGCCATATTGGTTCGGGGCGCAATGCCCACGGCCCATGGCGAAGTCAAGTAGATAAGCATCTCGCAGATCAGATTCTTGTTTATGCGGCACTCGCAAGCGGAAGGTCAAGATTTAAAACTTCTACCCTCACTATGCATATCAAAACAAATGCGTATATAATTTCAAAGTTTATAGAAAGAAAAATAGCTTTGGAAGAAAATAATGAAATAAGAGTGGAATAATGTCTTTAATGCTTGATAAAAAAGGGCTTATGTTTTCTTTTCTTCTTGGTATAGTGGTTTTTGTTTATGGTGGAAAAGAATATCTTGCATTCTTAATAATTTTTCTTATAATATCTGTAATAGTTACGCGTTATGGGGCAGAAGAAAAAAAAGAATCTGGTATTTATGAATATGAAAGAAGTTGGGAAAACGTACTAAGCAATGGCATTGTACCAACTCTGTTCGTAGTTGGACATAATATTTTTGGGGTTCTCCCATTTATAACTTCTGTAGCTGCAGTGACAGCTGATAAATTTGGTTCTGAGTTGGGTGTGCTTGGAAAAAATAAACCAATATCCCTCTTTTCCTTTAAAGAAGTTGTGCCAGGAACAAGCGGAGCAATGAGTACAATGGGTACGATAATGAGTTTCGCAGGCGCGCTTGTTATAGGTGCATGCGCGGTGTTTATTTTTGGAGTGAAACCAACCACAGCATTTATGATCGGGGTTGGAGGATTTTTAGGCAGTATTGCAGACAGCATCGCAGGTGTATTTGAGGAAAGAGGCATAGGGAATAAGTCTAGTTCTAATATAATTTGTTCAATTATAGGAGGGGTTGCTGGAAGCTTGTTAAGATGAAAAAAGAAGAGTGAAAACTCATTTTTTCGTTGGAGGAGGAGAAATCTTCTTTTTTTCTTTTTTTTGTTTTTTTTCAGCCATACCATCGCGTATAAGTATGTGTTTTGGTTCGAATAACAACGCCGTTTCTTTCGTTGGATAAACATGAAGAACCGCTCTAATACTTCGCACTCCAAATCTTGATTTTACTTCTCTAAGCACAGTATTGTCAGGATTTGCACCAATTTTTGCAGAGATGATTTCCTTTATTTCTTTTCTAGTGGGAGTACTTTTATCAAATTGAATATTCGCGATAATCTCTTTTCTTCCAAGAATATCGTTTTCCGTAGTATTAATTGTTATATCCATTTTCCCACCATCATTTTATTCTTTCAATTTTTCTTCTACCCATGGCCTGAAGTACTTCTGCTTCTTTCCCAGCCTGCGCATTAACCATATATTCATCAGGGATTTCTAAATCATACATTTCATACGAATCATTGTCCATAACTTGCGCTGTTTTCCCATTTACACTCATAATTTGAACGCTCTTTCTTTCAATTATCGGAGCTTCCACATCCTGATCACCAGGAACAAGCAATGTTTTTTTCTGACCATCAAAAATTCCTATTGCAACAATGCGCATTTTTGCCCCTCCGTGCTTTCCTGATTTAGAGATATCTATCTCTACAGCCTTACATGGAATGTCATCAATAAGAAGATATTTACCTTCCTTTAAATCTTTTGCTGTAACAAAAATTTTTTCATTACTCATAAAACCACCAAACTTAGCGATCTTTAGCGATCTGATAATATCAAACTCAGTTAAAATCTAATACAGTTGAAATCTAATAATATGCATATTTTATAAAAAAATCTGATAACTTTATAAAATTTAGAACACATAAGGATTAATATTTCGGTATTTATAAACATTTCTCATGTCAGCTTCCCTCATTGTTGATGCACATTGCCATTTGGACAGCTATAAAACAATAAAAATGCAAAATGGTTTGCTTCCGATTACAACTGGGTATTCGCACTCGTCAAACATCGCAAATGTAGCAATCGCAAAAAAATATAATCTGCCTTATGTACTTGGCGTTGCGCCGCAAACTGCGGTAAAAGAAGGAATCTCAAATCTAGAACTTTGGATTGCGGAAATAAAAAAACATTCACCTGTTGCAATTGGAGAGATAGGACTTGATTTTCACTGGGCCAAAAGTAAGGATGAAATAAAAAGGGAAAAAATACTTTTTGAAAGAATGCTTTCGCTCGTTGAGGAAATAAAACTTCCGATGGTTATTCATTCGCGTGAAGCAGAGACAGAAGTAATCAACATTTTGCGCGAGCGCAAATTGAAAAGTGGGATAATGATGCATTTTTTTTCAGGCACACTCAAAGAAGCTGAAAAAGCGATTGATCTTGGCGCACTTATTTCAATCCCCCCCGTATATTCGAAAGAAAGGAAAAAGATTATAAATAATGTTGCATTAGAAAATATATTGGTTGAAACTGATTCGCCTTATGTTGCAAAAAATTTTTATGAAGTTAAGTGTGCGATTCAATATATCGCTGAAATTAAAAAACTTGACATTGACATAATTGCAGAACATACGGCAAAAAATGCGATTAGGTTATTCAAATTAGATCATTTAATATAAGCTTCCGCGAACCTTTGGTCCTTGATGGTTCGGTATAATCTATGACGAAATTACTTTATATTTAATAATCTTATAAATTAAACAGTTGATGACTTTATGAATAAAGGTTTTTTTGATACCATTTTCGGAAGAAATAAAAGCGATCAAATTGTATTTCTTGTAGATGGTCCTAATAATATAAGAAAAGGAGTGGACATTGATTTGAAGAAAGTGAAAAATGAACTTCAGAAATATGGCAATATTCGTATTGCAAAAGTTTACCTTGATCAATATGCATCTGATAAACTCATAGAAGCAATGGTAAATCAAGGTCTTGGAGTTGAAATAACCACTGGTGATGTTGATGTTACCATGGCCGTAGAAGCAATGGAATATATAATGGAAAAGGATACGGATATTCTTGCGCTTATGACGCGAGATACTGATTTTATTCCTGTACTTAAAAAAGCAAAAAAATATAAGAAAAAAACGATTGTTATTGCTTTTGACTTAGCATTTTCAATAGCATTAAAAAATACTGCTGATGTGATAATTGTATTAAAGCCTACAAAACACGGAATTATTGAACACATTAAAAACTGAATTTTAAAATAATAAATAGTTGGTTAAATATAAGCAAAACGATAAATAACAAAAACGAGGAAATGGTATATATGAGCAAAATAAACAAGAATATAATTACGGTTTATGCATTAGCGATAATAATGATATTTGTTATTGGATGTATTAATATTTGGCCTATGAGTAATCCTTTTCAACCTGCTAACAATACAACTATCATACAAATAACAAATAATACTTTTATACAAAACACTCAATTTTCGCAAGAAAAAATTTTAAAAGTTAAAGAAACTATTGAAGCATTTATACGTGTACAATATAGTCAAAATGTTACACTTAAGTTTAATAATGCAAAAGACAATGGCGAATTTGTATTATTGAATTTTTCTGATGATGAAAATAGGGCCATACTCATTCCAGTATCGCGAAATCTTCAATATATCTATAGCAACGCAGAAGAATTGGATGTATTTGCTGAAAAAATAAAACAATTAGAAGCTCAAATTTTGCAAGCTAAACAAAATGATTCATTTCAAATCGTTAAATCAGATAAACCCTTGGTAGAAGTTTTTGTAATGAGTTATTGCCCATATGGTATTCAGGCTGAGAAAGGTATTTTACCGGTTCAAAATTTTCTAAAAGGAAAGGCAGATTTTAAAATAAGATTTGTTGATTATATAATGCATCCAGACTCAGGGGAGCTTCAAGAGAATCTAAGACAATATTGTATACAAAAAGAAGAAGAATCAAAATATTGGGAGTATCTTTCTTGTTTTGTAACTAATATAAATAGCACACTTTGCTTTAGCAGTTCAAAAATAAATAAAACTAAGTTTGATGCATGTTATAATTCAACTGATGCGGAATATAATATTACCAATCTATATAACGATAAGTCTAGTTGGATTGCTTCTCGCTATCCGCAATTCCCTGTTGAAAAAGATTTAAATAAGCAATATGGTGTGCGAGGTTCGCCAACATTTGTGATAAATGGTAAAATAGCTAATGTTGATGCGTACACTCCAGAGGAAATAAAAATTGCTGTGTGCAAAGCATTTAATGTTTTACCTTCGGAATGCAATACTACACTGAATAGTACCGTGACAACTCAATTTGGAAATTGTCGAGAGTAATATTTGTATTATTTGTGCAGGGATGGCGGAGCCAGGTCAAATCTGTTTCCTATTTTTTTGGGTTATAGAGACTATACGCGCAGGGCTTAGGGATATTTTCAGTTTAGTGTTTTCGGTTTTGGAATGGATGGATTCGCGACACCAAAACTGTAGAGCGAACAAAAAAAATGTTTAGAAACCCTGTGTCTTAGCGGCTGCGCAAGTTCAAACCCATATCCCTTTTTCTTTTTCTAAAAGAAAAAGGTCTAAGGGGTTCACCCCAAAAAGAAAAATGGGGGAGGGTCAGGATGATATGACAAACCAACAAAGTAATTCAGAAAGTATCGAAGAATTACCGTGTTTGGTTTGTTATATGTTCATGAACGAATCGTCGTTCATGACACCTCAAACTGGGGAGGGGTACTCCCCTCCGCGGTTCGGACCCATATCCCTTTTTCTTTTTCTAAAAGAAAAAGGTCTAAGGGGTTAACCCCAAAAAGAAAATCTTGCTCCCTGCAATTTTATTTTTCAGATCTGACTTTGCAAAACGCGCATAGTTGAAGCTTATGCTTTAAATCTTAACCCTTAACTCTGCGGTTTTTTAGTAATAGACCGCAATAAATCGTGGCAGTCAGGTTTCTAAATGAGCAATAATTGCTAATCTAAGAAAATTATAACAACTGCTCGTCTATTTTTTCTGCTATTCTTCTAATCGCGTGCATTCTTCTCACCATGTCAAGCTCAATTTCATATATAGTCTCGCTTAAACTCTTCCCGCGTAAATAATATACTCGCCCTTTTTTAGATGCTATTCCCGCACACAAAAAAATATTCATATGATATACTATTGCAGCTTGAGTTACATCTATATCTTTAATTATTTCAGAGGTTTTTACTCCCTTACCTTTTCGGCTTGCGTTTAGAAGATATAAAAATATTTCAAAGGCAAGTGCTTTCTTTTTTGGGTCCAAATCAAAGGATTCGCATATCCATTTTAATTCATCATCTATACTTTCTGATTTTGGTGTACCAAAGTCAATTATTGTTATTTTGTGCAAATAATTTTTGCGCATATTTTTTTTTGAACCGATAGATTTAAAAAGATTTGCTAAAATAATAAAAGATAGTTTAAAATTTTTTAAATTTAAATAATACATTAGAAAATAGGCTGATTGAGTATAGTGCAATGTACAGTGCAAAAACAATACAATAGTAATTTATGGTATATACATGTCTGAGAAAGAAAACAGTAACAGCAGCAATAGTAATGGTAATAGCACCAAACATGATATGAGTTCTTCTGCAGAAGATATAAAAAAAATTGCACATAAAACGGTTAATAAAATTGAGCATAAACAGCAGAAAGAGATAGCTGCAGAAAGTAAAGAAAGTTTAGAGCAGAATCTTATAAGATTGCAAGCAGAATTTGAAAATTATAGAAAGCGTACCGTAAAAGAATTAGAAATACGCGCTGATATCGGAAAAATGGAATTCGCAAAATCGCAGATTCAATTTTTTGATGAATTGGAAAACGCACTATTACATACCGATGGAGAGGCAAAAAAAGGGATAAGCATGCTCATAGGTAATTTCAAAAAATCGCTCGCATTACACGATGTGAGAGAGATGGATTGTATCGGACAAAAAAGTGATCCTTATATGCATGATATAGTTTCGCAACAAGATAGCGAAAAACCCGAAGGAACGATTATTGAAGTTGTGCGAAAGGGATATTTTTACAAAGATAAGATATTAAGACACGCTCAAGTTATAATCTCAAAAAAATTAGAAAAATCAGAGGGAAAACTAGAAGAAAAATTAGAAGAATTAGAAGAAAAAAACGAAAATAAAAAAGGTGGATAACTATGGTTTTTGAAAAAATTTTAGGTATAGATCTTGGTACTTCCAATTCGGCTGCATCTGTACTGGAAGGTGGAAGACCAATAATAATACCAAGTGCAGAAGGCGCAAGTCTTTATGGAAAAGCATTTCCAAGCTATGTTTCAATTAACCCAGATGGTACGCGACTTGTCGGAGAACCTGCACGGAGGCAAGCAGTAGCCAATCCATATTCTACAGTTACGGCATTCAAAAGAAAAATGGGAACAAACTACAAATATAATTTGCATGGAAAGGATTACAGTCCACAAGAACTTTCAGCAATACTCTTGCAAAAAATAAAAGCGGATGCCGAATCTTTTCTTGGACATGAAATAAAAAAAGCAGTGGTTACTGTTCCAGCATATTTCAATGACAATCAAAGACAAGCAACAAAGGATGCCGGAGAAATTGCTGGACTTGAAGTAATAAGATTAGTTAATGAGCCAACCGCTGCATGTCTTGCATATGGTCTTGACAAACACGAAAAAGAAATGAAAATTATGGTGTTTGATTTAGGCGGAGGTACGTTAGATGTCACAATAATGGAATTCGGAGGAAAGGTTTTTGAAGTAAAATCCACGAGCGGAGATACGCAATTAGGCGGAACGGACATGGACAACATAATTGTTGATTATCTCGCTGATCAATTTAGGAAAAACAGTGGAATGGATATTAGAAGCGACAAACAGGCGATGCAAAGATTGCGCGAAGCTGGAGAAAAGGCAAAAATAGAACTTTCAACCACACTGCAAAGTGAAATAAGTCTTCCGTTCTTCGCTTCAGATGCAAATGGACCAAAACATTTTTCGCATTTGCTTACGCGCGCAAAATTGGAAGAGCTTATGCGTCCAGTAATAGATAGATGCTCAAAACCGGTAGAGCAAGCGCTTAAAGATGCGAAACTCACTCCGGCCCAGATAGATAAAATAATCATGGTTGGAGGTCCGACCCGAATGCCGATTGTGCAAAAATTTGTTGAAGGACTTGTAGGAAAGAAAGTGGAACGCGGAGTGGATCCGATGGAATGCGTTGCAATGGGCGCTGCTGTACAGGCCGGAGTGCTCGCAGGAGAAGTCAAAGACATTCTTCTTTTGGATGTTACGCCACTTTCGCTTGGAATAGAAACTTTGGGCGGCGTATTCACAAAACTTATAGAGCGCAACACCACAATTCCAACCAAAAAAAGCCAAATTTTTTCAACCGCGGCAGATATGCAGACATCGGTTGATATTCACGTTCTTCAAGGCGAGCGGCCGATGGCAAGGGACAATGTGGAACTTGGAAAATTTGGGCTTGTGGGGATTCCGCCCGCTCCACGCGGAATACCGCAAATTGAAGTTACTTTTGACATAGACGCAAACGGAATTTTACATGTTTCAGCAAAAGATTTGGGAACAAACAAAGAGCAAAAAATGCGCATAGTCGCGCCGCATAAAATGAGTAAGGAGGATATAGAGAAAAAAATGCGCGAGGCAGAAGAACACGCTGAAGAAGATAAAAAAACGAGAGAACTTGCGGAAGCAAAAAATGAATTGGAAACAATGATATACACTAGCGAAAAAACTATATCTGATTTAAGTGATAAAATAGACGAAGAATCTAGAAAAAAAATCCAACAGGCTTCAAAATCAGCGCAAGAAGCGATAACATCAAATGATCTTGGACGCATAAGAGAAGAAATAGAATCCTTGAAAAGAGTCCTTCAGGAAGTCGGAAGCAAAATTTATGAAAAACGCGGAGGAGAAGGAGGTGCTAGTAGTAGCAGTAGTAGCGGCGGCGGTTCAACAAGTGGTTTTGAAGGCTTTGGCGATTCTGGATCACAAGAACCAAATGGGGGCGGAACTAATGATGACACCATAGTTGATGGAAAGTACGAAAAAAAATGAACGTATGAAAAAATGAAATGAATGATTCTACAATGATTTTATGACAAAGCGTGATTATTATGACATACTTGGTGTTCCAAGAAACGCATCAAAAGACCAGATAAAAAGAGCGTATAGAGAACTCGCGCTTAAATATCATCCAGATCGCAGTACTGAAAAGGGTAATGAAGAAAAATTTAAAGAATTATCAGAAGCATATGCAGTACTTTCTGACGACACAAAAAAAGAGCAGTACGATCAGTTTGGACATGCTGGTTTTGATCAACGCTTTAGCCAGGAGGATATTTTCCGCAATGCAGATTTTTCCGATTTTTCAGACCTTTTTGATCAATTTGGATTTGGCGAAGACATATTCTCTCATTTTTTCCATACAAAAAGGGGAAGGCGAAGAAGTAGTTATTATGGAGGCGATTTACATACAGAAATAGAAATAACATTGGAAGAAGCTGCTAGCGGAACAACACGTAATATCAATCTTGAAAAAAATGCATTGTGCGCGAAGTGTTCCGGAACAGGAGCAGAGCCAAATTCAGGTGTTAAGGTCTGTCCAAAATGCAAAGGAACAGGACAAATAGCGCAGACAAAACGAATGGGACCGATGTTATTTCGCTCGGTCAGTACATGCGTCAATTGCCGTGGCGAAGGCAGTGCGATTGAAAAACAATGTAAAAATTGTTACGGTAGAGGTAGTGTAAGAAAAAATGAAAGAATTCTTGTCCATATCCCAAAAGGAATTCATGATGGAATGCAAGTACGTCTTGATAATGAAGGCGAATATGGTCATGATGGATGCGGAGATTTATACGTTCATGTGCATGTAGCTAAACATCCTATTTTTGAAAGACATAAAAACGATCTTTATACTGAAGTCAAAATTAGTCTTTTGCAAGCAATACTTGGAGCAAAAATAGATGTGGCTACTATTGATGGAAGAAACGCAAAATTAGAAATTCCTCCTGGAACTCAAAGTCATACGCTTTTTAAGATGCACAACGAAGGAATGCCTGATGTACATAGTGGAAAAAAAGGCGATGAATTTGTGCGCGTAATTGTTCAAATTCCAAAAAATCTTTCACACGTTCAAAAAGAACTTATTATAAAATTTGATGAAGAAGGAAAGAAGAAGAGATTTGGAATATTTTGACTTGATTTTACAAAATTCTTTCTTCAGTTTTTAAAATAAAAAAAGAAAAAAATTAAAAATTACGAACACTTACCATAGAGGCCTTTATCTCCAGCCTGAGTTAAGCCGGTTACAATATTGTCATTAGCATAGCTTGTATATGTAATAACAACCTGGTTAACTTGATATATAGTGCCGCTAGGAACTGTTGCGCATGGATTAGCACTAACTACGTCTCCAACTATCGTTACCGCTTGCCCCGAAGCAATTTGGTTTTGAGGAATAGTAGCGTTACCAGCTAGAGTTGAATTTATTCCTGTTCCATCGAATGTTATGTTTGTTACATTTAATTTGGTAGCCAATTTATTTACTAATACAATTCGTATTTGAGTGCTATTTAATCTTTTGTCTGTAATTGAAAAAGGCATTGCACCTTGCCAATATGCATTACTTTGTTGTTCTAATCCAGAAGCACCAAAGCCAGTGAATTGTCCCAAAAGTCCGATAACTATTAAGGCAACTACAAGAACTACGGCGAGGATTACTAAATATTCTGTTGAACCTTGTCCTTTCATCTATATCACCTGCACAAAAATAGAAGAAAAGAATTAAAAAGGTTTCTTTGTATTTTTCTTTTGAATTATATTCAAATTTTAAAATATATTTTGAGGAGATAACTAATGCATATACGAGATAAATATGGGCCAGAATACATAATTGATGTTTATGATCAAAGAACAGGAATGGAAGGAATTTTGGTAATAGACAATACCGCAAGAGGAATTGGCAAAGGCGGAATACGGTTCGTTCATGATCTTACTACAGATGAAGTTGTTGGACTTGCGCGTACAATGACTTGGAAAAATGCGTTAGCTGATATTCCGTTTGGTGGTGCAAAATCCGGAATAAAAGGCGATCCAAAAAAAGTAGATAAAGAAGCGTATGTACGTGCATTTGCCAATGCAATAAAACAATATGTTTCTAATAAGTATATTGCTGGTCCTGATATAAACATGACTGAAAAAGAGATGGCAATTTTCGTTGATGAAATAGGTGATAATAACGCAGCAACTGGAAAGCCAGCTTCTATGAATGGTTTGCCGCACGAATTAGGAAGTACTGGGTTTGGAGTAGCAAAAGCAACTGAAATTGCGGCTGAATTTTCAAAAATGGATATTAGCTGCGCAACGGTTGCAATAGAAGGGTTTGGAAATGTTGGAACATTTACAATGAAATTTCTGAGTGAAAGCGGTGTGAAAATAGTTGCGGTCTCAGATTCCAAAGGAACGATCTATAACGATAATGGATTGGATTACCAAAAATTAATGGAAACCAAAGCAGCAAAAGGCAGCGTGATATCTTACCAAGATGGAAAAATTCTCGCAAGAGAGGCGATTTTTGAGTTGAATGTTGATATACTCATTCCAGGCGCAAGACCAAATGTAATTACTTCTGCAAATGCGAATGATGTAAAAGCAAAAATAATTGTTGAAGCTGCAAACATTCCTATCGCTCATCAAATTGAGCAAACTCTTGCGAAGAAGGGAAAACTTATAATTCCTGATTTTGTAGCAAATGCTGGCGGAGTGATAAGTTCATACGCCGAACTGCGCGGATTTAGTGAAAAAGAAATGTTCGCGCTTGTGCAAGATAAAATTGTAAAGAACGTTAATCTTGCGCTTGAAAAAATGAGCGGTAATAATGTACGCGCAGCAGGAGAAGCAATTGCGAAAGAAAGAGTGGAAGATGCGATGGAGAAACGCGGCAAATTGTTAACTATTAGCCATTGAGATTATTTTGTAGCAAATGCTGGCGGAGTGATAAGTTCATACGCCGAACTGCGCGGATTTAGTGAAAAAGAAATGTTCGCGCTTGTGCAAGATAAAATTTTGTGCTATTTTTCCGCGAAACGCGACAAAGAAAATGCTTCCATAAACAATTGTTGTTTTGGCTCAAGCTCTTCAAAAACTATTCTATCATCGTTTAGTCGATCAAGATAGTACCAATAATTTTTACTACTTAATGAAAGTTTTTTTATTCGTAAAAGTCTTTATAAAGTTATGTTTAGTGGTTCAAAATGCGAATATGAAAATTACCGATGTAATAACCAGTCTTCGATATTTTTAATATTTATTTTGCCATTACCACTGGTTTTTATTGTCTCACTTTTCTTTGTTTTTGAAAGCACCAAAGAATATTTCAATTTATGCTCTTCCATAAAAGCTTCTAAAGCTTTCGTCTCTCTTTCCGCTAGTTTATCAGTGTATGAAACATTTATCGGTAAAATCTCTGGCCCCTTTCTGGCTATAAAATCTACTTCCAGACCTTTCTCGCCCTTCCAGTAATATGTTTCAAAATTTCTTCTCTTTAATTCAATTGCAACGGCATTTTCAGTCTTTCGCCCTATATCCGGAGAAAAAGATCTAGATATTCTGCTTTGTAATCCAAGATCCCAGCTATATGTTTTTCTAGGCCATTCCATGGATTTTTTTAACGAATAGGCAAAAAATGGAACGGTAAAATGAAGAAACGCGGTTTCAAGATAATCCAGATATTGTCGTATTGCATCAAACGAAATACCCAAGGCTCCTTTCAACGACCTGAAGCTAATCGTTTTTGTCGAGTTTGTTAGCAGGTATACTGCAAGCGACCTCAGGGCTTGCGGATCTCTGACAGAATATCTGTTTATGACATCTTTTACAATTGCCAGGTCAAAATAAGCATCCCATAGTTTTTCCATTTCTAATTTGTTTTGTGTTAAAACTACTTCAGGATAACCGCCAAGACTTAGGTAATCCTCAAAATTTTTATTGGCAGTATGTTGTCTGAATTCCTTATAAGAAAGTGGTAAGATCAAAAATCCTATCCCTCTTCCCGCCAGGGTCGTTGCGAATTCGCTTGATAACAATTTTGCTGAAGATCCGGTCACTATAAGATGGAATCTCACAGTATCAACAGTTGCTCTGACCCACTTCTCCCACCCATCGACGTTTTGAACTTCATCTAATACAACAGTTGAGCCTTTGGATAAATCGCTGCACAATTCTTCTATATCCTGGTTGGCTAATTTGGCAGGTAGCGCGGGGTCATCAAAGTTTAGATATCTTATGGTCCCTTCGGATTTTTTTAACAGTCTCTGCGATATAACCGACTTGCCTGCTCTGCGTGGGCCATACAGAAAAATGGCATTTTTGCTTTTAGTAAGAGGCAAAATCTCATCTTCAATCTCCCTTGCAAATGTTTTTGGAAAATTCTGCCATCTTTTAATTATAGCTTCTTTTTGGTCTGGATCCATAGAATAGTTATAAACTTGTCTATTTATAAAGTGCTACGATATAACGTAGCTCTTTAAGAATAGACAAAACTAGAAAAAGTAAAAGTTTATAAATTGCACGAATTATACTGATCCACTAAAAAAACGTGGATCGCATATACGCATAAACCTTCACGGCCTAAAGGCCGTAGCTTCCTTAAAATGATAAAATGACAATGCAAAAGCATTTGCCTTTAGGGGAAGCCGTAGGAAAGGAAGCTCGGTTCTCATCCTAAGGTGTAAACGCCTTAGGCTTCCGAACCGTGAAGGTTTACCAATCGAGATAAAACCTGAAAAACAAAATCGGAAAAACTTAGTTGGTTGCGTATATCTCGAAAACTCGATCGAAAAGCGTAAGAATTTTTCTGTTGAATATTATTCGATTGTTAAATGATCGAAAATTATATAGAAAAATTAAGCGACGTCGTGAATAGCGAACTCGTCGAAATGGGAAAATTTTAAACTGTTACTGAAAAAATTGGTTTGTATATGGACATGCTCCTATTCTTTATTATAATTTTCCTACTTTCCTGTTTGTTCACTGTACTTGGTTTGGGCGGCGCAGCGGTTTATGTTCCAATATTTTTCTGGTTGGGAATTCCGCTTGATGCTGCGATTGCTTCTGCGCTTTTTACAAATATTATTGCAACTGGAATATCATCTTACAATTATTATATAAACAAACTTATAGATTTCAAAATCACAATGTGGATTGTTGCTGGCACACTTCTTTGCGTGCCTGTTGGGGTATGGTTTTCTACAATTATTCCTGTTA
The DNA here is from genome assembly GCA_040757035.1 of Microcaldota archaeon. Taxonomy (GTDB): domain Archaea; phylum Micrarchaeota; class Micrarchaeia; order Anstonellales; family Bilamarchaeaceae; genus JAHJBR01. The sequence continues at coordinate 44,140 of JBFLYM010000004.1, read as the reverse complement.
AAATAATATTTGGGTTGTTTGCCCTGTTCCTTTTTCTTGGTGCTGCGCGTACGTTTTTCGGAAAATTTGAAACTGAGGATTATAAAACAAAGCTAAAGTGGAGGAATAGTTTAATGGATAACACAGCACTAAAGCTAAGTGCAATTGGAGGGTTGGCTGGCATAGCCGGCGGAACTCTCGGTGTTGGAGGAGGAATACTTATTGTTCCTCTTTTGACAGAAATGAGCATTCCACTCAAAAAAATAGTAGTGCTAACCACGTTCACTGTTTTCTTTGCTTCACTTGCTGGTTTTGTGGGTCATGCTACATTAACGAAACTAGATTATTTCTTTTTATTTATAATCGGGCTCGCTGCCATGCTTGGCGCATTTTTCGGTTCAACGCAGATAGCGAGAGATAAAATAAAGCATGAAACGATAAGAAAAGCGTTCGCGATTCTTCTGTTCATTTTCGGGCTTAAATTCGCATGGGATTTTTTATTTATGTATACGAACTGACCTCTAAAACCGAATTTTAAAAAATTCTGTTCCATAGCCGATTAATTACATGTCTTTAAAAAGATTTGCGCAAAAAATGAATTATGGCGATGTTATGGGAGCGAATAATGGAAATTGCGCTTCAAAGGTCATTCTTTTATCCAGCAAATGAACAGTATAGCGCACCAAGTGGATTCTATGATTATGGTCCTGTTGGAGTGCTGATGAAAAGGAAGATTGAAAACCTCTGGAGAACGCAATTCATATATGAATTAGGCAATTACGAAGTCGAAAGCGCAATAGTCACACCTGAAATAGTGTTAAAGGCTTCTGGTCATGTAGATAATTTTACCGACCCAATAGTTGATTGCCCAAAATGCAGAAAAAAAATGAGAGCAGATCATTTCGCAGAAGAAAAAATTCATGGATTTAAATGGGACGGAAAAATAGAATCTCTCAAAAAAATATACTCAACAAATAAAGAAAAAATGATATGCCCGTGCGGCGGAGAAATAAAAGAGCCTTGGATATTCAATCTCATGTTTAAAACAATGATAGGAGGGGATGTCGCTTCTGGGTTTTTAAGACCAGAAACCGCGCAAGGAATTTTCACAGCATTTGTAAGATTATTCAAAAACCAGGGCGCAAAACTTCCGCTTGCAGTAGGACAAGTTGGACGCTCATTTAGAAACGAGATATCTCCACGAAATGTGCTTGTTAGAATGAGAGAATTTACCCAAATGGAATTGGAATACTTCTTTAATCCATCAAAACAGAGCATTGAAGGTTTTGACAAAATCAAGAATTATAAAATAAGATATCTTCCAAGAGAAGGGCAAAAAGGCAGTTTTAGAGACGTTCAGGAAACTTGTATTGGCGAACTTATAAACAAAAAAGTTTGCAATGAAATTTTTGGTTTCTTTCTTGCAAAGGAATGGGAATACTACAGGTTGTGCGGACTTGATATGGATAGATGCGCGTTCAGACATTTACTCGAAGGCGAAACTCCTCATTATTCTAAAGGAAATGTTGATATGGAAATTGAAACTTCCTATGGGATAATAGAAACAATAGGAAATGCGTATAGAACCAATTTTGATCTTTCGCAGCATCAAAATTATTCCAAAAAAGATTTTTCTGTTTTTGTTGAAGATGAAAAGAAAAAGGTCATTCCGCATGTGTTTGAAGTTTCAATGGGTGTGGACCGAATGTTTTTCTCTATTTTAGAACATGCGTTTAGAGAAAAAAGTAAAGAAAAAGATTGGGAATGGTTTGATTTTCCGCCTGCAATTGCTCCGTATGAAGTTGCTGTATTTCCATTAATGAAAAAGGATGGACTTAGTGAAAAGGCGAACAACGTTGCCGCGAAACTCAGATCCAATTGGATGGTTCTTTATTCTGAGAGCGGAAGCATTGGGAGGCGCTATGCGCGCGCTGATGAAATAGGCACGCCGTATGCAATAACAATAGATTACGAAACGCTTGAGAACGATAGCGTAACTATAAGATATAGAAATGATAGCAAACAAGAGCGCGTTCAGATTTCCGAGCTTGATGCGAAAATAAAAAATAATATTGAATCAGGAAGAAAAACTCTATAATGAAATATAAATAAAAAATCGTGTGGCGCATGGATTTAAAAGAATTAATTCTTCGGACCGTTGGCGCGGGCATTATGGGACTTGCGTTTATTGGCTTTTTTATTGCTTTACTTATGACACTTGCTCCTTATGAATTTGAAAGGTTGTACGAAAAAGTCAGTGCAGAAATACCAGACAAACTTATCTTGATGATGGATTCTAATATACCAGAATTGAAGAATATCTCTTTTGATGATGTGAAATTATTTTGCACAATGCGCTCCGCATTTAACATAAGCGATGCGTTTTTGGCCGGAGTTAGTGGATATCAGATTGAAAAAAAAGATATTGATTTTGCGTGTGCGCGTATTAATAGCATATCAAATATAAACGAATTAAAGAAATTATTCATTACTTCCAAACTCGCTGAATTTCGCGATAAAATAAAAAATGAGACAATTATTCCATTTTTAACCGCGTATACACCGATTGCGTTTACAGTATTTTTTATATTATACTTGATATCCGCATTTATTCTTTATCTCAGCAAGTTTGAAATAATATCTGGTTTGCGTACGATTGCGTTGCATACCTTATTATATCTAATTTTTTATATCATCGCATTTGGAATATGTTGGTATACACTTTCTTCAATCGTGGATTCGGTAATAACTCAAAACGTGCAACTCACAGAAGCGCTTTCCAAATTGCCAGAACAACAAAAACAAATAATTGAAGATCTTATCCTGGAAGTGAGGCTTATTCTAACCGAATGGATGCGCGAAGTCATGATTTATCTAATTATAATTTATTGTATACTCGCAATAATTAGCGGAATTGCTTGGATTAGTTGTGGAATCGTATACAAAGCTGAATATGAAGAGAAGAAATGAAAAAAGAGATCAAAAATTCAAAGAATTACTAAAGAAGTTCAACTTGATTGTTTTACAATCTTAAGTGGGATATTACCACGCTCAAGTTCTTTTTCGGCGATTTTTATATAATCTATTTTTATATCATCTAATTCATCTCCGCTTATTTCAGCCCGTATAGGTGCATTAAGATAAATTTGAAATGCTCTTGCACCAATCAATCTCGCTTTTTCGTATTTGGTAAGTCCCATAAACATTACTTCTCCTTTGGACTTTTTATACTTTTCGTTTTCAAATGTGGGTGACGGGAGTAATTTTCCTTTTTTTCATAGGATTCTTTCAATTCGTGCAACTCTGCTCTAAGGCTAACTATCTCTTCCATTAATTTTTCCTCATTGAATGATTTTATTGCAGGTATTTTTGGCGCGCGTACGCGTTCTACTCGTTCGGTAATTTTATCTACCAATTCGCGATAATTATTTATTCCAGGCAAAAAACCCTCTGCTTCAAGTGGATTACTTCCTGCTGTTTCTATTTTTATCGTTGCAAGTCCAAGAATTCTTTCAAGAATTGAACGAGATACATTTACATTTTGTATTTTTTCAAATGGAATTGATATTCTTTCAATACGCAACACACCGCGTCTTATTGTTATTTCGGTTTCTGAAAGATAATAGGTATAATTTCTATATCTTAATTCGGTCCATACAAGATAAGGCATAAATATTGCTCCTATGAGCATTAAGAACATAAATGTGTATAACGCATTTGGTATTCCAAATAAATCGCTTGGAAATGCATACAACGCAATTGCTGAGGCAGACAGCCACATAAATAACGCAAATATTATTGCATTGAGCGCCCAAAGTATTTTTATTTTCCAATCAAGATGCTTTATTTCGTCAGTATTAATATGTACTGCCATAAAAAAGTTTCTTTGTAAGAATTTAAAAACCCTTCATTTTAGGAGGAAGTATTTAAACTTTATGTATATATATACTAATCCATTAAAAACTGGATTGTATATGGTAAATCAACATGCGATAATTCTCGGTACTAATTTTTGGTACTTTCTGAATTACTTTGTTGAGTTGCTATATCCGTTCAAATATTTTTGATTAGGTGACCTATTTATGTACTACCTGATGAACATAGAGGAAAAAATTCGTATCCATCCAAGCATGTTAACTATGAATATTACTAATGCAGCAAAAAAAGTTCTGAGAGACGCCTATGAAAGGAGGATATATAAGGAAATTGGTCTTATACTCAGCATTGATAATATTGAGATTGTAAGCCCTGGAGTTATTGTTCCAGGGGATCCGAACATCTATTACAACGTCCAATTTGATGCTCTTGTTTTTAATACCTCGGTTAATGAAGTTTTTGAATCGGTAGTAAAAGAAATAGTTGAATTTGGAGCGTTTACCAATATAGGTCCTTTCGATGCTCTCCTTCATCTTTCTCAAATTTCAGGTGAAAAATTCTTTTACGACAAAAAAAATAAAAGTCTCTATTCTCACGGAAAGAAAAATATAAAAAAAGATGATATTCTCTTTCTTAAGGTATCCACTGTAAGCATTAAATCATCAATAAACGATACAAAGATAGGTTTAACCATGAGGGCAGGAGGACTTGGAAAAACAGAATGGTTTGAGGAAAATATGAAAAAAGCAAAGGTTGAAAAGAACGAGAAAAAAAAGGCGTGATCCGATGTATGCGTGCAGGAATTGCAAAATGATTCTTAACGATGAAAAAACTTGTCCAAAATGTCAGGGAACCGATTTCACAGAAAAATATTCTGGTGAAATGATTATATTTAATACTGAAAAAAGCGAAATTGCAAAAATTGCTGAAATAAATGTCCCTGGCAAATTTGCAGTAAAAATAAAATAATTTTTGTGGTCAGAGTAAGGTTTAAGGTTTATAAAAAATGATTTCAATTCCAAATATCTACAAAAATGATTATAAAAAACTAATCATTTTTCCGCTTGTTCTGCTTATCGCTGCGATTTATTTCGCACAATATATAAAACTAGGTGTTGATTTCACAGGAGGCACACTAATAATTTTGAACTTGGAAAAATCGGTAAATGCTGAAGAACTTAAAACTAACCTGGAGAAGGATGGTATGCATGGGACAGTAAAAGTTTACAGCACAAGCTTTGGCGAACATGCTGAAATAGAACTTTCCCAAAATCCAGATTTGATAAAGGCAGATCATCTTAAGAACGAATTCAATTCAAAATTAGAAGAAGTTGCATTACTTGAATCCAAATCTAATACAAACTCTTCGTTTTTAGAAGAGTATCGCCAAAAAAGGAGGATATTGAACAATATTTCTAATGCATTGTTGGCGCTCGCCAAAAAAGAGCAAAACGCGGATGGTATAGAAAATCTTAATACGCTCAACACAGAAACGTTAAACGCATATCGAACAATATACGATGATTATAAAAATTCAATTTCAAAAATTTTGGACAAATATACCGAGTACTCTTCGTTCAGCGTTCAAAGCATAAGTCCGGCATTAAGCACGCATTTCATAGAGAATGCAATAAGAGTCGCAATCTTTTCATCCATATTTTGTATAATTTTTGTATTCATATTTTTTCGTATTTTTGTACCGAGTTTAGCAATAATAATCGGGGCGTTATCCGATGTAATTATTGCGCTTGGCGCAATGGGTTTTTTCGGGATTCCTTTTACTCTCGCTTCTTTTGCTGCATTGCTTATGATATTGGGCTTTTCGCTTGATACGGATATTCTTCTTACAATGAGGATACTCAAACGAACAGGAGACCCGCGAGAAAAGGCATTTGACGCGATGAAAACCGGTGCAACAATGAGCCTGACGGCCATTTTTTCATTTTTCATACTTTATATAATTGGTACATATACGCACATCTCAATATATTATGAAATTTCTGCTGTTGCATTGGCAGGATTAGTCGGCGATTTGTTCGCAACATGGGGTATTAACGCTGTAATACTCCTTCACTACGTTGAGGGAAAGTATGGTTCCTAATTTACTTAATTTGCGTAATTTGTGTAATGATTTGTTGAAAGACTTAAAAAATATCGTGTTAATCGCATTCTTTATACTTTTTGTCGGAAGTGTATTTTTTTATGCGAAATATACCGGATTTATACTTTTGTTCGCATTTCTTACATTCGGCATATTTTCTACAATATGGAAAAGCAAAAATACGCGATTTCTCGCGCTTGCTTTGCTGCTTTTGCTTTCGATTACCAATATTATGGTCAATGGGATAAAATTCGGTATAGATTTTTCAGGTGGTACAAGAATTCCTGTTATTCTGGAAAAAGCAGTGAACGAACAAATAATGAATGATATGCTTCAGATAATAAAAAATCGCGCGTCAGTCCTTGGTCTCACCGAAGTCAAAGTACGTGCGATTGGAACGTCGCAAATAGATGTAGAAGTACCGGGAACAAATGACGCGCTTATAAAAAATATTGAAGAAGTTCTAAGTCACCAGGGTGTTTTCCAAGGGATAGTTGATGGAAAATTAGCAATTGACGGAAAAAATATTTTGCCTGGTACTATTGGTCAAATTCCGGTTTCACAACTGCAAGGTGCAGATTGGGGGGTTGGATTTTCGGTAACCAAAGAAGGTGCGAATAATTTCGCAAACGTCTCAAAAGGAAAGGCCAACTATCCATTATACATGTTTTTGGACAGACCAAAAAATGTTGTAATATTTATCTCAATGGAAGAATTGAAAACAGATAAACTAGTCTCTGATAAAAACATCATTGAAGCTGCTTCAAAATCCTTAAGGTTTGAAAATGAAGATATCCCTTTGTATATTTTAGATAATTTTGATTTTGATCATTTTAACAATTCACATTCTAACAATTTTAATAGTTCTAATAATTATTATAATTCTAACAATTCATTAATAATCAATATAAGTAAAACAAAGGCGCTGATATCTAAAAATTTAGACAACGCAACAAAGGAGAAAATAAGAGCACTTGGTTTTAATCTAAGCGAAGTACAAAACATAAGTCCTGTTTTTGGTACTTCTGCTTCTTCATATGAAAAGAAAGAATTTGTAGAACGCTGGGAGGCGATAGGTCTTCTTTCCGCACCGCTTCTCTCTCCCGCAGTCACAGCTGGAGCTCCTTCATATCATTATTCAATTAGTGGTTCGGTGCGCGGCACCAGTAGCGGCAGTGGGCGAAATGGAGGATATGATGAAGTAAAGCGAATAACATCTATTCTTAAAGGAGGTTCTCTTCCTGTACAAATCTCGCTCGGAAGCAGAACTTCAATTCCAGCACCTTTAGGCCAGCAATTCCTTCAGTTTAGTGTTTTTGGCGTATTTGCGTCAATTCTTGCGATCGCTTTTTTTATTTCAATTCGCTATATGCGCCTGAAAATAATTTTACCAATACTTATGGTTAGCATATCAGAACTTGTCATATTAGTTTCTCTTCTCGGTTCGTTTACTATAGATCTTGCAGCTATGGCTGGAATACTTGCAGCAATAGGAGTAGGAGTTGATGCGCAAATAGTCATTACTGACGAGCTCGTTAAAAAGGATAATAAAAATAATGAAGAAAAACTCGGTCATGCGTTTAGCATTATAACAATGAGTGTGATGGTTGCAGTTATTGCAATGATACCTTTGCTTTTTAGCAGTATGGCTGAAATTATAGGATTCGCGCTCTCTACCATTATAGGTTCTTTGCTTGGATTTATGATTTCAAGACCGGTATACGCGCTTTTAGTAGAAAGGATAATAAGAACCAATTAATATATCTCCGCATATCTGTTTATTTCCCATTCGCTTACATGCAGTTTGAATTCGTTCCATTCGTTGTTTTTCGCTTCGATATATTTTTTGCACAAATATGCTCCAAATGCGCTTCTTATCACTTCATCATTTTCAAATTCGTGTAGCGCTTCCAGCAGAGAAGAAGGAAGCTGCGCTATATTTAATTTTTTCAGTTTTTCGTCGTCAAATTCATAAAGACTCTCTTCTATTGGTTCTGGCGGCTGCGCATTATTTTTTATTCCGTCTAATCCCGCTTTTAGCATCACCGCGAACGCGAGATAAATATTTGAAGATGGGTCAGGGCAGCGCAATTCCACTCTTGCAGCGTTTGGTCTTTCGGATTGAAATGCTGGGACGCGCATAAGTGCGGACCGATTTTCGCGCGCCCAGCTTATATAAACCGGAGCTTCGTATCCTGGGGTGAGCCGTTTGTAGGAATTTACTGTTGGCGATGTAACAAAGCACATCGCCTTTACATGATTTAATTGCCCGGCGATAAAGCTTTTTGCAATTTTTGATATCCGATATTTTTCGTTCGCATCAAAAAACGCGTTTACATCCTTTTTAAAAAGACTTTGATGAACATGCATTCCAGATCCGTTTATTCCGGCAATAGGTTTCGGCATAAACGTTGCGAGCAATCCATATTTTTCAGCTACTGCTTTAATTACAAATTTCATTGTCATTACATTGTCCGCTGTCTTGAGCGCGTTCCCATATTTTATATCTATTTCGTGCTGTCCTATTGCGACTTCGTGATGCGAGGTTTCTACATCTATTCCGAATTTTTGAAGCGCGATACTGATATCTCTTCTTATTTCATACGCAAGATCCATGTTCAGATCAAAATATCCTCCCCTGTCATGCGGGAGCGGTTTAAACAATCCATTCTCTTTTTTAAACAAGAAAAATTCAAGTTCTGGTCCAGTATAATAGTTATATCCCATCTTTTCGGCTTCAGCCATTACTTTTTTTAAGATATAACGCGGATCGTCTTCAAATATTTGTCCATTTGCAGTATATACCTCACAAATAAATCTAGCGGTGTTTCCATCTTGCGAGTTCAACCATGGAATAACCGCATAAGTATCAACATCTGGTTTAAGGAACATGTCGCTTTCGTATATCCTTGCGAAACCCTCTATAGATGAACCGTCAAACCACTTCCCTTTTTCAAGCGCTTCCTCTAAATGGTTTGAAGTTATAACAACACTCTTCACAATCCCAAAAATATCTGTGAATTGCAGGCTTACAAACTTCACATTGTCTTTTTTTATCTGCTCCAAAATTTTGCCAATCATTTTTATAAAATCCCTCCTTTTTCTTTTTATCAAAGACCAAGAGCTATTTGGATCTAATTCCTGCCAACACTTCTAATGCAGTTGAAATTCTTTCCAGAACAACTGAAATCTTTCCGTATTTTTGCTCCATTACGTCGAATCTGTTTACCGTGTCTTTGTGAAATGCATCCAATTTTCCAATAGTTTGGTCCTGCTTTCCAAGCATTTCGTCCAATTTTCCAATAGTTTGATCTTGTTTTTCCAGCATTTTGTCCTGTTTTTCCACCATTCTATAAAGCAAATTACCTGCGACGTCAATTCTTTCTCCTAATTCGTTGTTCGCTTCTCCTCTTAGTATTTTAAAATGCTTAAATTCGCCAGTTACTTTTTCTTCATGAACATCTATTTTTTCAACCGCAATAGTATAGCTCTGTATGTTGATTTGCTTTAAAAATTCATTAAGATGTTTCTCTTCCCCCTCTGCCACGATTTCAACAGAGACCTCATCTTCCAGATTTCTTACACTTCCTTTTATTCCGATCTTTCTAGCTAGTTCGGCAACTGCGTCTCTGTACCCAACTCTCTGAACACGACCATGAGCAATTATTTTCAACCGTTTCATTCATCAACACCAATACTAATTATTCTATATTGATCCACTAAAAAAACGTGGATCGCATATACGCATAAACCTTCACGGCCTAAAGGCCGTAGCTTCCTTAAAATGATTAGTTGATTGAGTATATCCTAGTAAGAGTTTATAAATTTATACAAACCTCGCATTACACGAAGGACATTTAAGCATATAATAATCTGCTTTATATCCGCATATCGGACATATATAAACTGTTTTTTTCGCTTGCGCAAGTTCTATTGCAAAATCATATTTACATTTTTGGCATTTTTCAACATCCAAATCATTAAGTTCTTTGCATTTCGGACAGGTTTTTTTGAACATTGATTTAATATGCACGCCGCATTTTTGGCATCTTTCCATTTTAAGTGTAACTTCTGCTCCGCAGTTCGGACATTTTGCTTTCTGTCCTTTAGGTGTACTGCCAAATTTTTCAAAAAGAAGTTTCAAAAGCCCCATGATATCATTTTTAGAAATTTTTATTCATTTTTTATTAAAAATATCTGCTGCATTTCTCATCTCTTCGCGCAACTGGTTAACTCCACTAAGAACAAAGCTACTTTGTTTATAATTAAGATATACTTCAGGATTTTTTAACATGGCGAGTTTTTGTAGATGCTCTTTATCGGATTTAGGTGGACTATCTCGCATAGTAATAAATTCTTTTTTGGCTTCTGTAAGAATTGGATCTTCATCTTGAATTAAAACTACCCTTTTTGCATTTTTGGTTATTTCTTCTACTTTTTTATTAAATTCATCTGAGTTGGTGGAGGCCTGGAGGTTCTCCAATTCCTTCTTGGTTTTTTCTATTGTGTAATTAGCATCTAAATATATCATTTCATTAGCAATATAAGCATTAAAACTCTTCTCAAGATGACCGAGTTGTTTTTGTTTTTCATAGACGGCGTCAAATTCCTTAGAAGTCTCATCTTTATCAGGCATAAGCCCTCTAATATCTTTAAACATATTGCGGCTGCGGCGTTGTATATTTCCCATTTCATCATATTCATACTTGTTTTCATACTCATTCTTCCGCACTGAATATAAATTTGGATCGGTTTTTTCTAAGTCATAAATTTTTTTAATCTCATTATATGTTTCATTCTGACTTGATTGGTCCTTAAGCTTTCCCATCATAGCGGCAATACAAGATTCTGTCTTCTTGTAGTATTCTTCGTTTGTTATCGATACCGCTTGATAAAATTCACCAACGCTTTTGAATACCGGTTTTCCATCGCCTCCGAGTATAGTTTTAAGATGAACATCTGGATTAGGTGCCACCATAAGCTTCTCTAAATGCGTTTTTCCTTCATTATCTCGCTTTAAAAGTATATCTATTTTTTCCTGTGCTTGATCAGGCGTCATTTTATGTTTTATCATATCATTAATTATGCCAAGTCCAAAAGCTTCAAGAGATTCGCCAACTGCTCCTGCAAATCCTTTCGCAACATCTCCTCCTGTACCTCCAATTGTACTTTGTTCATAAAGGCTTTGCATATCCATAGCTCTCTTTTTTAACCATTCTGGAAGCTTTTCTATTGATTTCTCTATCCCCGCATTTATTCTCATTTGCGACACACCTTTATGGTCGCCTATTGATATATCTTGTTTTTCTTCAATTTTAGTTCCGTAGAAATTGGTTTCTCCGAATGTACGAGGGGTATCTTCTTTAATAGGAGGAGGACTAATTGATTCTTCTTTTTTGATTGTTTTTTCTATAGTATGTGTTTCATTGGTAATTGCTTTGCACATAGACATAAATTCTATTCCGACTTTGCCATCTCTCGGAGCATCATATTTTATATTGCTGCCAGATATCATACCATTTTTATCAACAAATTTTTCTCCAGCAATTTGCGCTGCTTTTACAAGCGCTTCTGTTTTTGCTCCGAATGTGCCCATTTCATTTTGTGATATTTTTTTGCCCTCAATTATCTTGTTGTCAATCATCCAATTAAGCAACATTTGAAGCTCTTTTATTTTATGAGAATCCTTGCTATCTTTGTCTCCTTTTTCCAAAACTTCGTGTTCTTTCCATCCTCCATACGAAACTTTTGCTACTTCAAAAGTTTGTGGAGCACTGGAATATTTTTTTTCAGAAACTTGTACAATTGTTTCCACTGTTTTTGTTTTCGGTGCTGCTTTTGCAGCTTCAAGTTCTTGTTGATACGCTACATATGCTCTATTATCGTTTGCCTTCAATCTATTAACTACAGCATCTACGATTTCTGGATCTATAACTACTTTACCATCCTTAAAAACTACATTAATTGATTTTTTATCCTCTGTATTAATAACTTGAACTTTATATTGATCTTTCTCTAATTCAACAACATATTCTTTCGGTGGTTTATCTGTAGTTCCTTTAGGTGGAGTGGCATCTAAAACTTCTTTTGTTTGTAATTTTTGTTCTGAAGCATTTTTTCTACTCCGTTCTTTCCAACTTTCCTTTACATGAAGAACGTCCCTTGCGGCAGCACCTACCATCTCTTTAATTGTATTGTATGTTAGGACAAAAAGAGGCACATAACTTAGCCATTTGTGTTTAGATCTCCTTTGGTAATCAGCACTCATTACATCCCACTGCGTATTCGCTATTTCTAGGAAATTTGCTAGTGCCCCTCCTTTTACCCCTCCTTTCATTCCACCGGTCATTAACCCAAACAATGCAAGAACACCTATTAACCCACTTGCTTGTCTTCCACCTGTTGTTCTATAGATATTATCTCCAGACATTACACCGGGTTGTTGATCGCTTGTTCCTGTTGCTGCTCCTCCTCCTGTTGTTTGTCCTTTACCACTTTTATCACTGAAAAGAGCTATTCGCCATGATTGTATAGTGGAAGGTCCTTTTCCATCGGTGGAAGATTCTTTTTTATGCCCTTTAACAATAGTTTTAATCATGCCGATTCCATCTTTGATATTCGTGAACGTCACCTTATCTGCTTTTGCAATGTTTTTGAATGAGAATTTAGTCTCTTTACCATCATCGCCTCTTTTTCCCATTTTTCGTACCGAATCAAGGGTCCTTAATGTAGTCGTAGTTATCTTAACCCCTGTTTGCATGCCTCTTGGAGTGTATCTTATATGACTGCTCATGCGCAACGGAGAAAAATCTATAAATCCAAGCGGATTTCTTCCGCTATAATAAAGAGCCGCGAGAAGAATTCCAAATAGCATAAATATCGGAACACAAAGCGCTTCACTGCCTTCAAGCAGATTTTTATCTACTTTAGGATTTATTTTCAATTTTTCGTTTATAGGAAGAACATAAATTTGCGAATAATTAATATTTGGTTGATTAGGCGATGCATCAGGAACGCTATTAACATCATAAATACCGTATTTTTTAATATAGTTTGCGCTTACTTTTGCGCCAATCAGGCATTTGTCAAAACCGCAATCTTCATAAAAACAGCAATATATAAATGTATAATCCATCGCACTGTTGTTCCATGGGGCATAACTAAAATAAGCGCTTCCATTCGCATTGGTTACAACTTTGCTTAAATTTTCGTAGCTCGCGTTTTTCACCCACACAAGCACAGGTGCACCAGGCATCGCTATTCTATGCCCTGATAAATTTTCCATATAAAGAATTAATGCTATTTTTTTATTGGTTTCATCTATAGCGCTTGAAATACCGCTTTTGAAATAATCGCCTATGTTTTCGCATTCCGAACAGCCTGCGTTAGAAGGAGGCGCATCTACTATCACAGTTCTATAGCCAGTTGATGCGGCGTTTCCCGCAGCGTCAACAGCGAACATTCTATACTTATAGGTTCCATTTTGCAAAGTTCTTTTTTTTACGCAATACTGCCGCCCATCAGCATTGGTTTCTGGCAAAAAGATTTCGTTTGTATCATTCAGTTCAAATATACACATTGCAACAAACGTTGATAGCGAATCATCGGCAGACATATTAAGCCTGAACGAATGCTTATTCAAAATTTCATTATCGTTCGGATTAATTATTATACCACTTATATTCTGTCTTATTCCAAAATTGATCGCAGGAGGAACATCGTCTATGCAAAAGGTATGTTCTTGCGAGCTTGCATTTGTAATATTGATCGCGCATTTCACTGTGATATTATAGCACCCAACTGGCTTTGTAACATTTATTATGCCTTCTGTGGATAAAGTAGTGTTTATTGTTACATTGCCCCCAAGTGAAGAATTGCAAAAAAATTCAGCATCGTGTGAAGTTATTAGGTTTATAACCACAAGGGCAGGAATATAAGGAGTTGCCGCGACATACTCTTTATTTATGTATTGTTCATAACTACCAGCCTGTTTACCAGCTATTGAACTTATTAAAACAGAAAATTCAAGACCTTTATTTATAGTGAGTGGAAATAAATCTGTTACAATTTCATCAATAGAATAATTTTCATCGCAAAAACAATTGTTATCAAAATTAGAACAGTTTTCTGAAAAACCATTTCCTTGAGAAAACCATGCATTTCCACCCAACGCACCGCATCCTAAAATATTGGTTTGGCTTTCATCCGGTTCGCTTAATGAAGCAGAAACCGATTCGGTGTCTACAACCGCATTCAGTTCATTATCCAATATATTGTTATAAAACATTACATCAGAAGAACCGCTATCGAACATCAGTCCTGTTGTACATTTTGTTATATTATTTGTTTTTATTGTTATTGAGTTGCTTGAATCAGAAGCAACTATTCCTGATATACTATTGGTGATAGTATTTTTGGATATTGTGGTGTTAAAAGCGCTTCCGATTACATTTATTGAGATTGTATCAGAATCAAATGCATTGTTTTCTATGCTGACACCATTTGATGAATCTATTAATATACCTCCACCGCTAGAACTCGCATTACTTTCTTCCTCTTCATCAGCATTACCGTTCTTCCAGAATTCAGAACCACTCACGCGCGCTACGTTTACAGAAGTAAAATTTATCGCATATGAAGAATTGGTGTTTTTTGCATCCATTTTATTTATTGTTATGTTATCGCCATGGTCAAAAATAACTCCATTTTCGTTATCGCCTATATCAACATCATCCAAAACAACGTTATCAGAATTCTTTATAATTGCCGCCAAAGTATTGTCGCTAAACGATGTTGAAGCCAGGACAATATTATCTGCATTTTTTGCATAGAGTCCAGCAGAGCAACTCGCCATTTCGCAATCTGAAATAGAAACAGAGTTAGAATCCAATATTTCAATTCCATTTTCAAACAAATATACACCGCAATTCTTAAGTACGGCTTTTGATGAATTGCGTATGCTTATGCCGCTGCTTCCGCTTCCTGTTCCTAAACCAGTAATTAAATGACCACTGCAATCCAATTGAGGTGAATTGATATTATTTAAGGAGATACAATCGCTACCGCTTGCATTCAAATTCTGCGAAATTTTACAAATTGGCTGGGATTGATTGGTTTGAATATTAATACAATGCGGAATAAGTACATTTATACTGCCAATTGCGCTTGAACTGTTTTGTCCTGCAGTGTCAATGCAACTCACATACCAATCTGAATTGCATGCGAACGAATCTGGGAGTACAACGGTTGCAGAGCACAAATTACCAATCGTGCATGCGGTTTGTTCTGAAACAATATTTGCGCCTGGGATTATAATACTACAACTAACATTTGTACCTTTACATCCTCCCCCTTCCATACTCCAATTAAACGTTATTGGCGTTCCGCCTCTTTGATGTTCAATTTCAATATTTTGATTGATTAAAGTTGGCGTCGCTGAGGTAGCGGAGTAAATTGTAAAAGAGTTGAATATTTGCGATTGCCCAAATCCATCCCAGCAATTTATATTCCATGGATGCAATACACATTCAGAAATTGGTGAATACGATTCAAATAATGGCGTGCCTTCTGTTACAGGAATTGTTTTTTTTACTTCATTATCGAGCGACAAATTGCATGTTGCTGCAGGAGGAAGATTACAACTTCCTGTGCAGGCACTAGGCGAAACATGACAGATATCGATACACAATACATCACCATTAGTTTCGTTGATGCATGTTGCACTGCAATTATTATCTTCAGGAGTGGGTGGGGTGCAGGAATTGCAACTAACATTTTCTCCTGAAGCGCATGAAACAGTGCATGAGTTTGAATTGGGATAAGGGTATACTGTGCATTTGCTATTGCATGGACTATCGCCATATATTCCTGGCGTGCATGGGACGCACGTGTAATTGTCGCCATTCAAAGTACAATTAGATGTGCATGTTCCTTGCACTTGTTCGCTTACACTCCAATTAAAAAAAATATTCTGAGTGTAATTTAAATTTCCTGAAGGATTTACAAATAAATCTGAAGATGGATTTTGCGTAACTGTAATTGCATTAGCACATGCCGGTAATATAAAAGTTAGCGTAAATATTAGTATAAATATTAGTGTAAACATAACAGATGAACAAAAGCTATTATTAAAACCATTATTTAATGATAACAATGTCCTGCTCATTTTCATTTTTGCACCGCACAATTTATTTTATAATTTTTTATCGGAAGCGTGATGTTGCAGAATGAACTGGTATCTGTGTTCATGCTACAATCAATGGTTTCATTTCCCCATGCGGCAAAGCGGATTGGATTTGTTGCAGTTCCTTCACCGCTTATTTTTATGTAAGTATAATTTTGTTGCGTTCCTTCTTCATCACCGCTTGCCATACAGCATTTGTCCTGTTTTGGAAGACTGGAAATTATATCCGCATACATATCGAATGTACTAATAGTGGAGAAATCATTATAAGTGTAATCATGCGAGTCAATTGTTCCATCCGAATATGAATAATTGCAGGTAATAATTCTGTTTGAATAGATAGAATCGTTGCAAAGCGTGCAGGGGTTTATCACGGTGTTTCTTGGACAGCGCGCGTTATTTGCGTCCATATTAGGAGACAATTCACATTCAACTCCATTTTCGCATGTGCGATTGCATAGACCAAAAAAGTGATCTGTTGATGTGCACTCTTCGCATTTTGCATCACTTAAATTCACCGCGGTTATTTTATTATAAACCGTTTTTATTAAATTCTGATATAAATAATTGACCATAGCACGTTCAATTCCGCAGAATTTTTCATCTTTTGATGTTGGCAACCTATTTGTACTATTTTGCGCTGTAACAACAGTGCTGGTGTTTGTGCTGGAACCATACCATGTTCTGAAATAAAGTGATATTGCTCCACTGTTTATTAATTCGGTTTGATTTTCCAGTAAATATTTCATTGCTTCGAATGTATTGTTGTAAAGCGACCATCCTAAATAACTGTCATCAATTGAAATTAAAGGAATACTCGGTTTTGAATAGCGCAAAAGAAGCTGTCTGCTTTTGTTTGCCACACCTTCCAATATCGCCAAATTTCTATCAATCCCAGTATAATCGTTTATTCTATCATCATAAAGAATGATGTCTATGTTTTTCCAGGCGTCATTGCCTCTTATTTTGCAATTATACTGATCTGTGCAGCCAAAAATTTCATCCAGTCGTGTTGTGTTCATTTTTGGCACATAGAGCGCAGCCAAACAATTTGGGCAATTTTCGGTTTTAAGTTGTGTCGCGCGCGTAGCTATAGTAGTTGCGTTTTTTCCATCAACTGACGATGCAATAACTACTATTGATGCACTGTTTCCTATTGCATTTTTGAGGAAATGATAACCCATGCCCCAATTACAAAAAGTATCATGTGCATGGTGATCACACGCATGACATTTGAAAGATAGTGCTTCTTTATTTTCTGTTCTCTCTCCAATATATGTCTCTCCAGAAGGATTACTGGATTGTTGCTTTGCTTGGTAAGGGCCACTACATTCGCATGGTTTATTGTGACACGAACACGATGTCCAATCATTATAATAACACCAAGCATTGAAATTGTCAAAAAATTTATTGGTACTATCAGCAGAATATATTGGATTATAACTTTTTAGAGTGTTTATTATTGTTGTTCGAGCAGCATCGGTTGGTGCATTGTTGCATCTATGACACACTGTATAATATCCTCCAGAATATGTCCAGGTTGTGCCAAGATTGCTGCTATTGCTCATATACCAAATTATAGGCATTACTCCTGTTTTTAAGTAATTATCTATTCTTGTTCTAATATTCGCAACGCTGTCCATATAGTTCGACATTGTGCCGCATGGAAGACCGCCAACTGCTGCTCCACATCCGCAACTTTCACCGCCGGGGTATGATGAATAACATCCGAAATAATAACCATTATATGCCTTATAATAATCATCCAAATTCACAGAAACCATAGTCGCATGCGTACATGGTTCGCACCATCCATAAACATTGCTAACATTCAGAAAATTCGCTTCTGGCTTTTGATCATCTTTTGTGCACTTACCAAGTGTTTTAAATAATATTAACTCTTTATAAGTCTTAGTACATACTCCTTTGGTTCTCCATTCACTGTTTGCACACGCCCAACGATCTTTATTCGTCGCTATATTGTAGTCTGGCAAATAGTTTGCAACATTATAATCAGTTCCTTTTACAAATGGTCCGCAACTGGCCGCTAACATTGAGCGCTGAAACTCGGGTTCGTTCATTCTTGCATAACCTTTATATCCTTCTATAGTTTGATTGAAAAAAACTATTTGCGGTGCATTGATTATATCCGTACAATTCATGTAT
The DNA here is from genome assembly GCA_040757035.1 of Microcaldota archaeon. Taxonomy (GTDB): domain Archaea; phylum Micrarchaeota; class Micrarchaeia; order Anstonellales; family Bilamarchaeaceae; genus JAHJBR01. The sequence continues at coordinate 25,835 of JBFLYM010000004.1, read as the reverse complement.
GGTTCGTCATATGTACATGTATCCCCCACATAAAAAAAACCACTACACCCAGTTTTAGGTTTGTAGCCGCTGCAGGTCCGAGTGCATTCTGGTGGAAAACCTTCGCACTTCTTCTTACATGAACCACTTTTTTCATGATATCTAATTTCGCATAAATTGGTAGTTAATGGTCTGAATGTATTTGAATTTTCAAACGCTTCACAACGCACTTCATTTCCTGGTCGCAATCTTGAACCAACTTCATAACACATGCAATTTGTTACGTTGCCATCGCTGCGCGTACAAAAACCGCGCTCATACCCGCTATCCTGCTTTGTGCATAACCCAGAAACGCAATCAAATGAAGAATTGCATTCAAAATGCGAAAAATTTTGTATAAGAGTAGGAGCCGAATCATTTAGATTTGTTTTGTATATTTTATCCCAATAATTTCTATAAAGTTCGTATTTATATCTTTCTGTATCAGGCATTATATACGTTGCTGGAATATATGATTCATTAAATATTTTAAGAAAATAATTTCCGCTTGATGCAGCAGGCGGAAATTCCTTATAATTCATTGTTTCATGTGAACTCAAATTACGAACGCTTGTGTTACATCCAAGTGCAACAGAACGATTTATAATTGTGGATGGATCAAACGAATTAACGGTTACATTATCAGCATGCCAGGTTTTCCATTTTTCGTGCGAATAATACTGCCACCAATCAAAGTAACCGCTTGCGGTAAAACTAACATTAAGATAATTCATATATCTATCTTTTCCTTGCGCCGTCCTGCAAAATTTATCGCTAAGTGGAAAATAAAGACGCGCTTCCTCAAAATCTGATATTGAATTTCCAAAGCCTATTCTAAATGTATTAACAAAAACATCCTTTGCCCTTTTTAGTTTTTTCATTGTTGGAGCATCAAGAGTATAAAAATTACATGTAGCAGCATAGAGCATTTGGGTTGCTGTGGTTTTTAGATTTTGATACGTCATGTTTTTTCCATATTCAGGAAGAAGAGACTGCTTTGGTGAATATTGTATGTTTCCGCATAGCATGGTTTTACAATTGGTATCAAAAGCAAGCTCTGCCCTATTGCTGCACTGCGGATAAAACGCATAGGTATTGTTGTTATTGGTGATGTTTGTAAATATAATGTGGCAATATCCAATATTGTTGCATGGTTCGCTCTTATTACTCAGCGAAACACCAGTACAGTTAAGAACGTGGCGCCCATTTATATCATATTTTACATAAATTGTCTCGTTTTGTGATGGTTCTGCTGTCGCGCACCAATCTGTATTGCACATAAGACCGTTACTTACTATTGAACCATTGCACATTTCTGGTGACGGAGCAATGCTAGTAGTTGGATCTACAGGATTCGTGAGCATACACTTTACAGTGTTTGGGTTGCTTGTGTTTATTGTGCAGCACGGACCTTGCATATTTGGGGCATAACATCCAGATAAAATAAACAATAGCACAAACAAGCAGACAAAAACCGAACTTTTCATATTCATAATTGTATTGTTTGTATTTTTCATATTCTTTATATTGTTCATATTCTCTATATCTTTCATATTATTCATGGCTAAACAACCTTACTGGCCAATCTAAACAATTCCTGTGCTTCACCACCGAACAATGATGTTAGATAGCGTATAAAAATAAGCGTTATGCTTAAAATTACTATTGGTTGAAGTATAAGTCCGTAATAAAGATTTGCGAGTTCGGCTGATCCCTGCTTTATATCCATAGAACTGAAAATTTGCGATGATGTGTACGATTGCGGACCAATGGTAAGCAATGACACCGCGCCGTTAAATGACGGCCATGGAAGCGAAGTGTCGCTCATATCGGTAATATCAACATACGGACCAGGAGTTGAAACAAAGGTTTGATCTGTAATAACAAAAAGAAGAGGATAAATTATATACAATCCTATCGCGGCAGAAATAAAAAACGCGCCTATGTTTCGCGTAAACGGTATTGCGCGGAGCACTATTCCCATAGGTAAAAACATTCTGAGCATATTCATTGAAACATAATCTATTGCGCCAATATACGCGTTTATGGCGATGAGAAGGCTTACGCAAACATGCGCAAGAAGTCGGTAACTTTCTATTTCCCGGTATAATTCTGAAATACCTGATTGAAACATATACGCACCTTGTGAGTAGATTGGAAGACCCGCAAGACCCCATATCAAACTAAATTTTTTGAACGGTTCTCTTGATGCAGCATATACGCGTTCATATATCACAGAAATAGCAGATGCTTTTTCAATCAGTCTGCATTTCATAAGATCAAACGGACTTGCGCCATTATCCAAACTGATTTTTCCATATAAATCGCAATAAACAGACGCGCCAGTCGTTCTGAAATAATCCTGTATAAAAGTAAACGTCTGTTGCATTATCAAAATTATTGACACCGCGAGCGCAGCGGTAAAAACAGCATCCAAAAGATGACTTTTTGCGCTTCTTTTGAGTTCTTCTGATTGAAGAAAATATGACAACATATATATTATTGCATACATAAAGAAAATGGTCATCATGGATAGCATGATTATGGGTTCCCAGCTACTTGTCCATTCGCAGAATAGACCAACATCGCAACCAGGTCCTGCTTCCCATGTGGTCGGATAATATACCATATGTATGTACACCGCAATTATGTTTGATTATGTTTGGATATATTTATATTATTTATATCATTTGAGTTAATCTACTTAGATCAATATCTTCGCCCATAAGACGCGAAACATATGTTGCTGCAGCGCCTGTGGCGAGTAATGCAACAGTAGGCAAAAACACCGAATAAAAGAACGCCTTTGCAGCAGAATTAGAAACGTCACCAATATCGCTCGCGGACACGCTTAATTTAACTGGGTTATCTCCCCACAACGCCGCACCAAAATCAAAATCTTTCTGTTTAAGTTCGTCCTCATTTTTCATAACAGGCGGAACCATAGAATCAGAAAGCGAGACATAGAACGCTGCAAGAATTGATGGGTATATTACATAAAACGCGAAAATAACCGCAAGTATAACAGCGCCAAATGTTCGCAAATACGGAAGCGAACGCGTTATTATGGCAAGTGGAAAAAGAAAGAGGAAAAGTCCTGATTGAATATACTTAAGGAAGAAAATATGCATGAATGATGACATGAATGACATAAGCGAAGAATTAAGAAGCAGCATAAACGCGGATGAAAACATTGAACTGCCGGCGTTTGGTGAAGCAGAAGCTCCTGTACCGCCGACTGTTAAAAAACACCAATCTGGACATTTCCAGGTTGAAACCATTTCTTGAACATTTATCACACCTAAATAATAGCGTGCATTGATCATTGCGACTTTAGAATACGCTGCGCTTTGAACCAAATATTTTTCAGCCCCATCATAGACAGGTAGTGCTGGTGTAGGTGCAGAACTACCTGTGAGCATTGCGATATCATTGGTGCTAAACGTGCAAAACGAAGCTATTATCTCCAAAAGAATTAACACAAAAGCTGTGGAGAATATAAGCTGCATAATCTCTATTTTTGACCAGACAGAAAGCTTTGGATTGCTTGTTGCTTGAGACAATGCAAAAGTTATTCCAATAATCATGGAAAAAAGAACAGCGGCAATCATTGTAATTGGCAATATTTCAGTTGTGAGAAAGTTTGGAAGTGTGTCACTGCAAAATAACGAAACATCCATTTATGTCACCCTTTATGCCAACTTTTAATATCAATTTTTTATGCCAACCCTTTATATCCATTTTCTATATCAACCTTCCAAGCGATTGCACATCTATTTCAGCTCCAGCAATGCCCATCAGGAATCTTATTGAACTTATTGTAACTGCAAGCGAAACAATTATAGTCAAATTTGCGTCTATCAGGAAAGCGAATAATAATTGTGGAAACGCTGATGCTATTGCTCCATTAAATGCATTGATGGCGTTTTGTTCATTTTGCGAGTCGTCTATTGCATATTCATTGCATGAACTAATGGAAAATGAAGGCATGGCTCCAAAATTTGGATTTGCAGCGCGAAAACTTTCTATACTATCCTGAATTACCGTATATGTGATCGGAAGTACAAAACAAAACGCAACAGCGGTTGCCATAAAAAGACTTCCTGCACCTCTTGTGTATTTAAATGTGCGCAGAAAAATTCCCAACGGTAAAAAGAGATTTATTATCCATGTATTTGAACTGTCCATAAGAAATTTGAATGCATTAAGCTCGGCAAGCGCAGTTCCTGTAAGTTGGAAACCTATTGAAAGCGAAGGGGACAACATCCTATATCCTGTGCATGCAGAAGTTCCAAAGCTTACTGCAGAAAAACTGCACCATATTGATCTGCTTCCTTCTTTTCCAACAGTTTCTGCAGCGCCACCTAAAATATTGTTCATTGAGCTAATAGTTTGCAGACTGTTGTCAATAGATAAAGATGCATCTGCAGAAATAGAGGATAAAAATGTAGCAAATGCAGCGATCGATGCGAGCATAAGCGCTGTTGCAACAATCTGAACAAGTTCATCTTTTGCAAGGAATTTCATTTCATTTGAGTCTATAATATGCCCTGCCGCAAAAATAAGTCCCAATATCATTATTGAAATTGTAATCGCTATTACGCTGAGCTCCTGCCAACCGCTCGCAAAAGAAAATGAAAACGCGAACAAAATCATGAACAGCATGAATTTTTTCATTTATAAAACCTGTAAAATCTATAAAACCTTTAGATAACCTGGTATATCAATATCGCCTCCGAATATTGGAGAAAATCCGCGTATAAACATCAACGTAACAATTATGTTTATGAGCGGTAGGAAATAAGCTGGAAATACAAGCCTGCTTACATTTTTTATATCTTCACGCCCGAACATGCCGTCACCAGATTTTTTCGCAAATTCTGCTGGATTGAGCAATGTTGGTTTTAATATCGATTCTTCTGTGCATTCGCTTCCGCAATCGTTGACTATTGGCGGCTTGAACAAACAATAATCATTTGTAACATTAAGGCATCCCTGGCACCTATCGTCAGGAAAATCAGGCATTATATACATGCAGCTTTGATACGGATCTAAACTCGCTTTGCAATTAAGAGTTGCCTGTTTGTAGGGGCTGGAATCTAAAACGCATTGGCTCGGTCTTCCTGAAGTATCATTAACATCGGCGATGTTTGTTCTTAATGCTATTCTACAGCTAAATGGAATCGCGTTCGGAGTTTTATTGCTCGCATTTATAAAACAGGTTTCGCAGTCTCTGCCGCCATTGAGCGGAGGTATTACCCTGCATTCATCAGAGCAATTTCTGAGTTCGTCGGGAGGGCATGTTGTTATATTGCGTATTAATTTGCATGCAATTGGCAAGCGAGTGCAGGCAAGTTCTGCGCGTGGGTCAGAACAATCTTGAAATACATATGGATAGGGGAGCTCTCTGCATAATCTTGGGCAGTAAATTCCCTCTGTTGTATTTGTCTCAAGCGCTGAAAACTCGCAGGAATACACATCGTTATACGATTCAATTGTTCCTTTTTTGAATTCTTCAGCAAGACTGTCGTTCATTCCAATCAAAACATAGAAGTCACCATAGGTTAGCGCGTTTCCATCTTTATATGCTACTGGTGGTGTGTAAGTGCATGCTTCGGGACAATCAGAATTAAGACCTTGGAACAAATCATCTCCAAAAACAGCAACATTAAGTGTTATCATGTTCCAGAGATACATCATGGGGAAAACAAACATTATGCCGATTGCTGTTGCCATTAACAAGCCACCCGCCTTTCGTGTGATGAAAAAACTGCGCGCAACTATTCCTATCAAAAGTAATGCTGGACCAACGTTGTAATTTACATTACTTACGAAAAATTTCTGTATTGTCAGACTATATAAAACTGAATTATATTGCTCTATTTCTTGAGTGTATCTGTCTACATCAAGACTCAAAAATGCATTGTTTGCCCATCCGGTGTATCCCCACAAGCATGGAGGATATAGAAAGGTAGTGCATGAAAGCATAACTCGGGATATTGAGGCCTTTCCGGCTTTCACGCTTTCTATGAAAGTATTTCGCATACTGCTATTGGTCAATTCGATAAGTCCATCCAAATATGTATTGGAAACATTGAAAAGGCAGAAATCACTGGCAGAACACTTAACAGGACTGGCAGGCGAATTGTTTACCTGCTCCATTATAATTATATCCACGAATTCTAGTGCAGTTATTGTACATCCAACTATAATTACTGTGACAAATACCTGACCCCATTCCAAATTTGCCCATGCCTTAAGATCAGGAAGGTTGAACGGCTGCGCAACCATATGTGCGATTGCAACAATAAAAAGGGATATCAGTGCACAGAGTACTGAAAGTATCTGCCAATCTTTAAACAGTCCAGTACTGTATAAATTAGATGAACCGCTTATTCCTCCCTCGCCCTCAACCGTTTGGTTTATCAACTCGCTTACATTCGCTGCGTTTACAAAATTTATAAATGATGAAAACATTATAACGATTATGAAGATTATAGAGGCTATTTTTTTCATATTACCTATGTTTTCATTCATCCTTTTCATCCTAATACTTTGAGCGCTTTATTTAATGAATTAACAAACGTAATAAAAATTACTATGGTAAGATTCGGAAGTAAAAACGCCTGTGGATAAAGTCTTGCAACCTTGAGTATATTGATGCTCGAATTGCATCCACTAGCGCCACTCAATTCAAACACATTGTCGTATACCAAATCGGAATATTGTGAACATTGCTCTGGAGTAAATATATACAAATACATTATTCCGTTAAGCGCTATAAAAACCGGCACAATGATAAATATCGCAACAGCGAGTCCAATCATTATATTACCTATTTGCCTGAAGAAAGGAATAAACCGCATCAAAAATGCCACCGGAATGAGATATTGAATAATTGCTCCGGTATATGTCCCGGTTCCAAGGAAAAATTGCATAATTATATTTTGTGCGCGTATGCTCAAATATGCAGGCAGGGTAAACATATTCTTTACATTGTCAATAAATATTGCGTGCGCACGCAAATATGCGTCAGGTCCGAATGTAGCACCACCTGTAATCCCAAAATAACTTATATATGCCGATGCCTCCACCTGAAGATCGATATTCTTTTTGGTATATGCGTTTATAAGTTCATTTGCGTCGTTTTCCATCATCTGCATTGAACACACAGCAATCTTTTGTACTGATTCTTCAGGAAGATAACAAGGATCGCCGGCTTTGCTGATGTTTTTGTATGCGAAATCAAACGCGCTTCCGACCACGCCGCACCCTATTTCCATTCCAAGCCCGAAAAAAACAAGCAGCATAACAGAAATAAGAAGATGAAAAGATTCGTCCTTCACTAGTACAATGTACTCTGGTCTGTGAAATGCGTTTGCGATCATATAAATTAGCGCTAAAGCCAATACAATACTAAACATCAATACGCCGAGCGGTCCTTTCATTATTTCAATATAACTATCAAATGTTGCCGCAGCGCAATTACCTATACTAACAGCATTGCTCGCAGAAAAAAGAAGAAAGATAAAAAATAAATCCAAATACGCGTTTCTCATAAAATCTCTCTTTATTCATAATTTGTTTTGTATTTTGATATCATCTTGACCCTCCTTCTAGATCAGTCGTTCTAATCCGCTTATCGCTATATCTCCTCCCAATGCTGATGAAAGACTTCTTGCGCCAACAACTGTAAGCGCGCCAACAAGTACCACTTCCATGAGCGGGAGAGATGCCGCAACGCTTACCGGAACAATAAGTTTATTCGTCAATATGTCGAATATCACTCCGCTACTTTCCACATTCGGAACAACATTGCGCGCAGATGTGACTAACGCTATTGAACTCGCGATTGAGTATGCGGTTTGTATATAGTTATACAATGGATAAACATAACTGCTAAAACAAATTCCACCAGGTGTGGGTGGTATACATGCTGCAAAACAAGCAGGTGCGCCAGGTCCGCAGGCTGCGGCGAATATTGAACAATATATAGGACATATCATCGCCCACCAACCATATTCGCTAAGTGAAACCAAAAGCCTTAATGTGGAATCTGTACACATCTCTGTTATTCGATTATCAAGTTTAAGAGTTATTTTTTCAAAGTCCGGGGACGTCATTTGCGAATGCGTAACTCCGACACTGTCGTGCACTGTTGCAGCAAGCACCATTGAAAACGGAAAAATAAAAACGCCAGCGAGCGCCAGCGCTATAAGCGTTCCACCTATTTTTCTTGTAAACGGCAGCATGCGAAAAACAAACGCGATCGGAAGAAGATAATTGATTGAGGTGTCAAAGAAAAATTTTAGAAATATTTTCATTGCTTCATAAATTAAAATTCCGTTTGATGCGCTTGACGCGAGTATTGAAAGAGACTGCATCATTCCGCCAGCACCAAGAAGAGGAGCATCGGTTTTTCCAAACATTATTATAAACCCTGCGCTTTGCGAATATGTGTAGGAACTCAGCATTCCGAATCTGTTTGAAGCCTTTATCAAATGATTATAATCGTTTAGAAGCGCGTTTTCAAATTCATTGAATTTTGTTTCTATTCCTGAAATCAAATCGCTTTTATCGGCATAACCTGTTATAGTGCCTAATAGTTCTCCTGTAGATACGCTCATTGCGACATAAACAATACTTATGGTTATTCCTGCGATCATTAATTCTTTCAATTCATTTTTAGTCCACGCTTCAAGTTGGGGGTTTTGAAGGAATTGCGATGCCATGTAAAAAATTGCGATGATAAAAACAGCCAGCAGCCCACCTATTGGAACAATAGTATAATAAGGTTCTACTGCAAAACTTGATTGTGTAAAAAACAGTAATGAAAATATAATAATGGCACAGCGCATATCAGTTAATAAGAAAAGATAGTTTAAAAAACTGCAGGTGTTTTTATTATTCATGAACGTTAAAAAATTACTTTTAATACTGCTTTTGGCAAATTTTGTGTTTGCTGGCTTTCAGCTTCAGGATTTTGAGATTACAATAAAATTAAATGAAGACGGTAATGCAAATGTAGAAGAAAAAATACGTATTATGATAAACGATTCGTACAGCAGACAGCTTTACGAAAGCGGTTATGATAAAAATGCGCTTTCTAATTGGCAGGAAATAACCAATATAGACGAAATAAAGATTCATTTAAACAGAAAGAATGTTGATTTGAAAAACATCATTATACTACCTCAACCTCCAAGAAAATCCATTTCTGAGGATATTTGGTTTACCCAAATAATAATTTCATATATTGCATCCCCTTACTACGACAAGGACGGAAATATAACGAACAATACAGGCATTACCAAAATAGAAAAATATAAACCAAGAACGACTCGCTTTACACTGAATGAAAGTGCGTTTAATCTTCAGCGCACCGAAAACGGAGATATAAGATTGGATAAGAAAACCACAATTTCATTTATTCTTCCGACTAATGCAATAATAGTAAATATTAATCCAAAAATAGAAAATTTGAATACCACATCAAAAACTCTGAACTGGAGCGGGCTTACGCTGGTGCAGTTTTCTCTTATCTATGAAATAGAGCAAAGTTTGGATAAAGAAGTTGTTGGGTTCTTTTCTGATTTCCAGAAAAATATAAGCGCAATTCGGTTTGGGCAGGAAGAACTGACCGCATTGGCAATTGCGGTAATACTAATCTGTTCTTATTTTTATTTGAAAATCTCAAGAAGATAAAATGAGGAGATGAAATGGAATACAAATATGAACACGAAATATTAGACTACCTAAAAACCATGAAAAATGTTTCGCTCGCTGAGATTGCCACCGCTCTCAAGCTAAATCAAGATGCGCTCATGCGCCCGCTTATTTCTCTTGAAGAAAAAGGATTGATAAAAAAAGATATAGTAGTATCAAAGATGATAGTGTTTACAGAGGAAGGAAAAAATTATCTTAAAAATCGGCTTCCAGAAATCCGCGTATATCAAAAAATTGCTGATGGAAAGGATATAAGTTCGTTTACTGCCGATGAAAAACAATTTGGCATAAAATGGGCTATGGACAAAGGACTTGTCAAATTCATCGAAGGTAAATTTGTGCCAGAAAAAAAATTATCAGCATATGAGATAAGCGAGTACTCTAAATCTTATTTGTCGCAAAGCGCAAATTCAGAAGAATGGTTAAAGAGAGGAATTGCGGTAGAAAAAAGCAAAAAAGAAATAACGCTTTGGATAACCGATGATGGCATAAACGCAAAATTTGGAGAAGAAGGAATAACCAAATTAACTTCAGAAATGCTGCGCACAGGGACATGGAAGAAAAGGGGGTTTAAGGAATATGATGTTTCTGTTCCTGCAAAAGACGCGCACATGGGTAAAATTCATCCCATTACCGAGGTAATTGAGCGCGTGCGCTTAATTTTTTCCGAACTTGGCTTTGAAGAAATGGAGGGTAATTATATAGAGAGTGCGTTCTGGAATTTTGACGCGCTTTTTCAACCGCAGGATCATCCGGCACGAGAACTCGCAGATACTTTTTATTTGGAAGGAGAAGAACCTTTGCCGGATAAAAAGCTTGTGGAAAACGTTAAAAAAGCGCACGAAAAAGGATGGGAAAATCCATGGAACGAAGCCGAAGCGAAAAGAAGAGTACTTCGCACACATACCACTGCATTAAGCGCCAGATACCTCGCATCTATGAAAAATACGCCAAAAAAATATTTCGCAATAGGAAGAGTATTCAGGAACGAAGCAACGGATTACAAACATCTCGCCGAATTTCAGCAATTAGAAGGAATAATTGCATGGGAAAACGCAACATTTCGTGATCTTCTTGGAATATTAAAAGAGTTCTACTCCAAGCTCGGTTTTGAAAGAATAAAATTCAGACCGAGTTATTTTCCGTACACAGAACCAAGTTTGGAAATAATAGTATATTTCAATGAAAAAAAAGAATGGGTTGAAATGGGCGGTGCTGGAATACTGCGTCCTGAAGTTTCGCTTCCACTCGCAAACGTATATCCGGTACTTGCATGGGGCCTTAGTCTGGAGCGACCGCTCATGATGCTAATGGATATTGATGATATTCGCACGTTTTATAAAAACGATTTAACATGGCTCAAGAGCGCAAGGGTAAAACTGTGAATTATAAGAACGCAATATTTCTGGTTATCGCACTTGTTATACTTATCCTGATTATAACTGGTGTCGTATTTTATTTTTCTTCAACTGAAAAAAAGGAAGAGCGCGCCATCGTACAAAATGGGATCGTGAAAACAATTGAGTTTGGAGGTGGAGGAGATTATGGATACGTTATAGTGCATTATAATGGAACCGGCAATTTGACTTTGATTGCGCTTTCCGAACAACCAAAAACCAAAATTTTTGTACTTAAGCATGATTTTCTAAACACAGGTCAATATTCAAATTTTATTAATTCGCTCAGCGCTCTTAGAAGAAAGGGCTTTTCCATAGAAGAAACAGACCGCATTATTGCACCGCAAAATAGTATACCGCAAAATAGTATAATTATTGTTCCATGTGGTGCATTGCCAGTTGATATTCTAAAAAATATTGACAATATTAGCGCAACAAATGAAATAGTATACCTTGGCAAAAAAGATTTTATTTATACTGATAAATTGGAACGATTTGATTGGGTTTCCAATATTTCTGCAAGCGCAAAAAAGCACGTTTTCATAATTGAAAAAACATTGGATGAGTTTTATTCTGAAAAAAATTACTCGCTTTTTGAGCAAATAGAAAAAAATGCATGGGCTGAAAAAAACTCAGCATCGTTCTCATATTCTGGTGATAGTGACAAAACATATTTCCTAAAACTTAATGGAGCACAGTGGTTGCGAATGCTTCCACTCGCTGATTCGGAACGCTTTGCACAAAATCGGGCAAATATAAGTGGAAGCGATGATATTTTTCAATGGCAAAAAGCTCAGATAACAATAGAGACAAACTACTCTAGCGGAAAGATAACGTTTGTACTGGAAAAAGATAAAAAAATAATACAACGTGGAGAACTTGATCGTGTAAGAGGTGATCAAGCATTTTTCCTTGCGTTTTCGTTTAATTCATCTGGCGACTATCTTCTTAAGATATTTGACCAGAATGGAACAATGGCTTCGAAGCGTATTCATGTAAAGGAAATAAATGTTTCGCTTGCGCGTGTATATGGAAATTCTTATGAGTTTAGTGTGCTTTTGGATGAACAACCTTTGGAAAATGCTTCAATAACAATTGGACTAAATCATTCCTCAGCACAAGTAAAGAGTGAGGTGCGAAATGGATTTTTTTTAGTGCGTGCGAATCTCAAACCAGGAGAAAACATATTTGTAATAGATCTTTTCGGACAAAAACATTATCTTGCTTATGATAATGTGCAGGAAGATATAACCGCATTTTATATAAAATATCTCGTGTTTGGGGCATTAATAGTTATATTCTTTTACATCGCCATACGCCTGAATAAAAAGGCTATATATAAGATTTTTGTTCCTGACAGCGTTCCGAACAAAAATCAAGAAATCAAACTTAAAACAAATGAAATTCTTTTGGTCTTGGACGAGGTAGAAAAAATGTTTGGTTGGGAAAATACGCCACTCTATGCAAGAGAGATAGGCACAGGGCTTAAGCGCGTTACAAATGGTGTTGAAGTGACAGAAGGCACCGTTGAAACAATATTGAAAAAAATGGAAGAAAAAGGACTTGTGAAAAAATATCTTGGGTTGTACGGACTTAGCTCATGGGGCGATGAAAAGCGCAATGCGCTTAAGAGAATAATAAAGGACAAGTTAATACAAAACGGAGTGGAATTTAGTGAAACTCAATGCGGTTTTAATATTGGAGAAAGGGAAATTGTTTTTGATTCTGAAAATGCGAAAAAAGAGGCGTTGTTGATTTTTGAAGATCGTACCGATATGCGCTCTTATGTGTCTTCGCTTGATAGTAAAAAGCGCGCAGTTCTTGAATTAAAAATAAAGAACGGTATACTTAGGCTTACGACATTGGATGAATTGGATGAATTGATATGAAGAATATTTCTCGCACTACTTTTTGCACTATTTTTTGCGCCATCTTTTCTATCTTTTTTTTATATATCTTTCTAAATAACATAAATAACGTGGCTGCTGCGTGTATTTATGCACCGCACTCAAATATTAGCGAACACAATAATGCGCTTGCTCCTTTGTTCCTTAACAGTACATGCGTTCATGTTTCAAGTCCCACGTACTCCAATCCGATAATATGCGCCGAAATAAGTTTACTCACGCTCTATCCATCTGTAGACGATCGTATTTCTTCAAATGTAAAAACATACGCGCTTTGGCGCTATGCATATAAAGCAGCGGATGAAGATGAAACTATATCCAATGATTGTTGTACCAGTCACTATTATAAAATTTTTAAAAATGCAAGCGTATTTGCGAATCTTAGCGCGTTTTTCAGAAACCAAACTTATAGCGCCAATATAGTGGATCAGAATCCAGTAAATATTCCAATATTACAAAATATCCTGAACGCGAGCGAATGGGACAATGCCACATTTATTCTTGATGGAACAATAACATTTCATTATATCTTAAATGCATATGAAGAGACTCCGGTATATGATGAAAATGATTCGTGTTCGTGCATAAGCACACATTCAAATACGCCGTTTGACATCACGCGCGGCGTAAAAAGCAATCTCACTTACATAGTTGAAAGCGGTAGTCCGCTTTATTTTCTTAACAAACCGATTTTGCGCGAACAGTGGAGCAAAAATTCTCTTCTGGAACAATTTTCATTCGCAAATATGAAATTTGCGTGCGTTGGATTTTTTAAAGGCGATCAGGAACTTGGTATTGCAAATTTATATTCATTCAACATAACAAATGATTCGCTTGGAGTGTGGGGCATAATTTCGTCAAATATTTCTGATTCCGTCAATATAACCGTCCAAGAAGTTGCCGAGAAAATTACACCGATACAATTTGAAGCAGAAAATAGAACGTACCAATATACATATGTTTTCAATACGACATATATCGCATATGGCGTAAATCAATTTTCACTGAATATTACTGATCATTTTAATTCCAATTATACAACCGCATTTAAAATTGCAAATCGCCTGCTTACTCATCATAATTTGACTGCAGAAAACGGAAGTACAAACATAACAAATTTAGATGTATATAGACCATCAGCGCCGCATAGTGAAATTCAATTTTCAATTATTGTGGGAAATATCAGTTTGATTGGAGTGCTTATTGTTTTATTGTTTCTTATTAAAAACCGGAAATAGAAATTTAGGCCTAGTTATCAAGAATTATCAAGAATTATCAAGAGTTATCAAAATTTAGCTCTTTTTTGATAACTGGTGATAACTCCTTTTTACTTGACTTTACAAAACGTACGCGCTTTTACTTGACTTTACAAAACGCGCGCGCTTTTACAACGACTTCGGGTTCGTGAACGCTACCTATTTTAATTAATGAACGAGACAAACTTTAGAACCCGTGGCACCCTTAATAGGTGTTATAGCGTTCACCTGAAGCATATTCAAATATGCCACGGGCTTCGGCCAGAAGTCGTTGATGTCGTAAAACCTGTTATACCTAACTTGTCTTGGTTCGCGCTACACGCACGCAAAGCGCGATAGTGAAAACGCTTCCATAAACAACTGTTGTTTTAGCTCAAGCTCTTCAAAAACATATGAAATAAACTTTGGAAATAATTTGTTTAGTAAAACAGCAAGGAGCTATGCGCCAGCGAACGAAGTGAGTATGTTTTGGCTGTGTGTTCAAAATGTAACAATTTTGTCACTCTTTAAATCTTTCTTTTTTAAACTTAAATACCCGAGTTTCGCAATTACAGCGTAAACTAATTTTTACAACCGATCGCTTTCGAGAGCGGGCGCGCTAATTTTTTCCAGAACATATAAAATATAAATTCTTTTTAAAAAAAAGAAAATTTTGTAACTTTAAAAAAACTAGGTTTTTCCTTTTGTACGAGCACATATATCAGTTCTTTTCTCACTTGCGCTGCTTTTTTTATATCATCTATCAGTTCTTTTAATTTTGGGTGCCAAGTATTACTTACTATTTTTAGAAGATACTGCGTTCTGTCTTCTCCAGGGCGAAAACCTTTGCGATATACACGCATCCATGGCTCATTCAAAAAAGAAACTCTTAAGATATATCCATTTTGCCGCAAATGTTTAAGTACGGCATATTTTTCCTCAGCAAGCGCATCCTCATTTTTTATTTTTGCAAGAAGCGAGTCAAACGTCTCATTTTCAAGTGTTAATTTCCCGCGTTCAATGAAGTAAAGCGCTTCAATAGGATGGATTTTTATTTTTTCATTTTCCATAATGCCAGCACCATATCTGCGGAAAAGTTCAATCGCTTTTGAATCTGAAATAACTATCGGTTCCAAAACCCCACCTTTTGTCCATTCGCAAATTTATTTATATCTCCTTTTTAATTGAGAATATTCGCGTATTTCCTTCTTTTGAATTTATCTGTATTGATTCTATAAACCCTAATTCTTCTAATTTTGTGAGATAATTGCGCACCGTGCGCTCGTTTAATTTCAATTTAGAATAAAGCGCACCACTTTGTATTCTACCAGCTTTTTTTATTTCCGTAAGTATAGATTTTTCTTCTTTTGAAAGATTCTGTTCCTCTCCAGCGCGTAAAAGCATCTGCGCATTATCTTTTATTTTTTCAACATGCTCTATCGTTATTTTTTTTACTCCTTCTTTGTCCGCTTCTTTTCCCGCAAGCCAAAGCGCGTTTATTCCAAGTCGCGCATCTCCTCCGTTTTTTGCCGCGAATCCAGCGCATAATCCGATTACCTCATCGCTCCATGTCTCTGATATAAAACCGAGCTTTGCCCTTTCCTTTAATATATCGCGGAGTTCATCTGGGCCGTATTTTTGAAATTTTAACACCGATTGCAAAAGCGAACTTCGTATTCTTCTGTCCAATTTGATTATAAAAACTTCGCGATTTGTTATTGTTATTACTGCGCATTCAATTCCAAAATTTTCGCGCATGCGCAAAAAATCATAAAGCAGGCTATTTTTTTCATCCAAAGAAATCATATCAATATCATCAAGAATAATGAGCGGAATTTTATTTTCTTTCTTTAGTATTTCAACCAAACGCTCAAGTAATTCGTCCACACTTCTTCCTCTGCGCGAGACTGCATAACCCAGAGATGAGAGAACGGTTCCGAGTATTGAATATCTGTAACCTTGTTCTGCGCAATTTACATAAACAGAATGTACGCGACTTGTAGCTTCCTTGAGTTGCGCAGCAATGTATCGCGCAATCATTGTTTTTCCTGTTCCCGGAGGACCGTATAGAATCATGTTAGACGAGCGTTTTCCTTTCATCAATGGCATCAAAGTAAGCGCAATTTCCTTTATTTCATTTTCCCTACGTACTATTTCGGTTGGGATAAAATCAGAAGAGAATACCGCTTCGTTCTTGAAAACGGTTTGTGAAGAATCTAAACTTTTGAAGATATTCATAATATTCACAAATTTGTTTTGGTTGATTTAATTAAAATATGTATGGAAAAAATGGAAGAAAAAGGACTTGTGAAAAAATAAAAAACAGCGACATCTATAAATAGACAAGCGGAATGAACTTTACGATAGTTTTTCCTATTTTTAATTCGCCAAAAAAATCCTTGGTTGCAATGATCGCAAATTCGGGCGAATATACCGAAATGAAACTGCGCATGCTTTTTGAAATTCTTTCTTTTTTGAAGGGCTCAAATTTTACTTCAACAGGAATGAGAAAACTGCTTTTGTCCACCACAAAATCCACTTCAGCTTTGGACGTGGTGCGCCAGAAGTGCAGATTCTGACCTTCGGAAATTTCATTTAACGCATTATATGCGAAATTTTCTGCGAGGTGACCTTTGTCGCTTCTTGTATCCAATTCGGAAAAATTTTGAATGGCATAGTTTCTTATGCCGCTATCAAGAAAATAAACCTTTGGGTTCTTCCTTAGTTCGGTTACAAGATTGGCATAAAAGGGCCTCACACGCCTCATTATATACGTCTGCTCAAGAACATCAATTATATGCATGATCTCTTTGAAGTATCCGCCGGCGTTTGTTGCAAGAGAATTATATGAAAGAATGTTACCGCAAGTCAAAGCAAGAATAGAAACAATCTTTCTGAATTTTGCACTGTCCGTTATTTGAAGAAAGGAAATGATATCTTTTTCCAAGTAGGTGTTAAAGATGTTTTTCAGGACAATGAATTTTTCTTCGTTGTTTTTCGCCAGCACCACGGCCGGATAGCCTCCAAAAATTAAATATTCCTCCAAATATTTCAGCAAATCACTTATTATTATGTCGTTTTTTGGAATGTTAAAATTCTTGCGTTTGGTGATAAGCGCGCGAACCATTGTTCGGCATTTAGAATAAATTTTCGCAAGAGAAGGATCTTTTGCCAATAGAAATTCGTGGAAATTAAACGGAAGCAATTCAAACGAGAACATTCTTCCGACTAAGTATTTGGCTGTTTGAGAAATGAGTTCAAGCGAAGACGAACCAGTAATTATAATCTTTACATTCGGATATTTGTCATAAATCAGTTTTATTTTTTGACCTATACCATGGAGATAATGCGCTTCATCTAGAAAAAAATAGAAACGACTCTTTGCATCCACAAATCTATTTACGAAGTTCAGTGGGTCTTTCTCAAATTTTTCAAGCATTTCACGATCTTCAAATGTGATAAATATTATGTTTTTTTCATTCACGCCTTTTTTGAGCAACCAAACCCTATACATCTCGAGTAATGTAGTCTTTCCCACTTGCCGCGGGCCTTTTATTGCAAACAATTCTCGTCGTCCATCCCATTTTTGCAGTTCTTTGAATAGAATTCTTTCAAGATATTCCATGGTAATACTATTGAAATTAAAAATATTTAAATATTTCTATTAATGGCAAACTTCAAACTTTACAGAAGTTCAGTGAGATGGTTAGTCTACCTTATGTATTATGGGATATTTGACTCGCATTTTACGCATTTTCACTTATGTTAGTTATGTGAAAAAGTACGAAAAAGCGCGCAATTTGTAATTTGCGTGCAGCACAATGCCTTGCATCCTAAAGACGGCATGGCAACATTATTTCATCTTCTGGTTCGCGCTCCTTTCGTCATTGCTTTTATGCTAACAGAAGGCTATTTCTGTATCGTTGCCCAGTCCCTTAAAAACCTTTTACCTCGGATGGGTAGAACTTCCTCACCCATATGACATATATTGTATACACGACATATTGGCGTAATCCCTCCACCTCACTAGATATATTTTTTGTTTGGGAGTTTATAATATTATCTATACATTACTTGCGCTGAGCTTTTAAATTTCTCCATGCTTTCTAAATCATCTTTTTTCACACTTGGAATTATTGTTTTGAGCGCATTTTCAAAATGCGTTTGAGTAATTCTTTTCGCATTTTCGCGTATTCCAATCATCCCAGCCTCGCGTACCATGTTCTCTAAATCCGCGCCTGTAAATCCTTCCGTCGCTTCGGCAAGCTCCCTTAAATCAACTTTTTCCAAAGGCATCTTTTTTGTATGTATCTTCAGTATTTCATATCTCGCATTTCTGTCAGGAAGTGGAATTTCTATCATTTTGTCGAATCTTCCAGCGCGCAAGAGCGCGGCGTCCAATAAATCGGGTCTGTTTGTTGCGGCAATAACAACAACATTTTTAAGCGAACACAAACCGTCCATTTCAACCAAAATGCCGTTTATTATATCTTCATGTATTACCGATGGATTTGAAACCGATCTTGTTCTTCCGACATTTTCTATCTCATCTATAAAAATTATACTTGGAGCGGCTGTGCGCGCTTTCATAAAAAGATCTTTTGTAATTTTTGCTGATTCGCCCACATTTCTATGCAGCAAATCAGAACCTTTGATTGCGATAAAATTGGCCTCGCTTTCAGTGGCGACCGCTTTCGCGAGCAGGGTCTTTCCTGTGCCTGGAGGACCGTAAAGCAAAATTCCTTTTATCGGTCTTATTCCTATCCGTTCAAATATTTCTGGTTTTTTAAGCGGAAGTTCAACCGCCTCTTGTATATTTTTCTTTACATTTTCAAGTCCGCCCACTTCATTCCAATGAACATTTGGTCTTTCAACATAAACTTCGCGCAGCGCGCTTGGATGGATTTCTCTTAAAGCAGAAAAAAAATCGTCTTGTTTTACATTTATTTTATCCAAGATTTCCGGGGAAATAAATTCCTCCTCTAAATTTATCTCTGGAAGAATTCGCCTGAGCGCTTTGAGCGCGGCTTCTTTGATAAACAAAGATAAATCCGCACCGGTATATCCATGGCTTACACTAGCGAGTTCGGTTAAATTCACATCCCTGTCAAGCGGCATGTTTCTTGTATGTATTTGCAAAATTTCTTTTCTTCCATTCCGGTCAGGAACGCCGATTTCTATTTCTCTGTCAAATCTCCCTGGCCTTCTGAGTGCTTCGTCTATTGAATCTGGCCTGTTTGTTGCAGCAATAACAATTACCTGGCCGCGCGATTTAAGTCCGTCCATAATCGTAAGCAACTGCGAAACCACCCGCTTTTCAACTTCACCTATTACTTCGCCGCGCTTTGGGGCAATTGCGTCAATTTCGTCTATAAAAATTATACTCGGCGCGTTTTCTTCAGCCTCCTTGAATATTTTTCTTAATTTTTCTTCGCTTTCGCCAACGTATTTCGAAACTATCTCTGGTCCGCCTATATAAGAAAAATTTGCGTCGCTTTCGTTTGCCACCGCTTTCGCAAGCAGGGTCTTTCCTGTGCCTGGAGGACCGTAAAGCAAAACACCCTTTGGCGGTTCTATTCCCAACCGCTCAAAAAGTTCAGGATGTCTGAGCGGAAGCTCTATCATCTCTCTTATTTTTTGGATCGTACTTTGCAGACCGCCTACATCATCATAAGTTACTGAAGGAACATTTTCAAGTTCTTTAATAGGTTCATTTTTTACAATTACCTCTGTGCTTTCTGTCACGACTACTGGAGCTTGGGGTATTACCTGGGAAACAATAAGCGGAATTGCGGTTCCAAATACACCAACCGGGATTATATTTCCTTTTAACATTGCGTTTCCGATTAATTTTCTCTTTACATACTGCTCAAAACCAGGGCTATATCTTATTGTCTCTTTTGGAGCAAGTACAAGTCGTTTTGCTTCCTTTACTTCTGTTTTTTCCAATTTTATTTTATCTCCTAATCCAACCCCAGTATTCTGACGAATAATACCATCCATGCGCACTATGCTTACTCCTTCATCCTCAGGGTGACTTTGCCATACTATTGCGATTGCGGATTTTTTTCCACTAAGTTTTACAAAATCGCCAGTAGTCAAATCAAGTTCCTTTTTTACATTAGAATTAATGCGTACTATTCCTCTTCCTATATCGTTCTGCAGCGCTTCTGCAACTTTCAGTAAAATGCTTTTTTCAGCCATACATCTCAACTATATTTCTTGGCTATAGCTCTCGGTTATACATTTCCAATTATGTCTTTATTTTATATTTTGCATATTAAACTTTTAAATGATTTTTGCTGAATTGTAATCCATCGCCAACTTTGCATACAATAATTTCGCTAATTCCATTTTCTTTTAGCAAAGCTTTCGCATCATTTACATATTCTACAGTTGTATAAAGATGCGGATTTGGACCAGCGTCAAAGGTATACGCGATAGCATTCTTTCCTTTTTCCAAATTAAAATTAATTGTTGATTCAATAATTCCCTTTGAGGCGTTATTCAGATACATTATTGGCGGCCAACTGTCAAACATAACCGCGTGCATATTGTTGCTTTCGCGCATGATTATTTCGGCAAGAGCGTGAAAGTCTTTTTTCAAAATCGCTGTTTCGGCAATTTTTAGTCTTTTGCGCACGCTTTTGAGGCGGACTTTATAAAGAGAAGATGTCTTTATGGTTTCCGCCATCCCTGCGCGCGAGCTTACTTTTTTTTCCTCTTTTGTCATTATGCCTATTACGTTCCTTATTTCAGGCCAATGTTCTTTATTTACTAATTGGACCGCAATAGAATCGCTTCCATCTTTTTTCTTGCCCATTTCCCATTTTACTGCGCCGCCATAAATTGACCGGATCGCGCTTCCGCTTCCTCGGCGCGCAATTATAGATAGTTCTCTGGTTGAAAGCTCAATGCCTGCGGCTTTTGATGCTGCGCCTGCGAGCGCTGCGAATGCCGAGGCAGAAGAAGCCAAACCAGCTGATTTTGGAAATGTGTTTTGCGAAATCACTTTTGCTTTTAGACTTGTTTTAGCCCGCGCTCTTATCAAATCCAAAAATTCAATTATGCGAGCGGTTTCTTTGTCCGTTGCCTTTTGTCCGTTTAAATAAAATTCATCATTGTTAAATTCATTTGAAAATTCCACTGTGGTTTTTGTGCTTAGCTGTTCGTCCATAGTAAACGAAAGCGAACTATTCGTAGGAAGAATAAGTTTTTCGTCTCTTTTTCCCCAATATTTTATTAATGCGATATTGGCATTGGCAGTCGCAGTAGCAGTTGTAATTGTAGTCATGGTTGCAGTTGTTTCGGTTGATTCCATAAGCTCAATAAGTTAAGAGTATTTTTATTGTTTTCGGAATAGGTTTTTATATTTTGCGGAGTAAGAAGTATTATGCTTTCAAATATAATATCTAATTCAGTAAAAAAATATACAGATAAACCAATTTATTTTATTTATCCTGTATTCCTAAGCGTTTTTTTCACCTTTATTATTGCATTAACAGCGGTTGCAATATTCCTTCTCATATTTTTTATATCCGCATCTTTTAATCTTATGGATTCTCATAGTTCAATTGTACTAACATTTGCTTCCTTTGTCGCATTTATTTTCCTTGCTTATTGTATGGTCGCAAACCTTAGCGCAATGTTAAACTGTTTTATGACTACTGAAATATCGCGGCCGCACATGTTTGAATATCTCAGATATGCAATAAAAAATTCACTTAGATTTTTTACAATTTTTGCAATAGGATTTGGTGGTTTTTTAATCTTGAATCTTCCTATAATTATTGTATTTATAATTTTCAAGCCAGAATTATTTTCTCTTTTTGGGATTGTACTTCTTATTCTTTGCGGTTTTAATGGACTTGTGTATAAATTTATATTTTCGTTTGTAGGCATTGCGGCAGTAGTAAAAAACATTTCTGCAATTGAAGCAATAAAAAGTGGAATAAGATTCGTAATAAAAAATTTCATTGATGTATTCATATTCAATATATTATGTTTAATAATGTGGATAACTTTACTCATTCCAATATTGAATATAGTTGTATTTTTTTCATTTTACCCGATAATATTCAATGCAATGGCAAATTTTTATAAGATAAAATCTTAGTGCAAATTTTTATATTTAGACGGTACATTTATGATTCACAAATCTGTTCATCAACCCATACATAGATCTATACATTCATCTGTTCACGCGTCTGCACCTGGCAAAATCCTTTGGATTGGCGGTTATTCGGTTTTAGAAAAAAATAGTGTCTCGCTTGTTACCGCAGTTAGCGCGCGCGTACATGCTTATGCTAAAAAAAGGAAGGATGGTGGATTCGGTTTGAACATGCCGCAATTTGGTATTAAATGTAATAAAATTTCTGAATTGAGCGAGGACGAGAAAAAAACAGCACGATTTGTCATTTCAGCAATAGACACGACGAAATTGTATTTAAATTCAAAAGGAAAGAAAATAATCGGTTGCGAAATAAAAACGATAAGCGATGATGCATTTTCGGTTAATTCAGGAAAAAGCGGACTTGGTTCAAGCGCAGCTGTAACCGTTGCAGCAGTTGCGGTTTTGCTCGCGCTAAATGGTTTTGGAAAAAACAAGAAATTAGTGCATAAGATCTCTCAATATGCGCATGCGCTCGCACAAGGCAAAGTTGGTTCTGGTTTTGATATTGCTTGTGCAACTTATGGAACGATTTGTTATACGTGCTATTCGCCTTCATTGGTCAATATTATAGATAATTCACAAATAGAAAAAACGATCGAGTCTCCATGGGATTGTTCTATCAAAGAAATGAGATGGCCCAAAAATTTTTATATAGTTGTTGGAAATTTTAAGAATAAAAGCACTTCGACCACAGAAATGGTGAAAAGGGTAATGGATTTTAAAAAGAAAAAACCAGAAGAATATACAAAATTGATTTGTGAATTGAATAAAGAAAATGAAAAGGCGATTAAGGCAATTTCAGATCGCAATTCACACGCTTTAAATTTAGATGAGTTTGTAGACCATTTCAATAAGGGCAGATTACTAACCAAAAAACTTGGAGATTTAAGTGGTGCAGAAATTGAATCCATGCAATGTACCGAAATAATTGAGCTTATTATTAAAGGCGGTGCATTGGTTGCAAAACTACCTGGTGCAGGAGGCGGAGACAGTATTTGTGCGATATGCTTATCAAATAAAAAAGCAAAGGACGTCTCTAAGTTACTTGAAATGCAGGGAAATATTGAAATTTTGAATGTTCAGATTGAAAATAAAGGTTTTGAAGTAGGATTTTAAGGTAAAATAATGCACGCTTACATAAAGGGTTCGCGCGCAGAACGCGAATTAATCTCTTTTTTTATTCAAAATGGATACTCTGTAATCAGGGCTGCTGGTAGCGGAGTGAATTCAGAATCTCCAGACTTGTTAATGTTTAAGCATGGAAATCAATATGCAATAGAAGCAAAAGCGCACGAAAAAGAATATCTCGGGATAAACCATGCGCAATTTCTAAATTTAAAAAAATGGGAAGGCAATACAGGTATTACAACTTTGATTGGCTGGAGGCGAAACCACGAAGAATGGCTTTTTATACCGCTCTCAATGTTCACAGAAAAAGGCAAATCTTTTACAATAAATTGGAAACGCGCTGAAATGTGCGGAAGAAGAAAAGAAGAACTCATTTAATTTCTGTATATGTAATATTGTAATATATGTATTTTTAAATTTAACTTATAATATATTATAAGATAAGTTAAATAAATTAGGTTTTATTATGTTATCCGAACGAATAAGAGCAATGATTCGTGATTACAATAGCTGGTGGGAATGTATTGATATAAACGTTCCTGTTTATCAACGTCATGTTCTTTCGCGAGTGAGAACATTTATGGAATCAAAGCAGATAATTGCTCTAACTGGATTGCGCCGAGTCGGCAAAACTACCATAATGAAGCAACTAATAACAGAGCTTAAAGTTCAGAAAAATAACATATTCTATTTCCTTTTTGATGATCTAATTGCACAAAATTCAGATGTGTTGATTGAGTTGCTTGATTATTATCTCAAGACGATTGCTAAAGATGGGAAAAAATATATTTTTCTTGATGAAGTACAAAAAATCCCATACTGGCAAGACATAATTAAACGCTATTACGATACAAGAGACGATGTTAAATTCGTTGTTTCTGGTTCGGCATCATTAAACATAAAAAAATCAAAAGAAAGCTTAGCCGGAAGACTATTTGATATCTATATCACTCCTCTTTCCTTTCGAGAATTTCTTGAATTGAACGATGTTAATATCGGTAAAATAAGCATTGAAAAACTCTCCGAGCATTTTGAACAAAATATCCATAAGAAAGCTATTATGAACGAAATGTTGAGAAAATATATTCTAAGAGGTGCATTTCCTGAGATAGCAAAGGAAGAAAAATTGGAGTTTGTACATCAATATATTCGAAGCAGTGTAATCGAAAAAATGATTTATGAAGATATATCCTTGGTTTTCAAAATAAAGCGGAGGGACGTTTTGATGGCACTATTTGAATACTGTAGTAAGGAAACGTCCAACCTTCTTGATCTTACTAATCTCGGAAAATTGTTCTCTGTCAATTACTTAACCATTCGTTCTTATTTGTTCTATCTTAAATCGTCATTCGTAATTGATATCGCTCCAAATTATTCGGGTAGTATCCTAAAGCAATTGCGCAAAAACAAAAAAATTCATATTGTCCATCCATCAATTTCATTAGCTTTAATGAAATACAAAGAAGCGGTCCTTGATGTGGATGAAATAACAGGTAGATTTATCGAAACCATTGTTTTTCAACATGCTAGATGCATGGGCGAACGAATCTTTTTCTGGAGAACTCCGCAAAAAGAAGAAGTCGACATCTTAGTTGAAATCAACAACGAATTTATACCCATCGAAGTGAAATTTAGAAACAATATATCTAATTCTGATACTAAAATTCTCCTAAAATTTATGGAACGGAAGAATATCAGACACGGATTCTTGATTACGAAAGATTTGTTTGCTGAAAAAGAGCTTTCAGGAAGACACATCACTTTTGTACCTGCATGGCTTTTTCTATTGGTGGTATAAAAATTAATTATCTTTTTTCGTAACAGTTTAAAATTTTTCCCATTTCGACGAGTTCGCTATTCACGACGTCGCTTAATTTTTCTATATAATTTTCGATCATTTAACAATCGAATAATATTCAACAGAAAAATTCTTACGCTTTTCGGTGCTAGTTTTAGATAATCCGTGCAATTTATAAACTGTTACGTTTATAATATATTCATGACAATAACAACAAAAAGAGAAGGAGACGCAAAATGGTATCAAAATTCTACTAAATCACCGGTATCTGAATTTAGAAGGTTATTTGAAGAAGGTATTCATACTAATTTTCGCGAGACATTAATCCTTAACTCTGCGGTTTTTTGGTAATAGGCCGCAATAAATCGTTGGGCAGTCCAATTTTCTCCAACAAAATTCTTGTTGTTTTTGGAACTTCGGCAATAAGTTCTTTTCCATCGACGTTAACCTTAT
>JBFLYM010000003.1:0-65131 GCA_040757035.1 Microcaldota archaeon | reverse complement strand
GATATAGATTCTTTTTCATATTACCAATATTGGTAATATATATTAATAAATCTTTCTATACAGTTTACAGTCGTAAAATAAGAAAAGATACAAAAACCTGTTACCAAGAATTTACAGAGTTACGGTTTTATCTCGAAAAAGAAAACTAGAATTGATATATGTGCCTAAAAAAGTAGGAGCTTAGGTTATCATGCTCTAAACTGGGTCCGCCAACTAAATTATAGAAGCAAAACTCAAGAGATGGATGGGCGTTGAAATCGCGCTCGCAAAATTGATTGAAAATTGAATGTGCAAAAAATAATCTTTTTAAAAAACTAATAAAGAAAAAATTTCCTCACGAATCTTGCTATTCTAGATATTCCACGGCTATTTAGTATTAGTTTCCGCGAAATTATTTTACCGCTTTTCAATGCCTTCAATAATCCTTTTGGTTCGCTTATATCGCTATCCAGAATATTCTCATTATACAGTTCAACATATGCATTTCCTATTTCAAAGATAAAGTGCGAATCCGAGCCAGCGCCGCAATATTTTTTGTTTTCTGCGGCAAATTGCATTGCTTTTTGATTATGCGCGGAACAAAGGCATCTTGGATTGTACACCTCTATTATATCAACTTTTTTAGCAAGTTCTAAATTTGAAACTCCGTATCCCCTATTATCGTACATATGCGGAAGATAAGTCAATCCGCCTTGCTCCTTTATTAGATCAATAGTTTCTAAAAACCGCGTGCCTTTTTTTATCGCTTCATTCAAATAAAGCCCAATAATCTCGCCTTCATTGGTTGTTATTTCTTCACCAGGAATAAAATTAAATTCTTTATCTATTTTTTTGAAATGCGCATGCGCGTTGATATTGTTGTGATCTGTTATTGCCGGTATAATCCCAAGTTCGCGAGTTTTTTTTATTATTTCTTCTAATCCATTGAATGAATCAAGAGAATACCAAGTATGCATATGAAGGTCAAGTTTCATTTTTTCATTATTCAGCTTCTTCTATTAGTTCTTCTACTAGCTCATCGCGGAGTATATCTTTTGCGTCTTTAGGTTTGTTTACAGTGATTGAATCATAAACATATTTACCTTCTTTTCCAATTACATGAACATTAAGGATGTTTATTTTTGCGTCAGCGAGCTTTTTTGTCAATTTAGAGAAAGATCCAGGAGTATCTTCAAGCTTTACTACAAAGGACTTCTCTGCGAGTATATGATATTTGTTCCTTATAAGTGCGGCCTTTGCTTTTTTATATTTTGTGCTTTCCACACCTAGCATAATAATTGCGGTGTTATCTACTAAATTTGCATCTATTTGTTCTATATTTATTTTTTCTTTTGCAAATATGTATGAAATATCCGCAAGAAGACCAATTTTATCTTTTGAAATTATTACAATTCCTTTTATCAATTGTATCACCAGTTTTATTAGACTTTAATAGGAATATAGCAAACCAATAAAGTATGTATAGTAAAACTGCAAGGGTTTAAAAATCTACATATATCTTAATCTTTTGGTTAGATATGGTTGTTACGCCAAATGCGTTTAAAGAAAAAATCTTTGATGAAAAAAAGGAAATTTTGGCAAGCAGCAAATCAGAGATGGACAAACCAAAAAAACTAGGACTTTTTAGCGATTTGGAAAACGTTGAAATAAAAAAACTTAGTTTAGCAGAACTTGATGATGTTTATACACTGATGCGCAAAACTCTCTGGGAAATAAGCAAGCAGCAAATTACCGACATACTGAAATTAGGCATGAGCTACGGAGCTTATGTTGAAAGAATGCTTGTCGGAGTTGGATTCGGATGGCCGGTTTTTTATGATGAGAAGAATGGAGATATTGTTAATGGAGAACCAAATGCAATTTATCTAGAAGATGTCGCACTGCTTCTTATGTATGAAGGGAGAGAAATAAGAGAAATGCTTGTTGATGAACGGGAGAAATGCGGAAAAGCAAGCAACTATGTTTACGCTGTTGCATATATAAGTCCTGACTGGCCGCAGGGAAATTTAGAAGACATGATTAGAGATAGAGGGAATAAAATAGAAAGAGTATATCTCGGAGTAGGGTATCAATTTATAAGAACCGCAAACGGAATAATTGCGATAAAACGAATTTGATATATATCTTTATCAGGTGATCGAATGAGCGATATACTCGTACATTTGGATGGTTCTGTAGAAGAAACTCTGAGGCGACTTGTTGAGGCGGGTTTTTTCAAGACAAAAGCTGAAGCGGTTCGTGCTGGCATTCTTGAATTGGGGAAAGAATACCAAGTTGTAAAATCTCGCGAAGAGCTTTTGGATGAGCTTGCGGTAAAGAAGATGGAACAGATTGACGAGGACATACGCGAAGGAAAGAGAAAGGTGCTCACTACGAAACAGGCGCTGGACAAGTACGCCAAATATTTAGAGTAATTGCATGTACAAACCAGAGTTTGACGAACAATGGAAGGAGTTTTTTGATTGTTTGGCACCAGCAATAAAAATATGAAAGATGGTTGGGATTCTAAAATAACAAATATATAATAGTGCGATGGTTTTGTGAAAATTTCGGTACTAAGATTAGGGCATAGGCTTCCGCGCGATGAGCGAATAACTACGCATGTCGGACTTGTTTCGCGTGCGTTTGGAGCGAATGAAATAATCTATTCAGGGCAACACGATTCTGGTTTTGAGCGCGGTCTAAAAAAAATAGCAGAAAATTGGGGCGCTAAATTTTTGGTAACATATACAACAATTCCGCTTAAAATCGCGAAAGAATACCGAAAAAAAGGTTATTGTTTGATTCACCTTACTATGTATGGCATTCCATTGCCAGAAAAGATTCGCGAAATAAAAAAATGCGCAAAGGTTTTGATAATGGTTGGCGCTGGACAAGTACCGCGCGAGTTCTACGATGTTGCTGATTTTAATATCTCAATAACAAATCAGCCGCACAGTGAGGTTGCTGCGCTTGCGATAATGCTTGACCGATTATTAAGCGGAAGCGAACTTAAACGCGCTTTTTCTAAAAAGTTCAACGGAAGATTAAAAATAGAACCAAATGAAAAAAATAAGATAATAAATATAGATAAAGCGAGCTAATTTTCCACGGCTAATCAACAGTTATATTTATAAATTTCATCATCCATAATTATCCATGATTTATAAAGAATCTAATAAAACAAACTTATTAGAATGTAATCCAAAATCGCAAAAAGACCTACCTAGTCCGAAAATTGAAGGCCCGATGAATTTTCGGTCTGAACTTCAAGAAAACTTTGCTGATAAAAGGCATACGATTCATAACGAACTTACATCGTTAGATGGTGCTTTACAGTTGATAATTAATGATCTGAAGAACGGCGAGAAGAATGACAAAATTCAGATTCTCAAAGAGGTTCACAACAAAATACAATCCTTGCAACAAAAATATAAAGACGTTCATGCGCTAGAGGAATGGAAAACAGAAATAAACTCTATTATTACGACAATCAAAGCACATGAATTAGAATTGCAAAACCTTTCAGTGAACGATGTTGAAACAATGAGTATTAATGATATTAGAGAATTCGTCGATGTTATGATCCTAACACAAACAACTGAAATAGCTGAGCATATCTCGGAAATCACACCTGATAGTCTTAAGCATCCAACACCATTACGCTTGAAAAAGATAAATCTTCAGAAATGTTTGGAAGGATTAAAAGATGAGATTGAGAGCGAGATTAAAGCATTAGCAAAAGAAATGGAGAAAGACATTATAACGGTTTTCACGAATATACCTCGAGACAAAGTGTTTATTAAAGCAGACTGGGGTAAAATCCGCACTGAAGTTATTGCTGAATTAATTACCAATGCGGTTAAATACATTTCAAAGGACGGAAAAATAGAAATTTTTCTCAGAAAAACCGATGAGAATGCACAACTAATCTTCACGAATTCTATTACAGAAGAGACGGCAGATGAATTACGTCTAAGTAATAACTTAGAAGAAATTTTTAAGTGTGGGTTTAGGGTAGGTCAAAATACTGTAGGATTTGAAGGCAGTGGGTTAGGGCTTCATATAATAAAAGAAATAATTGAAAAGCATAAGGGAAAAATAGAGGCTTCAATTACAACCAATAATGAGATTAATAAGATAAATTTTGTTATTGAACTGCCATTGGTTCAATAATATTTTTACGAACCAAAAACTGGGTTGAGTTATTTTGTTGGAAATATATTTATAAATGTGTATATACATTAATCTATACATATTACTACGCTAAAAGTTTAGAGGTGAGGAAGTTGAGCAGAAAACATATGTTTAATACATCATTTAACGGTATAACGATGAACATAAAAAATCACTCAGAAATAACAGTAACACATAACGGTTCTACACGTTGTTTTTCTGGTGGTGGATTACATAAACTTATTCAAACTGTTAAAGAGCATATTAAATCTATTATAGGTTCAAAAAAATACAACGTTGTTATTAAGTTCGCACCTGACTTCACTAAAAATGAAAGACAAAGGATTTTGAGTTTGTTACCCATACACATAAACAATAAAAGCAGTGACGCTACTGTTTACGCAACATACCTACTCCTACCTGATAAGAATAAGATTTTTTCAAACCACAAGGGTAAAATTTAATTATTTTCAGCAAACCAAAAGTTATATACCCTGCCGCAATTTTCTCATGTTTTCAATCCGCCTTTGTACCAAAGAATAAGTTCCAACATCTTTTCTGTGCCAAAGCTGACCGCGTACATACCGTATCGCTTCTTCTGCTTTTTCCTCAGCATTTTCTAGCGAATTGTTCGTTCCTACAACTGCGATCGCACGCGAATTCGTAGTATAAATTTTTCCTTTGTCTTCATAAACAGATGCGTGATAGTATTTTGCACCGCAATCCCATATTTTTTTCTCATCAATAAAAATTTCGCTATTCTGAATCGGATTATCAGGATATCCAGTTGGAACAAGATATTTAACCACTGTTGCATTCTCAGAGAAACTGGTGCGGCAAAGATTTTCATCTGCAATGGATTGTAAAATCTCAACAAATTGGGTTTTTAAAAGCGAGAGAACATTTATTGCTTCCGGATCGCCAAAACGCGAATTAAACTCTATTAGTTTTACACCATCGCGCGTGCACATAAGCTGAGTATAAAGCACGCCTTTGAATTGCGCATCTTCTTTTCTCAACGCATCAATAATTGTCTGCGAAATTGATCTTCCTTGCTCTATATCATTCTGATGCATAAACGGAAGAAGCCTGCCAGTGCTATAAGAACCCATTCCGCCAGTATTTGGCCCGCAATCGTTATTATACGCGCGTTTGTGATCCTGAACAGGAGGCATGAGCGATATTCTTTTACCATCCGAAAAAAGTTGTAATGAAAATTCCTCACCAATTATTTTTTCTTCAATAAGCACTTGTTTGTCTTTTTTTAGGAGCTCGCACGCATAGGCTATCGCTTCTTCGGTATTTTTGAGATGATCGCATGAAACCTTTACTCCTTTGCCGCCACTAAGTCCAATTGGTTTGACCGCCACTTCGCAAAAATCTTTAATTACGCGTATTGCGTCTTTTTTAGTTTTCACCAATTCAAAATTCGGCGAACCGCTTATACTGTATTTTTTCATCAGATTGCGCGCATAGGATTTATCCCATTCTATTTTCGCAGCTGCCTTTACTGGCGAAGCGATTGGAATATCCGCGTTTTCCAGCGCATCGCTCATTCCCGCCGCTAAAACAGCATCAGGACTTATAAATGCGAGATCTATATCCTCCTTTATCGCCCACAAGCCAACCGCTTCAGGATTTGTAATATTGGTAAGATAATATTTCTGCGCGAGTTTCGCTATACCTGGGTTTTTTTTGCTCATTATTGCATAAAGTTCTGCGCTGCGGGCAATTTGTTCTGCAATAATATGCTCTCTTGCTCCATTTCCAACAAGCAAAATCTTCACAAAATCACCCATGATTTATTTCAATCCAATTTTTTCAAGAAATAATGAAATTAATCCGGTGTTTCTTTTTTTTATCTCGTAATATCTAGATTCAGGATAGCTTTTTACAATTACAAATTTCATTGGGGTTGTTGAAGTTATTGAAGTTGTTAGGGTGCTTGACATAAATAACCACCTATTACATTTTCATTACATTTTTAAATTACATTTTAAATTATATTCTAACTTACATTGTAAATTACATTTTTAATTTTCTTCTATGTTTTAGATAAGTTGCATATTCTATATATTTCTTATTAGCAATATAATCAACTACTTTTGTTATTCGCGCTCTTTTTTCATCAACTTTATTGCTGACTTTTATAGAAAAAGAATCGCTTCCAGCTCCACTTCCGAAAGAAGTCATAAGTATTCTCTCACCAGGTTTTGCGTTATCAAGTATATTGGCAAGACCGAGCATTGATGCGCCAGAATATGTGTTTCCAATTATAGGTGTAAGTAATCCGAGTTTTAATTTTTCAGAAGGAATTTCCATTTTCTTTGCAACTTCAAGCGGAAATTTTGCGTTTGGTTGATGAAATACAACATAATCATAATCAGCCTGCGTTCTTCCTAATTTCTCAAGAATTCCTTGCGTGGCATTTACCACATGCTTAAAATATGCAGGTAAGCCGGTGAATCTTCCTCCATGACTCGGATAATCAGCGTGTGGTCTTCTCCAAAAATCAGGGGTATCTGTTGTAAACGAATATGTGTCTTCTATAATTGCGATGCTATCTTTATCATTTCCTATGATAAATGCTGCGCCTCCGGCACCTGATGAATATTCCAATGCGTCGCCTGGTCTTCCCTGTGCGGTATCTGCACCTATACTCATTCCAGCTTCAATCATTTCTGATTTTACCATACCCATAAGCATTTGAATTCCGGCCGTTCCTGCTTTGCACGCAAATTCAAGATCTGCTGCGGTCAAATTTTTTGGACCTGCGCCAACCGCTTCAGCAACTATGGTTGCGTTTGGTTTTACTGCATAAACCTTGCTCTCACTTCCAACATAAATCGCACCCAATTTTTGCGCGTCAATTCCGGCATGGCGTATTGCGTTCTTTGCCGCTTCAACCGCAATTGTTGCGGAATCTTCATCTATTGCAGGAACCGCCTTTTCAAATATCCCCAATCCATTAGTAATTCTGTGCGGATCTTCACCCCAAACTTCTGCGATTTTTTCTATTTTTATTCTATATGATGGGATATATGCACCATATCCGAGTATGCCAACCATAGATAAACAACTATATATTTAATCGGTTCTGTATACGCTCTTTTTATTCATATGTCTGGGTAGTTCTTTCCGTAATCATATCCCATTTTTTATCCAATATTGCTGAGATTATTTTTCCATTAGATACTGATATATATGCAGTATGAGGCGTTATAACCTGTGCAAGAATTTGTCCGTTGCGATTTCCATACCCAGAGTGCCCGCAATTGAATTTAAACACAAATATCCAACAATTAATACATGTCATTGTTCCATATTTCTCAAATTCAAGACTGTTTTGTACACCATCAAACATGTATGTTTCATCTTGAAGTACAAATTGCCTTGCGAGTTCGCGGCTTTGTTCCATAACAGCTGTATCTGACAGTTGCATCCTTTCTCTATCTGTTTCTGGTGTTATAACCCAGCCTGGTTTAAATTCTCTTCCGCATACTTCTTCATATGTTTTGCCAGCAGGTACATAATCGCAGGTCACATAAGAACAATCTTTTTTTGTTTGTTTTTCGCATTCATCTTCACTAGAGAAAGTCTGGCTATTAAAAGAAGAAATTTGTTTGGGATATATCGTAAAATAACCTGTAACAATGATTACTACTGCAATAATCATTATTGGAATCATTGCGTAAGAAAATCCTTTCTTCATAGATGTACCTCATTTCGCATATTTGCTTTCTTATATTTGCATCGTTTGTAGCGAACCAAGCGGCTTCAGACCAGAGCTTCAGACCAGATTTATATATTTTATGTTATTTAACTAAA
The DNA here is from genome assembly GCA_040757035.1 of Microcaldota archaeon. GTDB lineage: Archaea > Micrarchaeota > Micrarchaeia > Anstonellales > Bilamarchaeaceae > JAHJBR01. The sequence continues at coordinate 57,148 of JBFLYM010000003.1, read as the reverse complement.
TTAATCAACTAAATCAACTAAATTAACTAAACTAATATTATAAATTAATATTGCGAGAGTTTATAAAGGATTTATCCAGATGCCTTAAGATGCCTTAGATTCATTCAAAATAAATGATATACTTCAGTGAGACTTTATGGACAAACAAAAAAATTCGGAAAGACATTCAGAAAAAAATAACGAATTTAAAGAACTTGTTGGTAGTATCCACGCTGTAGAGTGTGAATCAGACAAGATAAAGACAGAATATGATAAAAAGATTACCGATCTTCTTAAATGCGGGAGAGAGAAAGGTGTTGAGCTGCGCGAATTTTATGAAAAAAAAGCAATGGATACAAAAAACAAATTTATTATTGCAGAAAGGGAGAGAACCGAAAAACTCGCAGAAAAAATAATTTCTGATTCAAAAAAAGAAGCGGATATTCTGCGCGCGAAAAAAATGGATAAAAAAAACACCGATGCGATTTTTGATTTATTTTTGTCTTCACTGGGGTAAAGGATAGAATATGTTTAAACCGTGCGCGATGGAAAAAATTATCATAGTCTCAACCAAAAACTCGGAAAGTAGGTTAATCTCTGCATTGCACGAAAAAGGTGTAATAGAAATAAACGAATTTGAATTGGTCGGGCTTGAAAAAGGAAAGCCGCTGAAAATTTATGATGATGTTTCACGCGAACTCGTACGTATACGTGGATTAATAGGCATACTCCAACCTTTCTTTAGTGAAAAAGGAAGCGAAAAAGGAAATACAAATATACCAAACGGCAAAATAACGCCAATTAATTCTATTGAAGAAATAAATTATTCGAATGCACTTGCTAAAGCCGCGGAAATAAGTATAGATCAAGAACTCAGGCAGCTCGTTGATACGCGCGCAGAGCTTATCGCAGAAGCCGCTGAATTAGAAAAAACAAGAATAACAACCTTAAAAATTTCTGGTTTTGAAAATATCGATTTCTCAAAACTTGAAACAAAAAACTTTACTTTTGCGATCGGTAGCATAAAAAAGGATACAACCCAACAATTCAAAAAAGACCTTGATAGCAATCTCAATAACGAATTTGAAATGATATGCGCTTATCCAAAGGCAACCACAAAAGCAGCCGCAAAAGCAGAAACTGAAATCGCCTTGATATTCTACAAAAGAAACGAAAGCATAGAACCCATATTCTCCAAATATAATTTTGAAAAAATTCAATTACCCGCAGGATTTATCAGTTCCAAAAATGAAATAAAAAATATTGAAACAGCTACTATTGCAAATAAAGGACGCATAGCAGAAACAGAAAAAAAACTTAATGAACTTAAAAACAAATATTATCCGATACTGGTCATTCTTGAAGAAAAATTATCGGTTCTTTCAGCGCGCGCCGTAATCGCGACAAAATTTGCAAATAGCAATAAAATAATCGCATTTAAAGGCTGGATAAAAAAAAGTGATGGAGATTCGCTTGTCAAGCTTATAGAAACGGATTTTGCAGGCGAAGTTGAATTAGTTAAAAAGGAGATGGTAAAAGGAGAGGAAGAGAATGATGCGCCAATCGTTCTTGACAATCCAAAATCAATTGCTCCATTTCAATTTCTTGTGGAATTATATTCTCTTCCGAAATATAGCGAATTTGATCCAACCTTTCTTCTGCTTTTCACTTTACCAATAATATATGGTATGATAATGGGGGATGTTGGTTATGGATTAATTTCCATTTTGCTTTCATCCTATATCCTACAAAAATTCAAAACCGGCATGCTTGGGAATATCGCTAAAATATGGTTTTTTTCTTCAATAGCAACAATAATTTTTGGTGTTATTTTTGATGAATGGTTTGGGTTTTCGCATTTGGCGCTAATAGAATGGTTGGGTAAATGGGGACTTGATTCAGGAATAACGCATCCACTTTATACCGGCTTGAGTAGAAGTCATAATTTTGCCCTTATCTTAGGGCTCACGCTTTTAGTAGGCATTACCCAACTTAGCATAGGATTTGTTCTTGGAGCAATAAATGCATGGGGTCATGATAAAAAGCATGCGTTTGCTAAAATATGCTGGTTCATAGTTCTTATCAGCGGAGCAATTACAGTTGCATCGTTTATGTTTAGTCTTATCTCTAAAGATACCGGAAATGTTACTATGCTAATATTTATTGCAAGTGCAGCAATTATAGTATTTTTAGAGGGATTGACCGGCTTGTTTGAAATTCCTGGACTCCTGTCAAACGTGCTATCATATACACGAATCGGAGCGGTTGGAATAGTTGGAGTTATTATTGCAGAAATTGCTAATGAAAACTTGCTTCCAGTTCCAGAAAAAAGCATTTTATTAATACCTATTTTTATTCTTATTCATATTTTCAATGCTGCTCTTGCAATGTTTGAAAGTATAGTGCAGGGCGGACGACTTAATTTAGTTGAGTTTTATTCTAAATTTTTTTATGGAGGAGGAAGGGCATTTGAGCCTTTCAAAATAGAGTCAAAATAGAATCAATTAAAAAAGCATTAAAAAATGAAAAAAAACGAAAAAAATAAAAACAAATAAAAAAATGAGTTAAAAAATGAGGTGAAATATATGCCCGATGCAGAAATAGTAGGAGGAGTAGCAAAAGAAGGATTGATTGCACTTGGAGCAGGACTTGCCATATTAGGAGGTGCAATAGGAACTGGTTTGGCTCAAAGTAGTGTAGGTTCAAGCATAATAGGGGTTATTGCAGAAAAACCGAATGAATACGGAAGATTACTTCTCTATTATCTTATTCCTGAGACTCTTGTGTTGTTTGGATTTGTAATAGCGTTTATGCTCTTTGGGAAGATGTAAAATGCTAAGCGATATTAAAGAAAATATCCTTAAAAATGCTAAAGCAGAAGGCGAAGCTTCGCTTCGCAAAGCTGAGAGTGAGCTTGAAGCAGATTTTACTAAAATAAAGTCTGATGGCGAAGCGAAGGTTGCTATCGCACTCCAAGAAGCCAAAACTTTGATTGAAAATGAAAAGCGCGAACGGCTTAGTTGGGCGAAACTTGAATCAAAAAGAATCCTTAGCGATGCAAAAGAAGATGCTGTGAACACAGTATTTGACACACTTCTTGAAAAAATGAATTCTTACACAACTACTGAACAATATGTTAACAAAATGAAACAAATGATTAGCAGCGCTGTAAACGAATTGGGCGGAAACGTGGTTGTGCGAGTAAAAAATGGCGAAAAAAGATTTGCAATTCCCTGCGCAAAAATAGTTGGAGATGCCGATATAATTGGTGGTGCGATAGTTGAAAGCAAAGATGGAAAAATTAGAATTAATCTCTGTCTTGAAGAATTGCTTAATCTTCAAAAGGATGCGCTAAGAAAGGAGATCTACAAAAGAATGTTTGAAGTAAAAATGAAAAATTAGGAAAAAAAGAGAAAAAGGAAAAAAGGCTACGTATTCAAACAACTACTGTATGATAATATGATAAAACCGAGTTTATTTACACATGTAAAAAAATTTGAATTTTCTGGAACAAGAAAGAGCGGAAAAATAGCGCTACCAACTTTAAAAGCTGCAAAATACGGTTATTCCAATGCCCGCGTCGGTGCAATGAAAGGATTGCTTTTGAATAAAGAATTTTTAATCGGACTAACGCATTTAGGTAATGTATATTCAGTTATAGAAATGTTGGAACGAACTTACTATAAAGATAACCTTGTGAAGTTTTCCATTCATTACCATGGTTCTGATCTTGTGCAGATTGCAACTTCAATGCATTTTGCCGAAATTGTAAACAAGCTTGAACGCATAACTCCAGAAAGCGATAAAGAAGCGTTTGGAGTTATATTAATGAAATGGGATTTGATAAATGCAAAAACTATTCTTAATGCAAAACGCATAGGAAAAAAGTATGAAGAAATCGCACCGCACATAATCCCAATAGGTTCATTTACAGAAGCCGAAATCAAAGGATTGCTTAGCGAAGAAGGAGAATTTTTTTCTAAATTTGCAAAAACAAATTTAGGTAGAAAATTTGTTTCGAATACCGCAATTTTCGGTGCAGAACTTGAAAAACTCTTTCGGTACATGGGAACGACTGAAGTGATGAAATTAGAAGCATTATTGGATATGTTTTATTATTCGCTTTACAGTTCTATTGGAAAATTCTCCGCAAAAGAATTTGAAACAATAGCAAAATTATTCAGGCGCGAAATAGATTTCAAAAATGCATTGATCATTGTCAGACTCAAACAGCACGGAATAAATAACCCGAATGAAATAGCAAAATATTTTATAAAAGGAGGATTAAAACAGTTCGGCTCGTTTGCAGAATTAATTGATGCAAAGGATATGCGCGATGGTTTGATGCATGTTGGAAAAAAATTTGGATTTGAAAATGCGCCTGCGAATGTCGTTGAACTTGAAATGATGCTAAATAGAAAATTTGCTTCGGCAAAATTAGCAGTATTCTATCGTTCTATACTGTCAATAGGAGCGATATTCAGTTTTTTATTTATTAAAGAGGAGGAGATAAACAATTTAAGGAAAATAGCAATAGGAAAAGAATTTGGCATGCCTGATGAAAAAATCAGCGAGATGCTTATATTTCCGAATTCGTAAATTCATAAATTTGTATTTAATCCGTAATTAATCCATAATTTAATCCATACGTAATACATTCAACCAAACTCGATCAACTAATCACAAAGATGATAAAATGACAATTGGGAAAATAGCCGTGCTTGGCGAACATCATTTCACCATTGGCTTTATGCTGGCCGGAGTACAAAATGTTTTTACTATTCGGGAAGGGAAGGAAGGAGAAGGAGAGAGCAGTAGCGAACAAAAACTTATAGAATTGATAGATTCAAAACAATATTCTGTTATATACATAAGCGAAAAACTTAGCGAACAAATGGATTGGAAAATCAAGAAAAAAATTTCTACTCTTGCTTATCCAGTTATTGTTCCGCTGCCAGATATTACAGGTGAAAGTAAAGAAGCTGCGAACATAAAGGCGCTGATAAAAAGAGCGCTTGGCTTTGATGTAATTACGAAATAGACAAATAATATTGTAAGATAGATAGTATTGTAACAAAGTGGTAGTAATAAACTGATAAAGTGATAAATATGGACGGCGCAAAAAGAGAAGTCAAAGAAGGATATTTAAAAAGAATTTCAGGACCTGTTGTAGAGGCAAACGACCTTAAAGACGCGAAGCTTTACGATGTTGTACGAGTCGGAAAACAAGGACTTATCGGGGAAATTATCAAAATAGTCGGAAATACGTGCATAGTGCAAGTTTATGAAGATAGTTCAGGCCTTAAACCAGGCGAGCGCGTAGAAAATACTGGACAACCGCTAAGCGTAGAGCTTGGACCGGGATTATTAAAAAATATCTATGATGGAATTCAGCGCCCGCTAAAGGATATAGAAGCAAAAAGTGGGCATTATATTACGCGAGGAATTAATGTGCCCTCTCTTCCACGCGATATAAAATGGGATTTTGTTGCAAAAACAAAAGTAGGCGAACGAGTAAAAGTTGGGGATATAATCGGAGAAGTGCAGGAAACAGAACTTATATTGCACAAAATACTCTCACCATATGAGGGAACAATACAAAAGATAAAAAGCGGAAAATATACAATTGAGGAAAAAATTGGCGAAATGGTTGTTGAAGGGAAGGAGAAAAATTTATATATGTACCAAAAATGGTTTGTGCGACTTCCAAGACCTTACGCTGAAAAATTTCCACCAATAATACCGCTCATTACCGGACAAAGAGTGATAGATAGTTTTTTTCCGATTTCAAAAGGCGGAACCGCGTGCATTCCAGGACCATTTGGCTCTGGAAAAACAGTAACCCAGCAGAGCCTTGCCAAATATTCTGACACAGAGATAGTTGTTTATATCGGATGCGGAGAACGCGGAAATGAAATGACCGAAGTATTAACCGAATTTCCACACTTAAAAGATGATAAAACAGGAAAACCGCTCATGGAACGGACGGTACTTATCGCGAATACTTCTAACATGCCTGTTGCTGCGCGCGAGGCAAGCATATACACTGGAATTACAATTGCAGAGTATTATCGCGATATGGGATATAATGTCGCGCTTATGGCTGATTCAACAAGCAGATGGGCAGAAGCGCTTCGCGAAATCGGAGGAAGATTAGAAGAAATGCCCGGAGAAGAAGGTTATCCCGCTTATTTAGCAAGAAAACTCGCGGAATTTTATGAAAGGGCTGGAAGAGTGCAGACGCTTGGAAAAGATGAGAGATACGGCTCAATTTCAATAATCGGAGCGGTGTCTCCGCCAGGAGGAGATATCAGCGAACCGGTTTCGCAAAATACGCTTAGAGTTACAAAAGTATTTCTTGCGCTTGACGCTTCGCTCGCACAACGAAGGCATTTTCCTGCAATAAACTGGCTCAAAAGTTATTCTCTTTACAAAGATAGTTTGGATGAATGGCTCAGAATAAATGTTGCCAATGAATTTCCAGGAATGCGAGATAAGGCAATGGAGCTTCTTCAAAAGGAAGCAGAACTGCAGGAAATTGTGCAATTGGTTGGACCAGATGCGCTTCCAGACAAAGAGCAAGTTATTCTTCTTATCACAAAAATGTTAAGAGAAGATTTTCTCCAACAAAACGCATACAGCGATATTGATGCAAAAGCGAGCTTTAAAAAGCAATATTTAATGCTCAAAAATATAATATTCTTCCATGAAAAAGCAATCCATGCCATTGATATAGGAACACATCTCAAAAAAATTCAAACTATGCCAATAATTGCGAAGATTGGAAGAATGAAAGAAATAAAGGAAAATGAACTGGAAAAACTTTTTGAGCTTCACAAAGAGATCGATATTTCTTTTGGCGAAATTGCAAAAAAATAGGAAAAGATAGGATTAAAAATATTCAATGGGATGGAATTGATTGGTAATTGGTGCGATAAATGAAACGATTGATAATAAACGTTTATGGGCGTGTTCAAAGAGTAGGTTACAGAGATGCAGTTGCAGAGTTGGCTAGAAAAATCGGAATAAAAGGAACAGTAAGAAATCTAGAAGATGATGTTTCTGTCGAGATTGTAGCAGAAGGGGAAGAGAAACGTCTTGATGAATTTTTAAAACTGATCAAGATAAGTGGTCCTGCAATTGAAGTTGAAAAAATAGACATTCGTGAAGAAAAAGCAACGGGCGAATTTAAGTATTTTAAAATACTAAGAGGAGAACCAAACGAGGAATTGGGGGAAAGGATTGACGTTGCCGGTAATTTCCTTTATAAGATATTGGAAAAACAAGATCAGATGTTAGGAAAGCAAGACCAAACTATTGGAAAATTAGACGAATTTCACAAACAAACTATTGGAAAATTAGACGAATTTCACAAGGATACGGTAAATAAATTCGATGTGATGGAGCAAAAATACGGAAAAATTTCACTTGTTCTAGAAAGAATTTCAACTGCATTAGAAGTATTGACAGGAATTAAATCTAAGTAGCCATAGAGTCGGAAAGTTATAAAAATTATAAATTTTGAGATGAAATATATGGCTGATGATTTAGATTTAACGTGGCAACGAATAGCAACGAATAGTATCTAAACAATTAATTACGAGTGATTGGGATGAAAGAATATATAAAGGAATATAAAACAATAAATCAGATTGCAGGTCCACTTGTATTTATTGAAGGAGTGAGTGGAGTAAGTTATAATGAAATAGTTGAAATCGTTCTTCCATCCGGAGAAAGGAAAAAGGGGCAGGTGTTGGATGTAAGTGAAGGCATTGCGGTAATTCAAGTTTTTGGAACCACAACTGGAATAAACACTTCACAAACCTCTGTAAAATTTTTAGGAGATAGCATGCGGGTGGCGTTTTCATCCGACATGCTTGGAAGAATATTTACTGGTTTGGGCGAACCAAAGGATAAAGGTCCGAAAATTATTCCTGAAGAAAAATTAGATATCAATGGGCTGCCTATTAATCCATACTCACGTGAAAGTCCTGCTGATTTTATTCAAACCGGAATTTCAACTATTGATGCGATGAACACATTGGTGCGTGGGCAGAAGCTACCTATTTTTTCGGTTTCTGGTTTGCCGCACAACCAACTCGCTGCGCAAATCGCAAGACAAGCAAAAGTACGCGGAACTGAAGAGGAATTTGCGGTTGTTTTTGCCGCGATAGGAATTACTCATGAAGAAGCGTCATTTTTTATGCGCGATTTTGAACGAACCGGCGCATTAGAAAAATCAGCAATTTTTTTGAACCTTGCTAATGACCCAAGCGTGGAGCGCCTTATAACGCCGCGAATTGCGCTCACTGCTGCCGAATATTTGGCGTTTACGCATGATATGCACGTGCTTACAATAATTACAGATATGACAAATTACTGCGAATCGCTTCGTGAGATCGCCGCGGCGCGGCAGGAAGTACCTGGAAGAAGAGGCTATCCCGGTTATATGTACACAGATCTTGCGAGTATTTATGAACGCGCCGGCCGTGTGCGTGGAAGAAAAGGTACTGTCACTCAGTTTTCAATACTTACCATGCCTGGTGATGACAAAACGCACCCAATTCCTGACCTTACGGGTTATATCACAGAAGGACAAATTGTACTCGCACGCGATTTGCATAGAAAAAATATATATCCACCCGTTGATGTACTTCCTTCGCTTTCAAGGCTTATGAATCTCGGTATCGGAGCGCAAAAAACGCGCGAAGATCACAAAGGAGTGTCGGATCAAATGTATGCAGCATATGCAACGGGACGGGATTTAAGAAGCCTGAGTGCTGTTGTTGGAGAAGAAGCGCTAACAGATATTGACAGAAAATATTTGCGTTTTGCAGATGAATTTGAGAATAAATTTGTGCGCCAAGGTTCGTATGAGGATAGAGGCATAGAACAAACACTTGATTTGGGTTGGAACCTTTTATCATCATTGCCAGAGGAAGAACTTAAGCGAGTGAAACGCGAACATATCGCAAAATATCTTAATCAAATTAACCAAATTAAACCTCAATCCCAAAAAGCGGTATAAAGATGGTATCCAAACACAGAGTGGATGATATTGATTGAACAACAACCGAATCCAACGCGAATGGAACTTTTAAAAATAAAGGAACGTATTGCGCTTGCGAAAAAAGGGCATAAACTTTTAAAGCAAAAACGCGATGCGCTCATTCTTGAATTTTTTGAAATTCTTAAGAAATCAAAGGACATAAGAAGTAAATTAAACATAAAAATGAAAGGCGCATATTCTGCACTGGCTGTTGCGAACGCGTATCACTCCGCATTTGAGCTTGAAGCGATTTCGCTTGCGAGCGCGCGAGTAATGGATGTGGATATAGAAGTTAAAAATGTTATGGGTGTGAAAATTCCGCATCTCACTCCAAATATCGAAACGCGAACATATCCCAGCAAAGGATATTCTATTTCTAGCACTACTTCAATGCTTGAACATTGTATAGAAGAATATGAAGAAGTGTTTAATATGGCGCTCCAACTTGCTGAGACGGAAATCGCAATAAAACGGCTTATCAGTGAAATAGAAAAAACCAAAAGGCGCGTAAACTCGCTTGAATATATTGTGATTCCTTTTCTTGATGGGCAGAAAAAAATAATTTCGTTTAAGCTTGATGAACTTGAACGGGATAGTTTCGTTTCTCTCAAAGTAATAAAAAGAAAACTTGAAAGTCAGGCTTGAGCTCGTCTCAAACCGAAGTTTAAAAAATTTTTGTAAAGTCAAGACAAACCGCACGCTTTCAACACACCATTTTTCACCCATAAAGGGCATCGTTTTAGGTATGATTTAAGGGTTTTCCAATCTAGTTTTTTTCTAATTTCCTTAAGAACCTCGATATTTAGTTGCTGCCTAAAATACACAAAATCAATAACTGTCTTCTCTATGTTAGAAACAGGAATCCAAAAATCACTATATTTTATCAACGTGAATCCAAAAAACATTTCGCGCTTTATTCTTCTAATTACATAGTTAGCGCCCTCAAAATTCCTTATTCCGCTTCTGACTTTTCTAGGAGTGATGACAACAGGGTTTGTTTCTTGCTCCCATAAATTATGAAGTGAAAGCGCATCTTGCAATCCATAATAAAATGGCCTGAAGCCAAAACCTACGACTTCTGTTTCGCTCCTGAAACTATAGATGCCGCGCGAAATTTTCTTTATTTCGCCTTTTGCGAGTAGATTGTGAATGAGAAGCCGAAGATAGCTCTTTGAAATACCTATTTTTCTGAACAACACTTTAAGATCTGAAATAGTGAATACTGGAACTCTCCTGAAATGCTCGCGCACTTTAGCAATGTATTTCATGAATAACGCCTCTTTAATGCTGCTACGATTTGTTTGAACGCTGGCACATTTCCCGAGTATACAATACTATTTAGGTTTTCTTCATCAACTGGTTTTTCAAGAGAAGCGAAAAACGTTATCATCCTCTCGCCGATTTTTTCATCATTTACATAGTTTGAAAGATGGTATATATCATAGATGTCGCGTATAAACCTCCTGTTTTGATAAGCGCTGATTTTTTCAAGTACAAGCTCCTCAGGCGATAGCGTCAACACTTCCATGAACGTACCATCTGTTTTTTCAAATGGTTTCGAGATTGCTGTTTTCAATCGCGCAAAATTTATCTCAATTCTAACTTCGGAGTTTCTGTTTGATACTTTACAGAAAATCAAGTTTTTAGTTTTTTTGAATTTCAAAATAGAAAGACCTCTGCTTTTGGCTGCCTTTTTAAAGTTGTGTTCTATCTTTTTGACATTGGCGCAATAGAAATCCAGATCCTCAGAAAAGCGATTCCCACCATAACATCTCCACACTGAAGTTCCGCCATGAAGGATAATGTCATTCTCTATTCCATAAAGTAGTTCGGTTATTTCGTCCTGAAGAAGTGCGATTTCAACGTGCATCCTTTTTTTAAGCCTTTTCTCAAGTGGAATTATCATAAATATATTAATCAACCAAAGTTATATAAAAATATACGTTTAGTTTATTTATACTCCTCCAACTAAGTAGCTTGGTGTTTTTCGAGTACCATCAATGAACAAACGCGTATTATGGTTGGCGGAATATACACAACCATCAATTGTCATTAGAGCAAATGAACCCCATAAGTAAGAATTAAGCCAGCAAACAATAGCGAAATTGTGTTCACGACTTTTATTAATGCATTAAGTGCAGGACCTGCGGTGTCTTTAAACGGATCGCCAACCGTATCGCCAACAATTGCTGCTTTGTGCGCATCGCTGCCTTTTCCGCCAAAATTTCCTTCTTCTATATATTTTTTTGCGTTATCCCATGTCGCGCCAGATGTGCACATCATAATGGCGAGCAAAAAACCGCTCGCAATAATTCCTCCCAAAAAACCTCCAAGCGCTCCAACACCAAAAAGCAATCCGACAATTATAGGTGCAAAAACCGCAAGCGCACCTGGTACAAGAAGTTCGTTAAGCGCAGTTTTTGTACTAATATCTACTGCGCGTGCATAATCAGGCCTTGCCGTTCCTTCCATAAGACCCTTTATTTCTTTAAATTGTCTTCTAACTTCTTCAACTATAAAAAATGCTGCTCTTCCTACCGCAGTCATAAGAAAACTGGTAAAAAGGAAAGGGAGCATAGCGCCAATAAACAAACCAATTACTGTTGCCGGTTCCAATAAATTAATAGAAGCGATTTTGGCTTCGTTCGCAAATGCGGAGAACAAGGCAAGCGCACCAAGCGCTGCACCAGCTATCGCGAATCCTTTTGTTGTGGCTTTTGTTGTATTTCCAACAGCATCTAATTCATCTGTAACCTCGCGAACCGCTTTTTGAAGTCCGGACATTTCTGCGATTCCTCCAGCATTATCTGTAATAGGTCCATACGAGTCGATCGCAATAATTATACCGCTAAGCGAAATCATTGCCGCAGCCGCAAGCGCTATTCCATAGATCCCTCCATGAACTCCGCCATATGCTGAACCGAGATTAAATGAAATTGCAATAGCTATAATAATGAGTAATACAGGAAGCGCTGTTGCTTGTGTTCCGACCGCCAGTCCTTGAATAAGATTTGTTCCTGCGCCTGTTTTTGCTGCATTCGCCACCCGCTGAACAGGAGAGTGTTCTTTTGCTGTGTAATATTCCGTTATTCCAAAAATAAGTATGGTTGCCATTGAGCCGGCTATAACGCAAAAGAAAAGGTTCATGCAATTGTAATTAGATAATATGAAATAGGACGCGATTATAGTAATTGCGGTAGCCAAGCCTATTCCTAAGTAGAACGCGCGCATTATTTTTTTATCTTTATTCGATTTGTTAAGGCGAACAACTAATGAACCTATTACACTTGCGAGTCCACCTATTCCAGCAATTAAAAGCGGAAACACGGTAAACGCAGTGAACCTATCATCAAAAGGATATTGATGAGCGATCGCATTTCCAAGAAACATTGCAGCTATTATAGTAACTACAAAAGATTCATAAACATCTGCAGCCATTCCAGCGCAATCTCCTACATTATCTCCTACGTTATCCGCAATTACTGCTGGATTTCTTGGATCGTCTTCGGGAATTCCTTTTTCAATCTTTCCAACTAAATCTGCGCCGACATCAGCTGCTTTTGTATATATGCCTCCTCCTACTCTTGCAAAAAGAGAAATAAGCGAAGCTCCAAAACCAAATCCAATCATTGGCGTTAAATTTCTTCCAAAAAATAAATAAAGAACGGTTAACGCAACAAGAGCGAGTCCAACAAGCGCCATACCTGTAACCGCGCCTCCTTTAAACGCGAGATCAAGTGCCGATGCAAGTCCGTTTTTGGCTGCTTCTGCTACACGCACGTTGGCGCGCACAGAAACCATCATACCAATATATCCAGCGAGCGCAGAACTCAAAACTCCAATTATAAACGCGAGCGCGGTTTGCCAATTAATAAAGTATAGAATTATCAAACTCAAAACTATTGCAAATGGCGCGAGTGTTTTATATTGTCTTGCGAGAAATGCGTTTGCGCCCTCTTGAATTGCTTTAGAGATATCCTGCATTTTTTCGCTTCCGGCTGAAGATCTTATCACTTTCAATGCAAGATAGAGCGCGTAGAATAAAATTAATATTCCTGCGCTCAATGAAAATATTATTAAATTTGATTCATCAAAAGCCATCATAATATATCAACCTTTTTATGTCAATCTTTTATCTTAATAATTTTAATAGTATCGCTTTTTGCATGTGTAGTCTATTTTCTGCCTGATCGAAGACTATGCTATGTGGACCGTCAATTATTTCTGCTGTTTGTTCGCAGCCCCGCATTGCAGGGAGGCAGTTCATGAATAGGAAATTGCTTTTCGCATATTTCGCTTTTTCGCTGTTAACTTGATATGGCATGAATTTTTTTACCCTGTCTTCTTTTTCTGAAGGTTCAATATGGTAACTCATCCACGAATCCGTATAAATTATATCCGCATTTTTTACTGCTTCGATCGGATCCGCAGTTATTGCTATTTTTCCGCTCCCAAAACCTTTTGCTTTATTTACATACTCTTTTTTTGGCATCGCATCTTTCGGACATCCCACAGAAATATCAATATCCATTATCGCACAACCGATAAGAAGGGAATGCGTGACATTATTTTTACCATCGCCCAAATAGCACATCTTTAATCCTGCGAGTTTTCCCTTTTTTTCCTTTATAGTGAGCAAATCTGAAAGCACTTGAACAGGATGCTCATCATTGGTAAGACCATTTATCACAGGAATTCCCGCATTTTCGCTAAGCTTAACTAACTTTTCATGTTCATAAAGTCTCGCCATTATGCAATCCACATAGCTACCGCATACTTTTGCGGTATCTTCTATTGTTTCTTTCGCACCTAAAGGAGTTTGTTCGGCATCAAATATAGACGTATTTCCGCCCAATTGCTTCATACCAACATCAAAGCTCAACCTTGTGCGCAGCGATGGTTTTTCAAAAAGCATAAGCAGCGTCTTTCCTTCTAGCGCCTTTGCATAATGTTTTGGATTGCTCTTTAATGATATAGCAAGCTCTAATAGTGCTTCTATCTCATCTTTTTTCAACTCAGTCATTGAAAGCAAACAGGGTGGTTTTATTTTGCATAGATTCAGCGTTTCGCAAGATATTTTGTTCATTTTCAATCAACGATCCCTTCTGCGGTTACTTTAAACACGCATTCGGTATCAGGAAGATTTGGTGAATCTACCAACCTCGCAATTCTTTTTTCATCTTTGCTTTTTCGCACATAAACGCGATAGGTTGCCGCATGCGCAAGTACATGCCCTCCTATAGGGGTGGTTGGGTCTCCGAACATAATTGCTGGATTATCCATTACTTGGTTAGTTATGTATATCGCAATATTATATGTATCAGCAAGTTTTTGGAGAAGATGAATGTGTTTATTAAGTTTTTGTTGTCTGTCGCTTAACGCTCCGCGCCCTATATAATCTGCGCGGAAATGCGAAGTCAGCGAATCTACTATTAGCAATTTCACATTATGTTCTTTTATTAGCGATTCGCATTTTTCTGCTAAAAGCATTTGATGATCAGAATTTTCCGCGCGCTGGATAAAAATATTCTTAAGTACTTCGTTAGGATCCAGTCCCTGTATTTCGGCTAACTGAATAATTCTGTCTGGTCTAAAAGTGCTTTCAGTATCTATGAATATTACTTTCCCCCCAAGACCGCCTTGTTCCTTTGGCTTTTGCACATTAACAGCGAGTTGGAAACCTACTTGCGATTTTCCCGATGAAAACCTGCCAAAAAATTCGGTTATTGATTGCGTTTCCACACCACCGCCTAAAAGTTCGTCAAGGTTGGCCGAACCGGTTTTTATTCTTCCTATCATTTTTCTTCGTTCGTTAAGTTGATCCGCGGTTTCAAATCCTATTTCAATTGCAGATTTTGCGGTTTCTATTGCTTTTTTCGCTGCTTCAACTCCAAAATCGCCAACTTCGGCGAGTTCATGTGGACTCGCCGACGCGATGCTTGTAATATCTTTATAACCTGCCGCCTTAAGCCGCTCACTTGTTGCAGGCCCTATCCCTGGAAGATCTTCTAAATCTTCATATTTTTTGTATTTCTGCTCCTTTTCCTCTTTTTTTTCAGCCATCGCAATCGCCTATTTATAGGTCATTTTGTTCGCGAGGAGTGTTCGGAAATACAAGAAGCCTCAATTCACCTATTTTTAGCGTATAGAATTCGTTTCCATTTTTACTTACGCTTTTCCACATTGCGCCGACACTTTTGTATACTGTTTTTCCATCTCTGTCTGTAACCGGTTGAACTACGCGCAATTCTGGTCTTTTTCCAATTCCTGAGATTTCTTGCGTTTCTGTTTCACTTCCTTTTATTTCTTCAAAGCCTTCATCTTCTGCCATATTTTCACCTCAAAATTTATAATTTTTGTTTTTTCAGCTTTTATTTTATTATTCTATTACTCCAGGCACAAAAATTATAAAAAAGTTATAAGGATATTTATTGATTATATATTATAATATATCGGAGGAGATGCTTTCCAGTGCTACTCTGTGGTTAGGCACGTACAACATATTTAATATTCTTTCTTATAATAATATATTAGTGATATTATGGGACCAGTTAAATATCAAAAATCAGTGGTAGAAGATCATTATGATGAAGGATATAAGAAAGGAAATTATGACTCAGCAATACAAGAATATACAAAAGCAATAGAATTGAATCCGAAGAATGCAGACGCATATTTCAATCGCGGACTGTGTTATGAGAAGCAAGGAAAATACGATTTAGCAATACAAGATTATAAAAAAACAATAAAATTGAATCCGGAGAATTTAGAGGCACAAAATAATCTTAGAAAACTAGAAGAACTTCTGACTGCACAGAATATCACAAAGAATCTCATTCTCGCGATATTAAGTAACGACAACAAAACAATTGCTGGTATTGAGCAGGATCCAGATTTGAAGAAGGGGAAAATTAGAGAGAAGATAAATAACTATTGTGCCCTCTTTGCTAAAGCTAAAGATACCACCTCTATTGAAACCGCCCTTTCTTCAGTAGGATTTAATAAAAATGAACGCAGCGTTTTAAAACAAACAATAGGTTATAACTTTTCAAATGTTTCGGATTTCGCTTCATTTTTTGAAAATGGTTCAACTATTTATGATATTATAGCCAACTATAATGAATGCTATGCCAAAGTTGAAAATTATATCTCAATAGCTTCAGGAACCAATATTTATACTCCTCAAAGTTCGCTTAGTTTTGGTCAAAATCAAGAAGCTGTTATGAATTTTTTCGTTAGAAAACATTTTGGCATGACTAAAAATGAAATGATTGAAAATTTTGGACAATATATCCCGAAAGATAAACATGGTAAACCATTGCTAAACAAGTTGAGCGAAGTAGGAATACTTCAAAAATTTGTAGACAGTACTTTAAACAAATCCTTTTTTGTTGAACGGGGAAATTTTTTTGGCAAATATTCAGCAGAAGGAGAAGATATGTTCTCACGCATGGACCTGCTTTCCCAACGCGCATTCCTTTCGTTCCTTCCTGTAATGGAAGATAATTGGGGGGTAGATGGAGTTAGGATATTAATTGGAGATCAGAAAAATCCTGGACTTAGCGAAGCGCTCGCCGTAATGCCAAAACAATCTTACTACGCGCTTTTCGCAGAAAATGTTTATGTGGATGGGGAGAAAATAGCAACAAAAGGAACATTGAGAGCTATTGTGGAAAGCGGTGCTTATGGTCTGGATGAAATAAGAACAAGGATTATTCCAGCTATTGCACTAAGACTGAATGAAGTTTATGATAGAGCTGGCGCAGCGCGTGAAAGATCTGCGTTTACGTTTACAATAATTGGTGTTCAGGATGCGTTTCAAGAAGCGCAGAAAGCAATATTTAAAGCATTTATAGAACAAACGCTCAAAGATCCAGCTAGTTTTTCGGCACTACTTGAAAATGTGCCAGAACCTACAAAAGCGGAATTGAAGCGGCTTATTGAAGCCATGGAAAAAAACATTTCAGATAAAATAACAGAAGTTGAAATTTCCCCTAATCTTATTAGTACTCTTTTTGATTTTTATATTTTAAACCCATTGCAGCCTATTGATTCGGCATATGAATCAGATACAACTAAAATGAGTGGTGGAGAAACTGATCGTACACTGTCTAAATTTTTATATGAGTTCTCGCCATATTCGTTTCAATTAATTCCTGATAAAGGATATAAAAAAGTCACTTATATTATACCTTCGATTGATGAGTTCGTGCGCGAACTTTCAAACCAAGAGATTCCATTTCTTGTAAAATTACCTACTACGCTTACCTACCTTACTTTGGGTGGGGGCGCGATAGCCAAAGGAAAGAATGGTAAATCAGAAACATCTGTTATTGCTCAAGTAGAAATGATAGGTACTGAAGGCGCCTCAATAAGCGGCGGTGTATATATTAATGAAGATGAAAAGGCTGAAAAGGCTTTCCGAATAATTGCTAACGATATTAAAACCCCAGAAGAACCGGTGAAGGAAATTCAAAAAGGAGAATTTTATGTATGTAATGACCAATTACGCGCCGCTCTTGATAGCTACTTTAATTTTAACTCAAAACAACCAACAAAAGAGAATTTTGCGCGCTTATTTTACGAAAAAAACGCTGACAACAGCTACTTAGTAAAAGCATATGTTCGCAATACCAATGGAACTTGGTATCGCTATACATTTAACGAAACCGCTGATAACATTAAAAGCACGTTTCTAGTATACTTTAGTGCTAACGCAGATGTACGCGCGCTCATTGATAATAATAAACTTGAAGCATTCGTTGTTGGATTAAAATCAAAATCAGGGCTTAGTGCTGCGGTTTTGAAAGGTATGAATTCAGAAACGCTTGCTGAACAGTTTGGCGCAATAATTGGTAGTGATACAACCGATAGTAAAACTGGGGAGCACTCAATGACTTTTATAAGGGCGTACTCTGAAGAAGATAAAAAGGAAATGGGTCTCACTTTTAAACAGGAAAGTAGCGATAAGACTACTGCTTCGTTTTGGGATTTAGTATATGGAGCAAATAAACAATATGGCATAGATATTACATGGAGAACAAACAACGTTGAATTCAATCCAGCATATATTACCTATCTATCAAATTTAGAAACCGCGGCAAGGACTAATATCGCATACATCGGTCTTGGAAGCGATCTTGCATGGATAGTTGGCAGTTATGTAAAAAATGCTACTGGAAATAATGATAAAGAATATGCACTGACTGGCGCAATAGAGTGGGAAACATCAGAAGAGCGGGAAACACCAGGAAAATGGCAGAAATCACAAAAGACAGAACCGAACCTACAAAAACTTATACGTCATAAGCTTCAATTCTCCACTCATACATCAAAATCAACCGCGGTCCAAGCACAATCAGCAATAAATGACAATATAGCGACCGAAATTAATAATATAAATACAGCATCTGAAACACTCGCAAAACCAGGAATTTCTGATGAGGAACTGTCCAAAGCATGGGAGGACTATAGAAATGCGCGCGCTGAAATAGAGAATTTAAGAGGAAAACTAAAAGCAATAAATTTGCTAATCGCAGAGCAATATATGGGCACATTTAAATATAAACTTACAACTAAGGATGGAGAGACTTTTGGTTTTGAGAGTATAATAGGTAAAGAAGGGGAAATGTTCAATGCCTACGCGATCGCAAATGGCGGCGGTTGGCAGGCCATAACTTCATTGGGAAATACTCGCGGAATTGGGGGAAAAATAATCAAACCGCTTGATCTTGCAGTCGCGTTTATAACAGGCGGTGTAATAGTAAATAATGAATTTGGAAGCAAACTTCTTTTATACGGAGGATATAAAAAAAATAAAGAAAAAAACGCATACGGCGGTGAAGGTATTATTGTTGGAGCAAGTCGTGAAACAAGAGGCACGCTCAACAAAGATATAAAGACAGCAGAGGCAGTGGTTTTTAGCGCTAATGGTTATATAATAAATGGTGAAAAGTTGGGTTCTAGTGGCAAGTATATTGCAATAAAATATGAAAATGGAAAATACTATGCCAACCAAATGAATGAATTAGAGTTTAATAGAAATGTTGTGCGCGGAGCAGTAACGCTATTCTTACCAGGAGATGATTATGGTTCAATTTGCACAATGGACTGCGGAGGTGAATTTGAAAGCGGTAAAAATACAAGTAAAGAAACAGGCGGAACAATCAAATATCACAGCATAGGTTTATTCCTTTCTATGATTAAGAAAAGTATTGGGCGTAATTACTATATAGACGCTGGGATTCGCAAAGAATGGGATAAATACATACCAACAGGCGTCAAAGGTTCAATTTGGATATTTGAACTCGGAGGTTCTGCACGAATTCCAATATATTATAAATTTTGATTTATGATTTCTAAACCTTGAGACTAAACGTGTTGTGGTTTACTAGTGATTAAATGGATTTTTGTCAAAAAGAAGAAAAAGAAATTCTATTAGACAAAACGAAAGAAACAAGAGATAGACTCTTTAAGAATGTAATAGATTCGCTTACCCAAAAAGGAATATATAAGGATGGTTCTATCAAAGCAGATTATGTAGATTTAACAAGATTTACAGATCAGGGTAAAAAAGAATACTCATCTGCGGATATTGGAAATAAATTTGATGAATGGCTTAAGGTAGCTGAAGTAGCAAAAAATAAAAAAATTAAAGATCAGGATTTAATCAATTTTTTTCTGAAAGCGCATTTCCCAGCATATCGCGAAAGTAATTACTCTGATTATAAGTGTAGATATTTAGGATGGTCTTTTGGCACTAAAGTATCTACACTTGGAACAGTAGATACAACTATCGGCCTAGGAAACGAATCATATAATGTCTTTGCTCCTCAATCCAAATCGCGTATTGGAATGCAATATTCGAAAGATGGATTAGGACCTAGTGTTGAGTTATCAGGAGTATCAGCAAAAATTTCAAAGAAAGGAACGAACCTAGGAATAGGAGGCGGAGGTCCATTAAACGTTTCATTGTCAAAACCAAAACACGGTTTATGGAATACTGTAATCGGTTTTTCATTAGGACCATTTGGCTGGGGGTATAATTTCTTAACAAAAAAAATCAGCAGAAGTATGGATTGGTTCGGTACCGTATTAGGAGTGCTAACCCTTTCGTGGTCAAAAGCAAATGAACGCAGCAAAGAAAAAGGAACTAACCTTGCTATTGAACTTTCAAAGCAGCTGGTATTTCCGCAAAATATTTGGAATACTGCATTTGAAGTCTTTGTAAAAAATCCAATTGCAAAGCTTATAGATATTTATGATGGCCTATTTCCAACTAAAGTAAAGGAATTTAAATCTCGCACAGAAGAAACGGATCCTAAAAAAATAGCAGACATTGTTAAAGAAGAGAATAAAAAAATAAGCATGGATATCGGACGTGGAAATTTTAATACAGCGAAAAAAAGAATTAGAAATCTCTTATCATCTCCAATATCATCTAAAATAGCAACGCCAGATTATGCAAAATTGAAAGATCAAGAAGATAAAATAGAATTCTCAATAGCATATTCAGGGCTGCCGATTTCATTGAATATTTTTAATCCATCAACATTTTTACGTTCAAAGAAAAAATTAGCAGAGAGAAACATAAATGATAAAATAACCAACGCGATTACAAATGTTGAGACAACCATTGATGCACTTTCAAAAGAACAGAATAATATGAATTTGAGTCAAGAATTAGCGCAAAATCTTGATCTTGACCGTTCTTGTGAATATCTCAAAACAAAACTACCACAAACCGAAAACGGACAAATAAAACTAACCCCAGAAGGATATGCAATTCCAAATACCCCGGTTCCACGAAGAGATTTAAATGAAATAGTTGAGGCAATTGGAAAGGTGGAAACATACAGGAAAAACAACACAAAGAGCATCGGTATACAGAACAGCAGCACATTCATAGATAATAAAACAAAGGATAAAGATAAATTTATTGAAGAACAAGGGCGAGAACAAGTACAAGAAGAGAAGCAAAAAAAAGCACCTGTAATCAAACCAAAATTATGCAACATAGTAAATAATCTTTCCAAAGCGCTTGAAACTAAAAAATTTAAAGACTGTGGATGGAGAATTATTGAAGATAAACTCAGAAACTATGAATTTTCCAAGGATGACGAAAAACAGCATTTCTTAAATCAAATAAATTTAATGATAAAACTTTGGGGAGAAGGACAAATAGGGAAAAATGTCGTTGCTAGTATAATAACAAAATGCATAGATGAAAAGGATTCTCTTCAAAATGTTGGCAATGATGAGTATGTAAAAGGCACTGAAATTTTTGATAGAAGTGGAAAGAAGAAAATTGGGGAGGTAAGAGATACGTCCCCAGTACTTTTATGGCTGAAGGAATATCGCACGAAGAATATTGGGATGATACCAATTGAAAATAAGGAGATGATAGAGATGAAGAAAAAGAAGGAAATTACAAGAAACGTGAGACCGATAAAAATCAAAGAAATCAAAATAAGTAAAAAAGAAAACGAAGGAATTCCTATTCGCAAAATTACTGGTGAAGCTGATGAAATTGGAAATATGAAAAATCCGTTTGTTGGAACACTTAAAAAGATAGAATTTGGTGATGAAGCTAAACAAACGGCAATGTCTATTCTAACAAAATACAACCTAGAGATAAGTAAGAATACAAATCAACAAGAAATGGAAAACCTTTGGAACGAATATAAGGATTATATACAAAAATTAGATGAATCAGATAAAAAAGCCACTGATAATTTTTCAGGTACAGATATAGCTGAAAATATAACATCTTATTCTCAGGCATATAAGGTATTTCACCTACCTTTTTTTGTTTCGTATATTGTATGGAAAAAAGAAGATAAAGAAGATAAAAAAGGTGAGCCAACTTTAGAAGAACTTAATGATTTATACAAAAAATATACTCCCCCAACTAAGTAATTCGGTGTTTTTCGAGTACCGCCAATGAACAAACGTGCATTATGGTTGGTGGATCTAAACCAGAGAAAATCATTAAGAGCTTTTACGAATATACTTAATCCATATTCTTTTGAATAAAGACAGCGATAATGTGGAAAGTACAAATCCTGCTGTTGGAACAATTGAATTGATAAATGGATTTGGTAGTTTGGCTACAAGGAAGAATAAGACTATTGTAACATAAGTTAGTATTGCAATAAGTACTTTTCTTGTAAAGCTCGTTTCCCATGCTTTATCCACCTCCACTCGTGTGTTTCTTTTTTCTATCTCAGTTACTCTTTGTTCAATATTCATAATTATCACCGCACTTTAGCATACAAAATAATCCGGTGATTGCTTTATGCTTATAATATATTGTCCACTAATTAATTAAAAATATATATTTTTTTTATTCGAACAAATTGGCGGGTAGCCTAACAAAGCCGATAGTAGCGAAAGATTTATAAACCAGTCTTGCTGTGGATTTATAAATCCTTTTTAACAAAATTGAAATTATGAGTTCAGAATTAAAAGTAGGAGACGTAATGACGAAAACGGTTATAATGTTAGATAAAGGTAGTCCTTTACCTAAAGCCGCAAAATTAATGAAAGAGTATGATGTTGGTTCTATTCTTATAGTAGACGAAAAAAATGCGATTGGGATAATAACAGAACGCGATATCATACATAAAGCTATTGCGCTAGATAAAGATATCTTAAAGTTGAAAGTTGATAATGTAATGTCAAAACCGCTCAGAGTGATTAAACCTGATATAACGCTTGAAGATGCAGCAAAAGTGATGAAGGACAATAAAATAAAGCGACTTCCAGTTGTGAATAACCATAATGAACTAATAGGAATCTTAAGCGAAGGAGATCTTGCGCGTCTATTGCCTTCTGTTATTGATCTGATTGAAGAAAGAGATATAGCACAACGTTAATGACTGTGTACGGATGGCCGTCAGAGCTTTAAGCGATGAAAAATCGGTCAACAGTACACAGTTTTTCCTACTAATTTTTCTGACACTACCCCAATCAAACTAAAATCAAACTAAGAATTGTAATAATCGCATAAAAAACAAAAAAAGGGAGATAAATATGGGAAAAACATACATTGACACAGTGAAATATCTTATATATACAGAGATTGAAATAGATGGTCTTGTGGATAAGCCAGATGTAGTTGGAGCAATATTTGGACAAACAGAAGGGCTTCTTGGTGATGATTTAGATTTACGAGATTTGCAAAAGAATGGTAGAATAGGGAGAATCGAAGTTGATCTTAATATAAAAAATGGAAAAACATTTGGCATAATCAAAATACCAAGTAGTTTAGACATGGTGGAAACTTCAATAATTGCTGCTTCGCTTGAAGCGGTTGACAGAGTTGGACCGTGCGAAGGAAAAATGAGAGTGCAGAAAATCGAAGATACGCGGAATCAAAAAAGAAAAATACTCGTAGATCGCGCGAAGGTTCTACTTAAAAATATGCTTAACACCGAGATTCCTGAAAGCAAAGAAATAGGCGATTTGGTACGCGAACAAGTCAAAATTGCCGAGGTTATAGAATATGGCCCGGATAAACTTTGTTCTGGTCCTCTTATAAATAAGTTAAATGAAATAATTTTGGTGGAAGGAAGAGCAGACGTAATAAATATGATTAAAAACGACTTCACAAATGTGATCTCAATCGGCGGAGCAAAAGTTCCTAAAACAATAGTTGAACTTTCCCGCGAAAAAGAAGTTATAGCGTTTTTAGATGGCGATCGTGGTGGGGATATAATTCTGAACGCGCTCATACATGGAGGAGTTGAAATTGATTTCGTTGCGCGCGCGCCTGCCGGGAAAGAAGTAGAAGAACTTACTCGAAAAGAAATAATAAAACTACTTAGAAGCAAGATTCCTTTTGAACAGATTGAAGATGTTAAAGCAAAACCATTTGCGATACCATATCAAACTCCGAAAATGAGTGTAATAGGACAGCAAATAGCCACTTATAATGAACAATTGGAAGAATATGCGCAAAAAACACTTCCTCAGATAAGAAAAGAAGCCGAATCATTGAAATCTGAATCAAAATCTGAATTGAAACCCGAGTCAAAAACATCTTCCGTACAATCTATAAAGCATGTGATTGATGAACGTGTTGATCAAATCATAGACCTTGGCCATCAGATTGCTTCGCAACACAAAACTTTGAAACTAGATATAAAAAAGAGCAAAGATGAACTTATGCTTGAACTCAACGAACTCAACAACACTCTTAAAGCAAGGTTTTATTCTGAGGATGGCACACTTATAAAAGAGGTTCCTGTAAGAGATGTGCTTAGGTCTATAACAGAAACTGAAGGAGTCAAAACTATAATTTTTGACGGAATAATCACTCAAAGATTAGTGGACGTTGCAATGCAAAAAGGAGTTACGCTTATGATTGGAATGAAACTCGGAAACGTAAGCAAAAAACACGAAACTCTTGAAATAATTACGAAGAACAAATAATTTAGGCCGGGTATAATAAAATATCAGAATACAACAATCAGAATACAACAAATATGTCCGCAACAAATATGGAATACAACAAATCTAAGTCTGAGTATAACAAACATGTTCGAATATAACAAATCTAAGCTTGAATCTAAGTCTAAATATAAGATATTCATTCGCACTTGGGGATGCACGCTCAACCAAAGCGACAGCGATATAATGCGCGCGCTTTTGAAAAATAATGGCTACAAATTGGTATCGAGCGAAAAAAATGCGCATGCAATTGTACTTAATACATGTACTGTAAAGGGCGCAACAGAAAACAAAATTTTTGAGGAAATCAAACGATTGAAGAAATTGGGCAAGAATATAATTATTGCTGGCTGTCTTTCTGCGAATATAGATAAAATTAGAAAAATCGCTCAGCGCGCGCCTGTTGTTGGACCTGGAGCAATAAACAGAATTGGAGATGCAGTAAAACTTGCATTAACCGAACAATATGGGCAGAGTAGAGAGAGCGCGCTGTCTGAGCAGAATAGCAAGCAGGAGGGTGAGTGCAAAGGCGAACAAGAAAGCGAGCGGAAGGACGAGCAGGAAGGCTGGCAGAAAGGTGTATTCTTTAAGGAGTACAAACAAAAATTTTCTCTCCCGCGAATTTTTACTTTTCCCATAATCCGAATTCCGATACAAGAAGGATGTGTAGGTAAATGTACGTTCTGTCAAACCAAATTTGCGAGACCATTTCTAATGAGCTATCCAAAAAAAGAAATCGTCAGATTGATTGAGCTTGCCGTACAATGCGGGCAAAATAAACAACAGAGAAAAAGTACAAAAGAAATCCAACTCACTGGAATGGATAGTGGTGCGTATGGAATTGATATCAAAACGAACCTAATTTCGCTTCTTAAAGATATCGTAAGGATAAAAAGTCCTTTCAAACTAAGACTCGGAATGACAAATCCAAATCACGTGAAAGCAATGTGCATTGAACTGATAAAACTGTTTAACGATGAAAAGATGTACAAATTTTTGCATATGCCGGTGCAAACCGGAAGCGAGAAGATATGCAAAGAAATGAAAAGAACTCATAGTGTTAAGGATTTTGAACATTGTGTTGCTGAATTTCGCGAAAACATTCCAGATATTTCAATCGCAACTGACATTATAACGGCCTATCCAACCGAGAGCGAAGAGGATTACGAACTTACTTCAGAAATGATTTTGCGCGTAAAACCAGATGTCATTAATATCTCTCGGTTTACGCCCCGTCACGGAACAGAAGCGGAAAATCTTGCGCAGATTGAAAGTAGAATTGCGAAAAAAAGAACAAGCGAAATGGCCAAACTCGCAAAACAAATCGTTTACAAGAACGCGGAAAAATTTGTTGGAAGGAAGGTTCCGGTCCTTATAACCGAAGTAGGATTGCGGAATCAGATGAAAGGAAGAATGCAGAATTATCGGCAAGTTGTAGTTCGCGGAAATAAAAAATTGCTGGGAAAAATTGTTACGGTAAAAATAGTGTGCGCAGAAAATGGGACGCTGTTTGGCGAATGTTGAATGTTTATGCTAAATTATCTCTCCTCAAAACCTAAGCAAATAGATTGCGCAATAAAACAAGAGGTGTCCGATTTTATAGTTGAAGAAATAATGGAAGATGGAACTATTTTGGAATGCAATAAACAAATCAAACGCGCGAATAACGGAAGTCAATTCGTACATTTTGTTTTGCAAAAAGAGAATTGGAGCACTACGGATGCAACGCGAAAAATCGCTTCTTGCCTGCACATATCTCCAAAGCGGATAAATTATGCCGGCACAAAAGATAAGCGCGCAATTACAACTCAACTTATGTCAGCATTTGGAATAAAAAAAGAAAGCATCGTCGATTTAAAAATAAGCGGAATGAAAATACTCGGCGCTTGGAATTCCAAGAAAAAAGTAGAATTAGGAACGCTATTAGGAAATAGATTCAAAATAAAAATTTCGGAAAAAATCAACGAAAAAAAAATAAGCGAAGCGTTCTCGGAACTCAATGGAAAATTTCCAAATTATTTCGGACCGCAGCGCTTTGGCGGAACTAGAGAGAACACTCATAAAATAGGAGAAGCGGTGTTAAGAAGCGAATTAAGAAGCGCGGTTGAAATGTACTTAATGGATTATACCAATGAAACAAATGCGTACGCAATCGAAGCAAGAAAACAACTTTGCGAGGAACGCGATTACAAAAAAGCGCTCGCTTATTTTCCGAAACATCTGAAATTGGAACGATTAATGTTGTTGCATCTCGCCAAATATCCGAATGATTATGGCGGCGCGCTCAGAAAACTTCCAAGGCAAATCTTACTTTTATTTGTTCATGCGTTCCAGTCTTATATATTCAACATCATGCTTTCTGAGCGGCTTTGCGAAGGCGAATCAAAAATCGACAAACTAAAACTTGAAGAAGGGGAATATTATTGCGGTGAGAAATTCGGATTTCCGGATTTGGAAAAAAAGACTGTGAAAAACATAGATAATAAATGGATTGCTGGCAAGATCATAGGGTATCAGAGCGAATTAAACGAACGCGAGAGCGGAATTCTTGAGCGTTTTAACATAAGAAAAACAGATTTTAGAATAAAGGCCTTGCCAGAAATTAATTCAAAAGGAACCTATCGCACGCTTCTTGCACCGCTTAAAGATTTTTGTTTCAAAGAAGATGTTTTCAGGTTCTCTCTGCCTTCAGGAAGCTACGCAACTTCCGCGTTAAGGGAGTTCGTTAATCTTAAACCAATACGGTGTGAGTAAAATGTTAGAAGAAAAAATAAAATTTGAAACCGATAAACTTTTTTACAATCCTGAAATGAGATTTAACCGGAGTTTCGGTTCGCTTTCGCTCGGCGCAATAGAAAAAGATATTTGTGTTTTGGACGGATTTGCAGCTTCAGGAATCAGAGGACTGCGATACGCAACGGAAAACAAAAACATAAAAAAAATAACCTTTTTGGATATATGGAAAATCGCACCAAAAATAATCAAAAAGAACATCAGATATAACAAACTTGAAAATATTAACACCGCTGAAGTTTATAATTTTGATTTTAATGAATTTGTAATAAAAAATGAATTAAAGAATGAATTTGATCTTGTAGAAATTGATCCTTTTGGGTCCCCTGTCCCTTATTTGAATAACGCGTTTTATTCATTCAGAAAGAGAAAAAGCGGCTACCTTTCGATCTGCGCTACAGATGTTGCTGTGCTTTGTGGAGAGAACGCTCGCGCATGTAGGAAAAAATATGGGGCAAAAAATTTAAGAAATGAATTTACGCATGAAACCGGAACAAGAATTTTGCTTAAAAAAATAAGCGATTTTGCCTCTCAATTTGATTTCGGTATTATGCCGCTTTATTCGCTTTCAGACAGGCACTACATTAAAGTTTTGCTGAAGATTTCGCGCTCTGCCCAAAAAGCATCTGAAATTCCAGACTTAGTCGGCTATGTTTCTTTTTGTTTTCATTGCGGTTACAGAGAAACAGCAAAGTTTCCAAATAGAGTTTGCGCAAATTGTAAAAAAAATATGGATTATGCAGGCCCTCTTTGGCTCGGCGAACTCCATGAAAAAAAATTTTTGGTAAAAATGAAAAAAATAAACGCAGAACGGAATTATTCTGATAAAATTGAACTAGAAAAAACATTGAATTTGCTTATTGGAGAAGTCGGCATGCCGTTGTTTTATTTTAATCTAAACAATATCTGCAAAAGAAAAAAATACCCAAGAGTTCCAAAAATTAATGAACTTATTGCGAAACTAAAGAAGAAGGGATTTAAAGCTTCACGAACTCATTTTTGCGAGAAAAGTATAAAGACTAATGCAACCATTGAAGATCTGACTTTTGCAATTATACCGATCCACTAAAAAACATCAGTTTTTAACCTTTTCATCCAGAAGTCAAAGCAAGGCAAGGAATTCATGCGCCAGACGAAACTCTATGTCTTCAGGCTGCTTCGCCATAGGATATACCACAACCAGTGTAGCTCTTACGTTTTTCTCCTTCCATGCGCGAAGCGGGACTAATTCACGTTCCTCGCGTTCGCCACACAATTCATAGCATACATTGAGCGCCCATTTTGGCTTTAGCGAATCTGTAATCAGAAAATCCGTCTCACCGCTATTTCTGGCAAAAAATATAGTACCCTGCTGCCTCAAATTCGAAAGCATGGCATTCTCAAAAACCCTACCTCGATCATCATCCAACCGCATACCTACATACGCAAGTGAATGATCCACGCCATAGGCTTTCTTTTCAAAGGATTCCTGTTTTTTTAGGGAGGGATCGTATCTTGTGAGGTATTCCAGGAGATACGCTTGTTTCATATAACTGATATATTCCCTTGTTGTCATCTCGTGTTTCAGATTGACCGCGCTACCTATGCTCCGATAAGTAAATGGTTTGCCTGCATTTGAAAGCAAATATATTGCGATCTTGCGCAGCGCTTCTGGATATTTTGGCGCATTTCTTGCAATTATGTCGCGATTAATTATTGCTTCAAAGTATTCCTTTACAAGTTCCTTTTCTTCTGTTAGTACTACCCTTGGAAAACCTCCTAAGCTAAGATACTTCTCAAAAGATTCTCTGTTCGGCGTAGCGTCTTTGAAGTGCAGGAATTCCTTGAAGTTTAAGGGATACACATTAACAGTTCTAGTCCTTCCTGTTAGTGCGGTTGCATAGTCACCTGCCAACAGAGACGAATTTGAGCCTGACACTACAAGTTTGATTTGCCTGTGGATTCTGTGCGCGAATTTCTCCCAATTGGCGACATTCTGTATTTCGTCTAGATAGATGGCCTTGGAATTCTCTTCTTTAGCTATCTGAAGCAGTTTCTCAAAATCCCCACTCTCAAAGTCTGCTAGTCGTTCGTCTTCAAAGTTCAGATATGGGCCAGGCCATTTCCTTGAAAGGTCATACATTATAAAGGTCTTTCCACTCCGACGCACGCCAACGAGAACAGTCACCTCTTCAAGTACCATGGTCTTTTCAGCTTCATTCATCGCACATCTGCTTTTGATTGAGGCTTTGTCTATTTCTTCAGAATACTCCCTTATAAGGTCCTTAAGGATTGAAATAGCTGTCATATCTTAAATATTGACCAACAAGAATAAATACTCATCGCAATGAGCATTTATTACAAAAAATACTCACTCCTATGAGCATTTAGCTCAGAAGAATGATATCTTGTTACAATAATTCTCCGCGTGCTTGTTCTATTTGTATTCTTGCTACATCCTGCTTTCTGCGGAAATCTGGCAGCAGAGCATTGGAAAACTTAAACGGAAGAAGTTCATTGTATACAATTTCCATTAATTCAAAATAATATAACGCATCTTCTTTCTTTCCTTTCCTGAGCGATTCATACATTTCACGCTTGAACTCGCCTATTGAATCCAAGAGCGCATTTAGGTATGCTTCCGGGGTTATGCCAAGCTCTGTGCTGCTCGGGAGTTCTTTTTTTTCTATTGCGAAAAAAAGTAATTTCGCTTCTGCATATTCCTGCATTATATGATTAATATTGTGATTTATACCCATATCATGGTTCTGTGCTTTCTCTGAAAGTATTTTGATTTGGGCTTCTGCGTTTTCAAGAAGAATCTTTGCGTTGTCAATGTTTCCTGCATGCATCTCTTTTATAGAATTTGCTGTAATGCGCACAATTTCTCTATTTTTTTTTATGAGTTCGTCTAATATCGCCTCTTTTTTAATCAAGTTTTCTTCTATTTCTTTTATATTGAGCATGTTATCACCAAACATCTGATCCGAGATACATGATATTTATATTCTATAAGAATTAAGAATTTAAATTATAAAGGTAAAATAAATTATGAAAGTAAAATTTAAATTATGAAGGTATTATAATTGGTTTTGTTGATAGTATAAATTGGTAGTATGAATTGTTGATAGTATGAATTGGATAGTTATTTCACTTGGAGGCGGAATAATAAACTCAAGAGGCAGTCCTAATGTAGAATTTATAAAAAAATTCTCCAAACTTATCAAGGATAGTAAAAATAAGTTTGCAATAGTTACTGGCGGGGGAAAAAGTGCGAGAGCATATGCACAAGTCGCACGCGAATTAGGCGCAAACGAATTTGAAGCTGATGAAATAGCAATAATAAGCACGCTTCAAAATGCAGTGCTTATTGCGTTGGCGCTAAAGGGCGAAGCATGTCCAACTATATTTTCGGATTTTAACAAAGCAAAAGAAGCCGCAACTAAATATAGGATAATAGTGATGGGTGGAACGATTCCTGGAATAACCACAGATTCTGACGCTGCGCTTTTGGCAGATGCGCTCGGAGCGAAAAAACTTATAAATTTAAGCAATGTGGATGGAATTTATAATTGTAACCCAAAGGCAAACGCGAATGCGAAAAAATACTCAAAATTAAATTATGATGAACTCATTGCGCTCGCAACGAAAAACGACGCAAGAAAAGCAGGTACAAACTTTGTTTTTGATATACTTGCATGTAAAATAATTGCGCGCGCTAAGATAGAAGCGCATTTTATAAATGGAAAAAATTTAAATGAAGTAAAAAAAGCGATTGAAGGAAAGGCGCATTCAGGAACGGTTGTCAAATAACTTACCAAATAAGAAAAAATAAAATGAAAACTCGATTTAATCCTGTTTTTTGTACTCGCCACGCGTCCCATATATTTTTTTTCTTCTTGAAGCGTTTTGATTTGGTCCTGTATTCTTCATTTCGTAAAGCATGAAATTAATTGTTTTTGGGTTCTCTTTATGTTCAATATCAATTATAAGCCATTTATCCTTAGTTTGATATCTAGTATTGAGAATCCATTTTATTTCTCCTATTTTTATGCTTTTTACATTTGAACTTGTGATTATTATTTTATAATCAGCTAATTCTCTGTTTAATGCTTCCATCATTTCGTAAAAATCTCTTCTTCCGCCGAATTGTATAACAACAACCGCATTTTCACTATTCATAATTTTGAGCTTGTTTGGCTCTTCTGAAATTTTTAAATTCGCACCCTGAGCTATATTTTTTATAGAATTAAATATTCCTTGTCTTAGATCTGTAGCAGGCTTTTCAATTCTAATAAGGGCTTGAAGAAATTTTAGCATGAAATTATTAATACAATACAATTATATAATCTATTTATCTATATCTGTTCATGGAAATTTCAGAATACGAAAAGAACTATCTTTTTTCGCTTGCTAGAAAAGCAATAGTACAGTATTTTTTGACCGAAGATAAGTACTATCATCCTGTAAATGTACCGGAAAAACTTAATAAAAAAATGGGAGTTTTTGTAACTCTTAAAACAAATGGGGAACTTCGCGGTTGTATAGGCTATCCGCTTCCTGAAAAATCAATTGCACAAGCGGTTGCAGATAATGCAATAAATGCTGCATTTCACGATTTTAGATTTCCTCCATTAAAAAAAGAAGAAGTAAATAATTTGGAAATAGAGATAACAATTCTTACTGTTCCAGAGCAGATAAATTATAACACTCCTGATGAATTGCTAAAAAAAATAGAAATAGGTCGTGATGGACTTATTATAGAATATGGAATGTATGGGGGGCTTCTTCTCCCTCAAGTTCCAGTAGAAGAAAAATGGGATAAAAAAACCTATCTAGGTTATTTGTGCAGAAAAGCAGGTTTACCTCAAAACATATGGACTAAAATGCCTGTAACCATAAAGGCGTTCCAAGGTATTGTTCTTGATGAGAAAAGAAAGGGATAGAAACTCATGAACATAAAATTAATTAAAAAAAATGAAAAGGTATATCTTGAATTGCCAGCACAATTTAGCACAATCGATGAAATAGAGCTTTTCCAACTCAAAGATAATTTTTGGTTTATTTGTTCTCCGCTTAAAAAAATTCTTGAAAGTGCACAAAACCAGAATCAGGAAAAAAATCAGGAAAAATTAGTTGAGAAAAAACTTGAAAAATCTGAAAAAAAATTGTCAGAACCAGAGAAAGTTGTTTTACGCGAACTTTTGAAAATAAGGTTCGCTGATCGCACACCTCTAAAAATAGAGAAATTATTTTCGCAGGAAAAACAAAATGTAGTGCGCCAACTTCTGAAAAAAGGATTTGTCAAAATATTTTATGGAAAAAAATATCAAAAAACAGGAGTGTATAATATAAAGGATGATATCTATCCGCTTATAAATCAGGAGGAAGAGCATGCATCAGTAACGCCGTACGGTGAACCACAAACTAAAGACGCGCAAATACAAAAAAATATGCAAAAAAGCGCGCCGCAAACAACACCATCAACAGCGGTTCTACCAACCTATTCTGAATTGTTAAGAAATGGTTGGCTCATTCTCTCAAATCCGCGCGATGCGGAACAGTTTTCATCTGATTTAAAAAGAATCGGAGTCGCGCAAAATATAAAAGGCGTGCGCGCATTTGACGGTAAATTTTATATCGCCACCAATAAATTTGTTCATCAAGCTTACGAAAAAATAAAGTCGGTTATGATAGGGGAAAAAACCGAAATGCATATTGACGAAATCGCAGCGGCAATCAATTTTGAACACGAACCAACGCTCGTTGCTCTTAATATACTTGCGGAAAATGGAGAAATAAGTGAAAAAAAGAGAGGGTTGTTTTGCTTGGTTTGAATATAAAGGATCCACTGCATGGAACAATAGAATTAAGCGAATTGGAGAATCGTATAATTGACACGCGCGATTTTCAACGCTTGAGAAGAATAAGACAGTTGGCAACGGCGTATTTGGTTTATCCAGGTGCGAATCATTCGCGATTTGAACATTCGCTTGGCACGCTTCATCTTGCTTCGCGCATTGCAGAAAAACTTGGATTTGAGCATGATGTAACATCTAAAATAAGACTATATGCGCTTCTTCACGATTTAGGGCACATCGCGTTTTCTCATGAAACAGAACACATAACCGAAAAAATACTTGGCGATCATGAAAAGATCGGCAAGAAGAAGATAGTTTGCGGAGAAATAGGCGATTTAATCTCGGAAAATTTTAATAAGCGAGAGATAGCGGATTTTGGTTCTTCTCCATACGCGAAATTGATTTCTTCTGATATAGGCGCGGATAGAATGGACTATCTTAAGCGGGATGCGTATTATACAGGCGTGGCGTATGGGATTATAGATGAAGAGCGCATAATCAATAAAATGTATTTTGAACGCGGCGAACTTGGAGTTTACGAAGGCGCATTGGAATCAAGCGAAAGCTTATTGATTGCGCGCTTCATGATGTTTTCTACTGTTTATCTGCACCATACTGCACGCATAGCATCGGCAATGTTGGAGCGCGCAATACAAAACGCGCTTGTTGACGGACTTAAAGCAGAACAATTTTTGAATATCGGCGATTTGGAAGCGCTCAATCTACTCTCTAAAAGGAAAAATGCGAAATTTTATGTTAAAGCATTGCTTAACAGAAAGCTTTACAAAGAAGCGTATTCTCTTAATCAGCAGCAGCTAAACAAAACGAAAATTGAAAAAATAGAAAAAGAGCTTTGTTCACTGGCAAAATGCGATGTTATCATTGATGTCGCACGAAATTTTTTCAAACCTTCAGGATTTAAAATAAGAATGCATGATGGAAAAAAATACGAAATAAGCCGCATATCCGAACTTGTGAAAGCGCTTAAATTAGCCGAGGAATCGCGGAAAAAAATACTTGTGCTTTCTCCAGCTGCGCAACGAAAAAAACTAGAAAAAATCTGTCGTGATTATACTGGACTTTAAAAAATTGATGGAAGCCATGGACTTCGGCCAGAAGTCATTGTAAAAGCGCGCGCGTTTTGTAAAGTCAAGTTATACCAGGTTTCGATGAAGCATTACTGATGCGCAAAAGCATTCTAGATTTACCAAAATTTATCTAATCAGCTTGTCTGCTATTTTTATTACAAATATGAAAATAAGCGCGCCTACAAACACTGTCTTCGGACTAATTTTTATACCGGCAAGCTCCATATTTGAGCCTATCCCAAAAATACCCGCACTGCTCATTGGCATTGCTACTTTTTTTTCCATGATTAATTTATATTTTACAAGAGTTTATAAATCGTATGTTTTGCATTATTTTAAAAAGAAAGGGATATGGACATAGATTAATTAATCTTTAATTGGTTATTATAAGTGGCAAAATTGTATATATGTGGTAAGAATGATTTTAGGGCAAACGGTTCTTACAAAAGAACCAGAAAAAGAACAAAAAGAAAAGAAAAAAGATGAAACTACACCAAAGACTGATGACGAAAAAATAATAAAAATATTACGTATACCGATACATCTGATATTTAAACCAGTTTCTTTCATTTTGTGCAAACCAATTTCTCTTATTTATAATTCAATCTTTGATCGAACATTCGAAAAATCTGAGATATTATCTAATTATAAAGATAAAACAATTGATGAAATAGCAAAAGAACTAGAAAAGATAACTCATAATCTAATGAGTGGTGACGTTGCAAAAGAGGCAGCATGCTTACTCAAAGAAAAAGGAAAAGGTGAGCTTTGCAAATTTACAAAAGGAATCTTGCTAAAAAAAGTTAAAGAAATATCATGTAACGCACTTATTGAGATGGGTGTTGATGATAAAACTGCGCAGAAAATAGTTAACGCAGAAACGCTTGATGCGTCATGGGATATAATAAATGATTATCTAAAACAACATCCAGATAAAAAAATGTTTATACATGCTTTTATAAGTAAGGTAAACGAACAATTAAATCTGTATAAACTCAAAATAGATATAGTATCGTCAGAATCTAAAAAAGGAAACATCAACAACGCATGTAAAGTCGCAGAGATGTCAGATATAAATTCAGTTCGCAAATTTGCATATTCGCATGGCTACAAAACCAATTTTGATTCTGTTATATATAACAATTTAAGAATGGCAGAAACAATTACGTATGCTATTACAATGGATACCGTACGAAGTATAATACAAATTTATTACAATTCTATGAAAACTATGAAAACAAATACCGATGAAGCATTTTCGGATATGTTACTATATAAATCTGAAATAAAAAAACTCTCAGCGCTTATCGGTAGCAGCAAAACAAATGAAATAGAAGATATGATAATAGAAAATATAATAAAAAAAAGAACGCTAACAGCAAAAGAAGAAGAAATGTCGGCATACATAAAAAACGCTTTGGAATCGCAGGCCAAAATAATGCATTCGATATATGGCAAAACAGCTTGATAGCTTGATAAAAACTTTACAAAAAGATTAATATGGACGAAGATTTATCTTCTCTTGTAGAAGCATTGTATGATTTTTTTGATTCAGTTTATTCTCTAAAAATAAACGAACTAATTGCGCACTATCCTGCAAAAAAAAGCCTTAATGTGGATTACCACGATTTGGATAAGTATGATCCGGATATAACAAATAGATTGATAGAAAAACCGGATGAAGTAATAGCCGCTGCAAATGAAGCGATAAAAAGATTGAACAGAATTGTGCCAGGTCATGGAGTTTTCTCGCCAAATATACGCTTCTTCAACGTTCCTGACCGCAATTTGCTTATAGAAAATATAAGTTCAAAAAATCTTGGTGAATTAATTTCGGTAAAGGGCGTGGTGAATAGGCGCGCAGACGTAATGCACAAAATGCAGATCGCGGTTTATAAATGTCAAGTATGCGACTCAATTTATAAGATAATTGTTGAAAGAAATTTTGTCCCACTTAAGAGGTGCGAATCATGCAAAAGAATAGCCCTCAAGCAAATAGATGAAGAAAGCAAATTTGTAGATTTGCAAAAAGCAGAAACGCAAGAATTGCTTGAACGCGTGCGAGGTGGAACACCAGCAGCAAAAATAGAGCTTTGGATAGAAGATGATATCGTAAATTCTCTTGTACCAGGAGACAATGTTGAAATAGCAGGCATTTTGAGATTAAAACCGCCAATTGCGCAGAAAGGAAAACAAGAGATGATTTATGGAAGATACTTAGAGGTTAATTCAATCAGAAATTTGCGCAGGGATTTTGAAGAAATAGAAATTTCAAAGGAAGACGAAAAAAGAATAAGTGATTTTTCCAAGGACGCGCAGCTTGTAAAAAAAATAACCGAATCTATTGCGCCTTCAATTTACGGACATAGCGAAGTCAAATACGCGATCGCGCTTCAAATGTTTGGTGGAACAAAAGGAAAAACAACTAAAGGACTGCCAATAAGAGACGACATACATATAATATTGATTGGTGATCCAGGAATAGCCAAATCCAGATTTTTGCAGAGCGTAATGGATATCGCACCAAAAAAAATTTATGTGAGCGGCAAATCGGTTTCTGGGGTGGGACTTACTGTCGCAGTTGAAAAAGACGAATTAAGCGGAGGCGGTTGGACGCTCAAAGCCGGAGCTCTTGTTCTTGCAAGCGGAGGACTCGCGGCAATAGATGAATTTGATAAAATAGAAGATGAAGATAGGGCGGCATTACATGAAGTAATGGAAAGCCAAACAGTAAGTATCGCAAAAGCAGGTCTTGTCGCTACATTTAAAACCAAAACAGCAATTCTCGCTGCCGCCAATCCTAAATTCGGAAGATTTAATCAAAACAAAAATTTGGTTGAACAATTTGACATTCCGCCTTCGCTAATGTCGCGTTTTGATTTGATATTTCCAATTTTGGATATATTAGATGTTGAAAAAGATACAAAATTGGCGGAGTATATCTTAAGTGCGCACCAACAAGCGTCGCTGAGCGAAGCCGAAAAAACACCTGATGTAGAATTAGTAGATAAAGAATTTTTGCGCAAATATATTTCGTATTCGCGAAGGCACGTTTTCCCAAAACTTACAAGAGAGGCAATGGATAAATTAAAGGAATACTATCTTGATTTAAGGGGAAGGGGAAGGAATTCGGGGACTGTACCTATCACTCCGCGTTATCTTGAAGGGCTTATTAGATTATCTGAAGCGAACGCGAAAATGAGACTAAGCCAAAATGTTGAATCTTTAGATGCAGAGGTTGCGATTAATCTAATGAATTATGTCATGGAAAAGGTGATGACAGATAAAGAAACCGGGCTTGCTGATGTTAGCATAATTGAAACTGGAAAAACAAAAAGCCAGCTCGAGAGGAGCGAAATAGTTTTTGAAATAATAAAGGAACTGTGCAAAAAATTTGATGTTGCAGAAGAGAATCAGATAATAAACGAAGCAAAAAACTATAACATAGAGGAGCAGCTAGTGATGAGAATACTTTCAGAGTTGGTGAGGAATGGACAGGTGTACAAACCGGCGCACGGAAAATACCACAACGCTTAATAAAAATGAAATATTTGATAAGGATAAAAAGCTTGATAAAAAACTTGATAAAAAAAATGAAAAATACAAAATTGTTCTAATTTTTGCCCACATCATTTTGTTATTTATTGCAGCACAAATCCTCGGACTTCACACAGGTAACTTCATAATCCAAGATGCGAAACATAATGAAATCGTAAAAAATATGCAAATTGTTTCAGTGTCAAACGAATTCAGCACTTTTTACATTTTCTTTTATGTGTTACTTGGAACGCTTATAATGTATTTAATAATAAAATTTTATCGCGGCGAATTGCTTTTTATCCTTTTAGAGTTTGCGATAATTTCATTCTCTTCATCAGTTGTATTTTATTCTTTCTTAAGGCCGATGTTTCTGGAATTTAACGCAATGGTAATTGCAATCGCTCTTGGTCTTTGTTTCGGATTTTCAAAAATTGCGTTTCCGCAACTTAAAAATACCGCAGCTGTTATTTCAGCAGCTGGAGCTGGCGCAGTTTTCGGGCTTTCATTCAATTTTCATCAAGCTTTACTATTTCTTGTATTGCTCTCAATTTATGACTATATTGCTGTGTTCAAAACCAAACATATGGTAAAAATGGCAATGGTGTTATCAAAAAGAGAAACGGCTTTTCTTATATCTTCGGTTCAACAAAGCACGCGGGGCGAAATACGATTTGAACTCGGAACAGGAGACATTATTGTGCCAATAATTTTAGGAGTTTCCGGATATCAAATCAATTTAATGTATTCAATAATAACATTTAGCGCATCGGTTTTTTCATTGTTTGTGCTTTTCATATTGATCGCAAAGGAGAAAACTGTATTGTCTGCGCTTCCAATAATTGCACTATGTAATTTTATCTTTCTTGGAATTTCAAAATTGTTAGGATGGGTGG
Source organism: Microcaldota archaeon (assembly GCA_040757035.1). Lineage (GTDB taxonomy): Archaea > Micrarchaeota > Micrarchaeia > Anstonellales > Bilamarchaeaceae > JAHJBR01. The sequence goes on along the minus strand of JBFLYM010000003.1, from coordinate 18,513 downwards.
GTTGATTTAAATTTTTATAGCAAACCAGCAAGGTAATTCGGATCAAAGATTAGATACTGAAGAATTATTGTGTATTGGTTTACTATACCAAACAAAATAGGAACATATAAAAAGAGCTTTATTACAAATTTGCTTATGCGAGTAATTTTTAAGATTTTGTGTTCTGTCCTTTTACTTAGCTGTCTGTTGATCGGCTGTTTAGGCGAACAACTTCCTAATCTTCCAAATAATCAGACACACGTAGAACAAGTGAACTTAAGTAATACTACAACAGGACTAAAGAAAATTTCCTCGCCGGCTGAATTAGAACAACTTCTAAAAACCAAAGGGTCTGAAACAGGATCACCCGAATTTTATATAACGGCAGGAAAAAGGGTGATGGGGAAAGCTGATGCATTTTCTACTCCTACTACTCCTGGTTTTGATTATTCTACAACAAACATTCAAGTGATAGGTGTTGACGAACCAGACATTGTAAAAAGCGATGGTGAATATCTCTATATAATTACAAAAGGAAAAGTCCATATTGTAAAGGCGTATCCTGCCGAAGATGCGAAAATTGTTGCAACATTGAATACTACCGCAGAAGAAATATTTATAAATAAAAATATGTTAGTGTTGTTTGAAAGTATTAACTATATGACCGATTTTAAATGTGCAGAAAATTACAGATGCACACCACCATTCTATGGCGCAAATACAATAGTAGAAATTTATAATATCTCAAATAGAGAAAATCCAAAACTCACGGATATGTTTACTTATCATGGCTATTATTTTGACGCAAGAATGATCGAGGATTATATATATCTTATAGTAACACAACCGCTTAGATACTATTATTATACTAATGAGAAGGGTGAAAATCTCCAAACCCTGAATTTTGGAGATTTTGGATCCGAATTTCCGGATATGTATTATTTTGACAAAACAAAACAAATTAGCGCCTTTGCCCAAGTTGTGGCTATTGATCTGAAAAATCATACGCAAAAAAGCAAGGTGTTTTTGATTGGCTCGCCTCAGGATCTTTTTGTTTCACAGAAGAACATATATCTTACAAACACAATGGGCAGTGACACTGAAATCGCAAAAGTTGGCATAAAAGATGGAGAAATAAAGCCTGGCGCAATCGGAAGAGTTCCGGGCAGGGTGCTAAATCAGTTTTCCATGGATGAATACAATGGCTATTTTAGAGTTGCGACAACAAGTGGGAGATGGGGGAGATGGCAAGACGAAACAAATAATATTTATGTATTGAACGAAAAAATGGAAATAGTGGGAAAGATTGAAAATCTTGCACCGAAAGAACGAATACATTCTGCAAGGTTTATTGGAAACAAAGCGTATCTTGTTACATTCAAGAAAATTGATCCTCTTTTTGTAATAAGCCTTGAAAATCCAAAAGAGCCAAAAGTGCTTGGAAAGCTAAAAATACCTGGATATTCGGATTACCTTCATCCATATGATGAAAATCATCTTATCGGAATAGGAAAGGAAACAGTAGAAGCTGAACAAGGTGATTTTGTATGGTATCAAGGAATAAAGATTGCTCTTTTTGATGTAAGTAATGTTGAGAAACCGAAGGAAATTGCAAAATATAATATTGGGGATAGAGGAACGGACAGCGAAGTGTTAAGAGATCACAAGGCATTTCTTTTCAGTAAGGAGAAAGGAATAATGATTCTCCCTGTTTTGCTTGCAGAGATAGATGAAGAGAAATACGAGGGAAAACCGCCTGCATATATACATGGAGACTATGTGTGGCAAGGGGCATACGTATTAGAGATTTCGCCGGTAAAAGGAATAAATCTACAAGGAAGAATAACGCATGTAAAAAATGCGGATGAGTTTTTGAAAAGTGGGTATTATTGGGGCGATTCTGATTACGCAATATTAAGAAGCGGTTATATTGAAGACGTAATTTATACAATATCCAATAGCATGCTGAAATTCAGCAGAATGAAAAATTTGGATGATATAAAATATATTGAGCTCAACTAAAAGATTATAAACATGGACGGGGAGAAGAAAATGAAAAACGTAGTGCTAGTATTTTTTACTTTTTTGTTTGCCATTCATCTAATTTATGCTGATCCAATGGATGTAGGTGCGGAAGTTTTCATAAAACCTCTACTAGTTTTTGTTTTTTCCATACTTTTTGCGATCATACTTGAAACTCCGGTTTACTGGTATTTTTTGCGTGGAAAGGAATCTAACCAAAAAATATTGCTTGCTGGTATTGGGATAAATGCAATTTCAGTCACTTTATTCTGGCTTTTGACGATTCATTTTATGTCTATCAAGTATAACATAAGAGTACTAGATGATATAACATTCGCGTTTATCTGCGAATTTGCTATTTTCATACTCGAAGCATTTGTGCTTGCTCACATCTTCAAACTCAATCTAAAGAAATCGTTAATTGTTTCGTTCTGCGCAAATCTTCTTTCAGCAGTTGTAGGATCTTTGTTGTTATCGATACTCTTCTTATTGTTATCTAGTGTTATGTTTGGATATTCATAACTAAATATCCAAATGCTTAACTTCGCGTGCGTATTGCTCAATAAAAGCTCTTCGTGGCTCAACTGTATCTCCCATTAAAAGAGAAAAAATCTCATCTGCCTTCATTCCATCTTCTATCGTTATCTTTTTAAGAGTCCGAGTTTGTGGATTCATAGTAGTTTCCCAAAGTTGAACAGCGTTCATCTCTCCCAAACCCTTGTATCTTTGAATTTCTACATTTTCGCCCAATTCATTGCGTATCTTGACGAGCTCTTCATCGTTGTACGCATATTTTTCAACTTTGCCTTTTGCAACCCTATAGAGGGGCGGCACTGCGGCATAAACATATCCATTTTCAATCAAAGGTTTGAAATGTCTATAAAGTAAGGTCAATAACAAAGTTCTGATATGACTTCCGTCAACATCGGCATCGCACATAATAAAGATTTTGTGATATCTTAGTTTGCTCAAATTAAAATCCGTTCCGAATCCGGTTCCGAGCGCTAGTACAACATTTCTTATTTCATTACTCAACAAAATTTTGTTCAACGGCGCCTTTTCAACATTTAATATTTTTCCTTTAAGCGGTAAAATCGCTTGTGTTTGTTTGTCTCGGCCTTGTTTGCTGCTGCCTCCGGCAGAGTCTCCTTCAACAATAAAAAGTTCGCATTTTGCCGGATCTTCTTCTATACAATCAGCAAGCTTGCCCGGAAGTACGCTTGATTCAAATATACTTTTGCGTCGTATAAGCTCCTTTGCTTTTTGCGCGGCTTCGCGCGCTTCCATTGCGCTTATGCATTTTGAAAGTATTATTTTTGCGGTTTGCGGATTTTCTTCCAAATATTGTTTGAACGCGGATGAAAAAAAACTATCTATATATCCTTTTACCTCGCTATTTCCTAATTTTCCTTTTGTTTGTCCCTCAAATTGCGGTTCTGGAACTTTTATGTTGAGCACAGCGCTAAGCCCCTCTACCGCATCATCGCCATTTATTTTCATATCGCTCTTAAATATTTTGTTTGCTTCTCCATAATCATTGAGCGTGCGTGTGAGTCCGGTTCTGAATCCGCTTACATGAGTTCCGCCATCCACGGTTTTTATATCATTCACAAACGAGTAAATCATTTCACTATAACTGCTTGTATACTGGAGCGCAATTTCTGCCTCTATGTTACCGACTTCCTTTGAGAAATTAATCACAGGGTGAATTCCATTTCGCGTTTTGTTTAGATGTTCGACAAATTGCGTTAGGCCCCCTTCAAAAACAAATGTTTCTTCGCGGCTATTGTGCTCATCCTTTATGCTTATTTGCACTCCTTTGTTTAGAAATGCAAGCTCGCGCAATCTTTCCATTATTATTTCAAAATCAAACTGTATTGAAGAAAATATCTCATGGTCTGGTTTGAATCTAATTATCGTTCCGCGGTAATTTGTATCGCCAACAACTTCTACTTTGGTGGTTGGAGTTCCGCGCGCGTATTTTTGAATATAAATCTTTCCTCCACGATGTACTTCAGCTTCCATCCATTCCGAGAGCGCATTGACAACAGAAATCCCAACACCATGCAAACCACCAGAAACTTTGTACACTTTTTTTTCAAATTTGCCTCCTGCGTGCAAAATAGTAGTAACTACCTCCAGTGCGTTTTTTCCCATGCTGTGCTTTTCTGTTGGTATTCCTCGTCCATCATCGCGTACGCTAACGCTCCCATCAGTTTTTAACACCACTTCTATATTCTTGGCAAAACCAACAAGCACTTCATCTATGCTATTGTCAACAATCTCGTAAATAAGATGGTGCAATCCTTTTTTATCGGTATCTCCGATGTACATTGCCGGTCTTTTGCGTACTGCTTCAAGACCTTCAAGGACTTGTATGCTTTCTGCGGTATATTTATTTTCCGTTAACTCGGATAATTCTTCATTTTGCATAAATATCACTACTATTCTTAAATATCATCTTATCCTTAAAATATGAATACTATTTTTATAATTTTGATTTTTGCGAAGCTGCGCTCATAGCGGTATTTTGTTCAGTTTTTTTAGCGAGGTGGTATAAACAACAACAGCCCAAATTCCGAAAATAGAAGAAACAATCGCTATTCCGAGCAGCAAATCGTTAAATATATCAGCGCTCGCAAAAAGTTCGCCGTTCCACAAATGATCCACAAATCCAAAAATTGCCCCTCCAAAAAGCATAAGATTAAGCGAGCGAAGTTCCGGATTGCGAACGCGTTTTCTTATTGCATATACAAAAACCGCGCATATAACAGATAAAATATAACAGACCATTTTTTTCACCCATAAAAGCTTGTACTTAACTTATTTCAAAACTCAAAATATACTCTCGTAGAATGATAATTAATATAAATACCAAGTAAACGCTTAAAAATCTGCCGAAATGCTGATAAGTGCTCGCTATGGCGACTAACTGAAGTTTTAAAAATTTTTGTAAAGTTAAAACTAAACAAATCTATTTCCTTTTTGGCAACTGCTTCGAAAAGGGCAGAAGCATCGTATATCTTCATCGTTTATCCCTAGCATGTCGTATGCTTTTTACTAACATTCGCTTTCCGATTTTTTTGGCAGCGGCAGAGGCAATATCCAATTCCTTCATGATCGCTTCAGCGCGCCTCCTTTCGAGCTCACTTATAAGTGCGTCCCTTACTATTTCTGAGATGTTTATATTCATCTCTTTGGCCTTTGAATATATCCAATCTTCTATACGAGCATTAATGTTTGCAGTTTTCATGTAAAACATTAACGTAATAACATTATTAAAGCTATTAATTAGATTGCGAACAACATGCACTGATGGAAAAATATAAATTATTTTCCATCAAAGGCATTTATATGCTAAAAAAAACGATAGAGAAAGCAACACCATTGATAGGATTACTGATGCTTGGAATTTTTATTTTATTAATAATTTCAGTTATCAGAACAAGCCTTTTTGGAGAAGTTGAAGGAAACAAACACATCTATTTTGAGATTGTTTTCCTTTTATTGTTAGCTATAGCAGGAGAATTAGTTGTCGCATATACAAAACAACCCTCAGTCATGATCTTAATGATTCTGGGGCTTTTCATGAGCCCTAGTTTCCTCCATCTTTCTTGGGGATTTTTGCAATCACTAAATCTTCCAATTCAGCTTCCAACAAATCCACCAAATATCCTACAACTGGAAACAATACTAAGTGTTTTTGCACAATTGGGAGCCGTTATTTTACTATTTAAGGTCGGTATGCACAACAAACTAGAACGCATTTTTGCATTTGATAGTTTAGTAGTTGCAGTAGCAGGTATAATTCTGCCGTTTATAGTAGGCTATTTATATGCCAGTCACACAGATGGAAGCTTTGCATATTCAATGTTTGTAGCTGCTGCTTTGACCGCAACATCCGTTGGTGTAACTGTGGCTATTTTGAAAGAAGCTAAGCTACTTAATGAAAGATTTGCAGAAATAATAATCGGAGCAGCAATTTTGGATGATATTTTGGGCCTGCTTGTGTTATCCTTTGTCATAAATATTACAAATACTAGTGGAGGAGGAGTAGAATCAATTGGTATATCATTGCTCCTTACACTGATCACTGCAGCAGTGTTTCTTGTTGGTAGCGTATTAGCTGGAAACTACTTTTTGAGATATCTTGATCAAGAAGAGATGAATCCAAAACATTTCATGCTCATCCTTGCATTTGTATTATTTTATGCTTATTTCGCAGAATTCGTAAAACTATCCGCCATTGTCGGAGCATTTATGGCCGGAATTATATTAAATAGAAGCAAGCATCGCGCTGAAATTGAAGAGAAAACGTTCGGTTTAGAAATGTTATTTATGCCGATATTTTTCATTTCATTAGGTACGTTTATGGATGTGAGTTCTTTAGTAAACTTTTTCGTACCAATATTGATACTTTCAGTTTTAGCAATCTTAACAAAGTTTGTTGGTTGCTGCGGCGCTGCATTTATGGCAAAATTGAAATTTTTAGAAGCCGCAATAGTTGGTTTTGGCATGGCTCCAAGGGGGGAAGTCGCGCTAATTGTCGCTTCTATTGGTTTGACAACAAAAATACTCGATGTATCAGAATATTCAATGATAGCAGCAATGGCATTATTGACAACGTTGGTTACGCCACCGATATTACAGGTACTAATAAGCAGGATAGAACGGAACAAAAATGAATGATGCTCGCAATTAGCCATAAAAAGCCTTAATAAAGAACAACATAAATAAAACGATTAATGGTTGACAATTTATGATAAGATTCGGTCCAGCAGGAATTCCAATTCAATGCGAAGAAGTAAGCACCCTGAAAGGAGTAGAATGCTGCAAAAAGCTTGGGTTGGATGCAATGGAGATAGAATTCGTGCGTGGAGTAAAAATGAATGACGAGACCGCGAAAAAAGTGAAAAAAAAGGCAAATGAGTTAGACGTTAGTATTTCTTCTCATGCACCATATTATATAAATTTATGTACCCCAAACAACGTAAAAAGTGAAAATAGCAAGCGACATATTTTTCTTGCCGCAAAGGCGACTTTTCTCGTTAATGGAAAAATCACCGTTTTCCATCCTGGTTTTTATCAAACATTGGGCAGAGAAGAGGCATTCAAAACAGCAAAAAAACGCCTCTTGGAGATAAAAGAAAGAATGAGTGAAGAAAAAATAAAATGCGTACTCGGAGCTGAGACTGTTGGAAAGAAAAGCGCGTTCGGAGGTTTTTATGAAAATATACGCATGGCGCAAGATTTGGAATGTGTAACACCTGTTTTAGATTTCGCGCATTTGCACGCAAGGGGCGATTTTTCTATAAAAAGCGAAGAGGACTACAGAAAGATTTTTTCAATTTTAGAAAAAGAATTACCCGAATATACAAAAAACATGCACTGCCATTTTTCAGAGATAAATTATAACGAAAAAGGAGAATTGAACCATGTTGTTTTAGGGACGAACAACCAACCTCCGTACAAGCCTTTAATGAAAGTACTTTCTGAAAATGGTTATCGGGGGACAATAATATGCGAAACGCCAAAATTAGATATTGATGCTTTAATCATGCAAAGAGAATATAAAAAAGAATACGAAAAATTAGATAGATAATAAAAAATTAAAAACAAAAAAATTGAAACAAAGAGCAAAGAATTAAAAAATCTACATTTCTTCTGGACCTCCTCCCATTCCTCCAGGACCCCCAGGACCTCCTGGACTTGGTCCACTCTTACCTTTTGAACTGATAATATCGTCAATTCTAAGAATAAGTCTTGCGGTTTCTGTTGCACTAGTTATTGCCTGTCTTTTCACTTTTGCAGGTTCTAATACTCCGTTTTTGTTCATATCACCAATTTTACCAGACAGAACATCAACGCCTATATATTTTCCATCATCATCTTTATGTTTGTGCTTATTTCTAAGCGATACCAAAGTGTCTATGGAATCCATTCCTGCATTTTCTGCAAGTGTTTTAGGAATTGATTCAAGCGATTCTGCGAATGCTTGAATTGCAAGTTGCTCCCTTCCACCTATCTCAGTTGCATAGGTCATTAATTCTTTTGAAAGTTCCATTTCAACACTTCCTCCTCCAGTTACATACGTGCCATCTTCCAGGCTTGCTGAAACAGAACCTATAGCATCTTTTACCGCTCTCTCCACTTCACTTACAACGTGGTCAGTACCGCCTCTTACAAAGATAGATACACTTTTTGGATCTTTGCAATTTTCAACAAATACCATTGCCTCTCCAGCAATTTTGCGTTCTGATATTGCACCGGCAAAACCCAAATCTTTTGCTGTAAGATCCTCAAGACTTGAAGCAATTTTTGCTCCGGTTGCTCTTGCGAGTTTTTCCATATCACTCTTTTTTACCCTTCTTATGGCTATTATTCCTAATTTGGAAAGATAATGTTGTGCAACATCATCAATTCCTTTTTGACAAAACACTGCTGTTGCGCCTGTAGAAGAAATTTTATCAACCATATCCTTAAGCATTTTTTCTTCTTGTTTAAGGAATGATTCCATTTGAGCCGGACTTGTAATCTCTATTTTTGCATCTATTTCTGTTTTTTCGATTTCAAGTGCAACATCGATAAGTGCGATGTTTGCATTTTTTAATTCTTTTGGCATTCCTGCGTGTACTACTTCTTTATCTACCAAAACACCAATAATGATGTCTGTATCCATTACTTCGCCACCGGCCTTTTTCTCTATTTTTATAAGATCAGCATCAATAACAATCTTATTATCCTTTTTTTCTATTATTTGCTTTACTGCTCTTACAATAATGTCTGCTATTTTGATTTTTTCGCGTTCGCTTCCTATTCCTTTTGAACCCATCGCAATAAGAGCGATTTTCTTTAGAATTTCATTGTCTTCTGGTGAGACTTTGCTTGAAATCCTTATAAGTGCATCTTCTGCTTTTTTACACGCAAATTCATAACCTTTTATTACAGTAGTTGGATGAATATTTTGATCAAGCAAATCGCCAGCCTTTTTAAGCAAATTGCCTGCAATAACAACACTTGTTGTGGTTCCATCTCCAACTTCTTTATCTTGCGTTTTAGCAACTTCAACCATAAGTTTTGCCGCTGGATGCTCAACGTTCATTTCTTCTAAAATCGTGGCTCCATCATTTGTAATTACAATATCGCCCAAATCTGAAACTAACATCTTATCCATGCCCTTTGGACCAAGCGTGGTTTTTATTATGTTAGCAACTGCATATCCAATTGCAATATTTATTCTCATTGCGTCCCTTCCAAGTACGCGCTGAGCACCTTCCGGCATGATATATCCTTCTTGTCCTCCTACTTGTCTTGCCATATTTATTCACCTATTTTATCTATATTTTATTTATTTATTTTTATTTATCTAAATTATCTAACTATTTAAAGATTAAAGATAAATCTATAAAGATAACAAAGATAATATTTAATTTAAATTTATTTAAATTTAGTATTAATATTTAATATGCGTAATTATGCACAATGATTTAACATCAATTCTTTTTTTAATTTTTAAAAATTTTAAATTTTAATAAGCATAAAACATAAAAAGAGAAAAATATTTAAATCTATTTTTTCGCGAAAATCAAGTACGCGGTGTGCATTAATCCAACATGTATGGGTCTTACACCATATTCTCGTATTTCATATTCTCGTACTATATTCTCAAGCGCAAATATTTCGGAAAATCCTATCTTGTGGCATTCTATATAAAATATTTTTGCTTGTTCAATATTGGGAAAATAGCCTGTAAGCCATCCATTGTTTTTGAGCGCGTTGTGTGCGAGCGCAACACATTTTTCAGCGTTAGGTAAATCCAAAGTTACCAAATCAACTTCCTTTTCTTCTATCCCTTCAAAAATATTCTTGTTTTTTAACTCAACGTTATTTATATTATTATCAATTTTATTATCAGTTGCGACGCGTTTCAAATTGTTTGTTGCAAGCTCAAAAAATTCTTTTTTCCATTCATACGCATAGACTTTTTTACAAATATTCGCAAGCGCGATGGTGAAGAATCCGCTTCCTGCACCTGCTTCAACAACAATACTGTTTTTTCCTATTCCTGTGTACGCAATTATCATACCTGCATCTTTTGGATGAATTATTGCAGGTCCGCGCTTGAGTTTTTTAAGCAGATTGGGAAGGTGAAATTTGATTTATATCACGATTTTTTTGCGATATTCTGAAAGTTTTTTTTGTAATTTTTTGTCCGAAACCGCAAATATCTGAAGCGCGAGTAATGCCGCGTTTTTTCCACTATCAACCCCAACGCTTGCAACAGGAATTCCTGAAGGCATATTCATTATACTCAATAACGCGTCCAAACCTTCAAGCTTTACATTTACTGGCACACCTATAACTGGTTTTATTGTTTTTGATGCGCAAACGCCGGGGAGATGTGCACTTAAACCAGCAATCGCAATAATCACATTTGCGTTTGTTTTTTTCAAGATTTTTTCTAGTTTTTCCGGATTTCTATGCGCAGAGGCTACTTCGGTTCTAAATTTCACTTGGAATTCATTCAAAATTTCTTCTGCCTTTTCAGAAATTTTTCTATCGCTTTCGCTTCCAATAATAATGAGAACCCTTTCCATATTTTTACCTATTTACCTATTTGCTATATATCAAATATATTCAACAGAAAAATTCTTACGCTTTTCGGTGCGAGTTTTCGAGATAACCCGTGCAATTTATAAATTTTTACAATTTATAATATCAAATAAGGGTGATGAAAGATGACAGAGAATGTTGAGGATCGTATTAAAAAATTGATTAGAGCATTAGAGGATGAAGATGAAAATGTAAGAAGCAGTGCAGCAGAGGCACTTGGAAAATTGAGAGATGTAAGCGCTGTTGGATCTTTGATTAGAGCATTAGAGGATAAACATGAAAATGTAAGAAGGAATGCAGCATGGGCACTTGGAGAATTAAGAGATGTAAGCGCTGTTGGACCTTTGATTAGAGTATTAGAGGATGAAGATGAAAATGTAAGAAGGAATGCAGCATGGGCACTTGGAAAATTGAGAGATGTAAGCGCTGTTGGATCTTTGATTAGAGCATTAGAGGATAAACATGAAAATGTAAGAAGGAATGCAGCATGGGCACTTGGAGAATTAAGAGATGTAAGCGCTGTTGGACCTTTGATTAGAGTATTAGAGGATAAACATGAAAATGTAAGAGCACGTGCAGCAGAGGCACTTGGAAAATTGGGAGATGTAAGCGCTGTTGGACCTTTGATTAGAGTATTAGAGGATGAAGATGAAGATGAAAATGTAAGAATGAATGCAGCATGGGCACTTGGAAAATTAAGAGATGTAAGCGCTGTTGGACCTTTGATTAGAGTATTAGAGGATAAACATGAAAATGTAAGAGCATGTGCAGCAGATGCACTTGGAAAATTGGGAGATGTAAGCGCTGTTGGACCTTTGATTAGAGCATTAGAGGATGAAGATGAAAATGTAAGAAGGAATGCAGCATGGGCACTTGGAAAATTAGGAGAACACGCTGTTGGACCTTTGATTAGAGCATTAGAGGATGAAGATGAAAATGTAAGAATGAATGCAGCATGGGCACTTGGAAGAATAGGAGATGTAAGCGCTGTTGGATCTTTGATTAGAGCATTAGAGGATAAACATGAAAATGTAAGAATGAATGCAGCATGGGCACTTGGAGAATTAAGAGATGTAAGCGCTGTTGGACCTTTGATTAGAGCATTAGAGGATGAAGATGAAAATGTAAGAGCACGTGCAGCAGATGCACTTGGAAAATTGGGAGATGTAAGCGCTGTTGGACCTTTGATTAGAGTATTAGAGGATGAAGATGAAGATGAAAATGTAAGAAGGAATGCAGCATGGGCACTTGAAAAAATATTACAAAAGCCTGCTGACACCAAGCAATTAAATGAAGAATTAAAAAACAGACTTATTAATGCATTGAGTGAGAGTGAAGCATCAATGGAGGTTAAAGTAAAAAACATAGAGAAGATTATTAAAGAACTACGTGAAAAGACAGAGAATGCACACAAAGAACAAAAACAGACTTATTAATGCATTCAAAAGATAATAATAGACCTGCAGAGAATGTTGTTTTTTTTAGAATTAAAGAGACGTGGTTACGAAATACATTCCGCTTTGATATTGGCTGCTTGAAAAATACAAAGTACCGGCAAACCATTAAAAGAATTACTAAAGTAATCAAACTCATGAACCGCTATTTTGGAAAATACGGCGGGCAATTCATACCCGAAACATTGGTTCCTGCCCTTGCCGAACTTGAACAGGCATATGTGAAATATAGAGAAGACACTGCATTTCAAAAGGAATTCGCTTATTATCTAAAACATTATGCAGGAAGAGAAACTCCGCTTTATTTTGCATCGCGATTAACTAAAAAAATTGGTGGAGCAAAAATCTATCTTAAGCGCGAGGATTTGCTTCATACCGGAGCGCACAAAATAAACAATGCAATCGGACAAATTTTACTTGCGAAAAAAATGGGAAAAGAAAGGATAATTGCCGAAACCGGGGCAGGACAGCATGGAGTCGCAACAGCCGCAGCCGCAGCGCTTTTTGGAATGAAATGCGAAATTTACATGGGCAAAATAGATGTAGAAAGGCAGAAACCAAATGTTTTTAGAATGAACCTTCTTGGAGCAAAAATCAACATAGTAGAGAGTGGTTCGCAAATGCTCAAAGATGCGGTAAATGACGCGCTAAGGGATTACACTGCGAATTTTCAAAATACACATTATCTTCTGGGTTCTGCACTCGGTCCGCATCCTTATCCTACAATGGTAAGGGATTTTCAATCGGTAATCGGAAAGGAAGCGCGGGCGCAAATCCTAGAAGCAGAGGGAAAACTGCCGAATTACCTGGTTGCATGCGTAGGCGGTGGAAGTAATGCGATCGGTTTGTTCTATCCGTTTATGGATACAAACGTAAAAATGATCGGTGTTGAAGCTGGCGGAGACGGAAAAAAGCACGCAGCCCGGCTTACCGGTTATGGAAAACCAGGAATATTGCACGGAATGTTTAGCTACTTGCTTGAGGACGAGAACGGCCAGATAATGGATACTCACTCAATATCCGCAGGGCTAGATTATCCTGCTGTGGGTCCGGAACACTCGCAACTTCACGATGAAAACCGGGTAGAATATGTTTCGGTTTTGGATAATGAGGCGCTTGATGCCTTTTACCTCCTTTCAAAATGCGAGGGAATAATTCCAGCGCTTGAAAGCGCCCATGCTGTTGCGTATGCAGTGAAGATTGCGGAAAAAATAGATAAAAACAAAATAATTATTGTGAACCTGTCCGGAAGAGGCGACAAGGATATTGAGCATGTGCAAAGAATAAAATATTGAAAATATTAAGTGTTAATATACTTTGTTAATATTTATAAAGTTTGAGAAATATTTTACATTTATGGCAATTGAAATAATTCGGACATCTCAGATAGATGCAAAAGAACCGCTTTTTATAGTTGGTTTTCCTGGGATTGGATTAGTTGGAAGCGTGGCAACATCATACTTAGTTGAGAAATGCGGATTTGTTATCATTGGATACGTTATGAGCAATGAATTCGCACCGCTCGCGGCGATACATAATTATACGCCGCTTCCACCAGTTAGAATTTATTATTCAAAAGATAAAAATATAATTGTGATTTTGAGCGAGATAGTTGTTCCGGTTGCGGTTTCTAATGAACTCGCAATAAAAATTCTTGAATTCGCGACTGAATTAAAATCCAAAAAAATAATTTCAATAGGTGGAATCTCATTAAAGGGATCCGAAAATGCTGTTTATCTTGTTGGAAATGAAAAGGAGAGTGTGGAGTCGCTTATCTCCAAAAAAATAGGAAAAAGCATAAAGGAAGGCGCGACTACCGGAGTTGCCGGAACATTGCTTGCGATTGGAAGCATGAGCGATTACTCTATTCTTGCTGTACTCGCAGAAGCTAACCCAGACTTTGTGGATCCAAAGGCGGCATCAAACGCATTACAAACATTGTCAAAAATAATAGATGTTCCGATAGATACTATTGAACTTGAAAAAGAAGCGCGTAGGCTCGGTCATAAGGCGAAAGATAATGTAATAAAATCTAAGGTTATTACAAAAGGCGGACCACCTAGTGGCGGTATGTATAGATAAATATGTTCAAAAATAATAAAACATTTCAAGGATTTTTTGATGGATTATTTTTTAATTCCAATTTTATTTCAGCACTTACAGTAATTTTCGCACTTCTCGCGTATTTTGTATATAATTACAGCAGTCGCATTTCATTTGGATTTTTTGTTTTAGCATTTTTCATGGGCATATGGCGTTATATAGTTGCGCAAAAAGCTAGTATACAGATACAAAGCGCAAAATTTACGTGCGGAATTGCGAACCGCATTGTTGAATTTTTAATAATTCTTACGCTATTTAATATTCATATTTCGCAGTTCATCCTGCAGAATGATATCTGGCTTTTGATTATACTTTTTTTTGGAACAGGGATGACCAGCTTTGTTAAAGCGTATGCCGTATATACCAAAGCGATAAGACATGAACAAGCAGTGAAAATATCAGGAATGCTTGAACGCATGGAAAGAAGTTTTCTTCTTTTAATATCATATTTATTTGTTTTGCTTGATAATGAATATCTCGCGTCCATAGTACTGATGTTTACAGCGATATTGTGTGTCCTTACTTTTTTTGAGCGATTTGTAAGTATAATATATTCAGAAACTTGAGAATATAAAATTGATAAATGATGATAAAATTGATGAATGATGATAAAATTGATGACAGAATAATTGCTGCAAAACAAGGCGCAAAGGGCGGCATTTTGAATATAACTTCAGCAATAATCTCAAAAATAGGTGGATTGCTGTTTTATATTTTGATTTTAAGGGTTATAACTCCGGCAGAAGGAGGAATTTATTTTCTTTCTTTAGCAATTGCAAGTATAATCGCAACAATTGGTATTTTAGGAATAGGCGATTCGCTCGCAAGATTTATTCCCTATTATGAAGGAGCAAAAAAACAGGATAAGATAAAACCGCTCATCTTTACTGCTCTTATCTCATTTTTAATATTCTCTGTTTTGATCTCCTTTTGTGTTCATACACTAAATGATATCATAATAACGTACTATAATAAAGATATCGCGCCTGTTCTTGTAATAACTTTATTTATAGGTATTTCGCTTTCGTTTAACGCAATTCTTTTATCCGCATTGTTTGGCTTAAGGAAATTTGAAGAATGCGCATTGTATTCTGCGATTCTACCATTTTTAAAACTAGTTCTTGTTACAGTGTTATTTTTGTTCTCAACAAAAAATGTTGAATCTGCACTTAACGCAACATTTTGGTCAATTATGATAGTGAATATTGCGATGTTTATATCAATATTTATTAAACTCGCAAAATTTTCAGGAAGATTTGGATTGCTTGGCTACAGAGATATTTTGGAAACCGCTTCGTATGGAATTGCAGCTGTGCTTAGTCAATCTTCATCCGTTTTAATGGGATATATTGATACCATTGTATTGGGATATTATGCCTCATCAAATATAATCGGAGCGTATAATTCTATTATGAATGTGGCGAGAACCGCGATGCACACAATTTCATCTCAAATCTTTTCTGTGTTAACACCCATGCTTACGCATATGCACGGAATGGAATCAAAAATCTTTAAATCTTTAGCGAATAATGCGGTAAAATGGAGCGTATATACCACTATTCCGTTGGTAATTGTCGTTCTCTTTTTCGCGCGAGAAATCATAGAAATTCTTTTTCCAGCGTATGCGGATTATTATTGGCTCTTTTATATCATTGTTCCTGGTATTGCGATAGGAATAGTGTCTCATCCTGCAAGAAGCGCGATTTCTGCGGTAGGACGCGCAGATCTGCTGTTCAAATCCTCTTTTATAGGACTTGTTCTTAATTTTATACTTAATCTTGTCTTAATTCCAATTTATGGAGTTAGCGGAGCGGCGTATGCAACAGCGTTTTCGTATTCTATAAACGAATTAATAATTATTTTTTACGCATATAAATTCGCAAAATTTGAAGTGCCACGCATAATTTTGAAAACAATTATACCGCTAATCTCAATGTTGCTCGTTGTAATTCTTTCCTATAAACATCTTTTTGATTTTTCACTGCATGGTCTGTTGTTTGAAATAATCGGCGTTGCATTTGCGTCGTCGCTTTCATTTCTTGTTTATGGTATTCTCCTCATAAAATTAGGTGGTTTAAACAAAATAGATTGCATGATAGTAGAAAAATTAGTTAAATTAGTTGCTAGGTTTTTTAAAGTTAGATCTAATTGTATCCTACGACCATTGAAACACTTATAAATAATGGCAAATAAAAATAAAATATGATTGATATTGAAACACTTATAAATAATGGCAAATATTCTGAAGCTGCGAAGATATTAGACGAAAACATCGCAAAAAACAATAATGATAGATTTTATTATTTGCGTTCAATTGTTTCTTATAAACTTAAAAATTATGAATATGCATGTGAAATGCTTGAACACGCGCTTTCTCTAAAAAAAGATTCTGAATATCTAAAATTTTATGCTCTTATAAAGATGGAAATACTTGAGTTTGCAGATGCATTAGAAACCTTGAATAACGTATTAATGTTAAAGAAAAATGATGCAGAAGCGTATTTTCTCTCTGCAATATGCCTAATGTTTTTAGATGATAAACAAAACCAAGAATGTAAAAAGAAGTATAATGAATATATGAAACTTGCTTATATCAATGATCCTAAAAAGACAAAAATAATGATAAAGGAATTTTATTTAAATTTTTTCAAGGATAATATATTTCTTAGCGAAAATGATAGAAAAGCGTTAGAAGAAAAAATAAAGCGAATACGCTGATCCACCATTTTTTGTTTAATGCTACAAATACACTGCTGGGATTTTAAGGTATTTTTTTCCATTTGTTTCTCCATAACCTAATTCGTCCAACGACACTATAAATGTTTTCTTTGGCGCATATTTGCACAGGAAATTTGTAAATGATTTGCTTGTCTTTCCTGCTTTCTTAACCTCTACAGCTATTTCTAAATCACCAACAATAAAATCTAATTCTCCACCAGAAGTAGTTCTCCAATAATTAATCTTTCCCTTTGATATAAGTTGGCAATATACAAAATTCTCTAGCGCTTGCCCAGTTATATTTCCTGAAAAATCACCCAAAAGATTATTTCTAAACCCATTGTCTAAAAAATACACCTTTGGATTTTTCCTTATTTCGGTTGAAATATTTTTATAAAATGGTTTGATTATGCCTATTACAAGCGCGTCCTGCAATAGTGGCAGCATTGATTTCACTTCATTATAAGAAACTCCGGATTGCTGACTGAGAGTTTCGTACTTCACTGGATTGCCGACCGATGCTGCAAGTGTTTTTAAAAGTAAAATAGCCGGTTCGCGATATTTGTTACCGAATCTTGCGACTACATCCTTCTCCACGTAATTGGAAAATAGCGTTTTCAGGAGTTGTACTTTTTTAGATTGATCTTCTTCCAGCACAATCCTGGGATATGCTCCATATCTCAAGTAATCTCTAAGAAAAGAATTGAACTCTTCTAGGAATGCAGTTTCTACTTTTTTTCCAGACCAGATTTTCGCTCTTAGTTCGACAAGTTTCTTTTCATGTTTTGGACTTTTTGCTCTAAGGAACTCTAAAAAATCAAATGGTAAGACGTCTACAAAAACTACTCGGCCAACTAGGTATTTCCCTAATTCAATCAAGTCAAAAGATGACGAACCAGTAACTATAAATTTTGCATTTGGATAAATATCATAAAGCAGTTTCAATATTTTTCCAATATTGTTCACATATTGAATTTCATCAAATAAGAACCATGTCTTTTTCGTTTGATGGAAACCTATAACCTCCTTTGGATTTTTTTCAAATTTCATTCGTTCCAAATCATCTTCAAACGTTACCATTACAATGTCATTTTCATTTATTCCTCTTTTCAGAAGCGTTTCACGTATTTTATATAGTAATGTAGTTTTTCCGCTTTGCCTTGGACCCCGAATAAGAATTATCTCTTTGTCATCAAGCCATTTTTCTATCTCAGACTCGGCATTTCTTGGCACATATTCCATACAATTGCTACCCATACAATTATTATCAAACAATAAATATTTAAACTTATTTTTTTTATAGAATTTTATAATTTAATAAGGTTATTTTACCATTTAATTTAAAAAACTGAGTTCGACCTGAAATGCGAAGCTTTTTATTTATTTGCGGGATTTACTCTGATCACCTAAAGGCGAGATAATGAATTTCCGAAAAGAACCATTACTAGATGAACATTCAGTTGATTCAAAGTTTGAACAAGATATAAAAAATATAATCTAAACTTTTGCGTTTTTTAATTTACGAGACGAATTAATCCTTTATGCGAACCTCCCATCTCGAAGTGTTAGAAATAGTTTTGGATAAGTTTAGTGCGGTCACTAAGGTTTTTTCAAAGCCTCAGTT
>JBFLYM010000002.1:0-77725 GCA_040757035.1 Microcaldota archaeon | reverse complement strand
AATCTATCTCTTAAATTAGATTATAAAGTTATGTAGAACAAATCTGGAGCAAAAAAAGCGCTAAACCTCGTCGTGAGCGCAAAAATCTGCAAAAAAAAGTTAGGTCAATTTTTTAAAGTCCAGTCAGTGGATCCCCCAGACCTTTCTTTTTCTAAAAGAAAAAGGGATATGGGTTTGGTGGATTAGTATATTTACCAGCCTTTCGCAAACAACCAATTGTTGTAAAGTAAAAACAAAATGTTTAAAAATGTATAAATGTATAATGTATAGGTAGATATACTAAAATAGTGGTGTTATGAAAAGATACAAAATTCTTGAATCGAAGGAGGTATTCGACTCGAAGGCGAATCTCAGCAAATTATTCGAGATTAAAATTCTTGAACTTAACAGCTCAATTTTCTGTCTAGGTTATACGAATAATCTACGAAAAAAAACATTGTATCTAGAAGCTGGACAACATAAAGAAAGGCCCAATATTTGGACACCTATCGATATAATTGTTTTACCACCCGTATATTTCCAAGAAGGCGTAATAATCCAAGAAGGAGGATATATTGGAGCGAAAGACGGTAGTCTTAAGTATATGCCATCAATCGAAGAATGTGTAATAATTGGAAAAAACGTAATAGTTTATGGGAATATAACGATCAAACCTGAAAGAATAATCGGAAAAGATACAATAATTTTAGGGCATGATGTCGTAGACTTACGTATAAATGTAGATATAAATGATGGTAACTTTGTTTATATAGGCAACAAGTCACAGGAGTTAAAAATATTAGATATCGCCGCTAATAAGCAAGAAGTAACCGAGATCGTTTCTTCGTATACCGAACTTCCTGAGACGATAAAGACAAAAGCATTAAACATTATTGGAAAAGTGGTACCTAAGAAAGAAACAATGAGGCTACAACGTATTAAATGATGGACATCTTAAGTGATTTATTAATAAGAGGAAGAAATAATGATTATAGGAATTGTAATTTATTCAAATGATTCGGAGACTGTATGGAATGCTTTTCGACTTGGGAATTTTGCATTGAAAGAAGGTGATGAAGTAAAAGTATTCTTACTAGCAAAGGGGGTAGAATGCGAATCTATTGGTACTGATAAATTTAAAATAACGGAGCAGATGCGTTCTTTCGTCAATAGCGGGGGCAAAATTTTTGCTTGTGGCACATGCCTTAAAATTCGTCAATCTGAAGGTTCGGAAATGTGTCCATCATCAACAATGAAAGATTTATATGAAGTAGTAAAGAAGAGTGATAAAATTGTTACATTTTGAACACACAGCCGAAACATGCTCACTTCGTTCGCTGGCGTATAGCTCCTTGCTGTTTTACTAAATTTATTCTTCAAGTATTATATCTGCAATGCCGCGTGTAGCCTTTTTGCGTCTTGCAAGCGAAAACATTTCTATCATACTTTTTTCAGGTACATTGAGCTGTCTTAAAAATGACATTGTGGATGCTTTTGAATAGCCAAATGTTTCAAACATTCTGATTATGTTAACACCTGACAATACACCATCTCCTTTTTCAAACGCATTTCTTACAATGTTCATTTGATCTTCACTTAGTCCAAATTCATGAAGTGCACGCATAAATTGTTCCCGCTCAATTTCTATTTCCATGTCTTCACCTTTTAATTTGAATATAAACAATGGCGCCTCACCATCTATCTTTTGCAATAAAAAAGTTGATGGTTTTGCCTGTTTATCCGAAAAGATCATATGTATTGCCGCATCACCAACCCCAAATTTTGAAATTTCTTTATCTATATAATCCGAATAATTAAGCGAATCTTGAACATACTTTCGGAACTCATACAAAACCAAACGGAGAATAAACATTGTGCCGACATTACTTAAAATAGTTTTGTGCATATCGTTCGGATTTTGACTCGCAACTATAAGGGCAAAATTATATTTCCTTCCTTCGCGTATAATCGTAATAACATCGCTGCGTTCATCCTGCGCGATTTTCCATGCTTCATCAAGAATAACCAAGAGCTTTATTCCTTTTTCTTCCTGAACGGTTTCCCTACGCATTTTTTCTTTTATAAATTGCAAAAACGTTAGTCCTGCAAGAGAACGCAGTTCTTCACTCGGAAGGCCGTGAAGATCCAGACATATTAATCCGAGGTTAAGAAGTTTTGAGAGTTCTATCGTGCTCTCTCCTGAAAAAAAATCGCTTCCTTGAGTAGTAAAACGGTGTACTATACGCGCTGCTTTTTGACATTTTCTTTTTTCAAGAATATCGAACAAATCAGCTAATTTCGGCAGACTACCTTTGACGTTTTTATCGTTTTTAGCGCTTTTGGCATTTTTAGCGCCTTTGGCATTTTTGGTCTTATAAATTTCTTCCAGCGCAGCCTCTATTTCCTCGCGCTCATTTGGAAAATTTTGCAAATCCGCAAGAATGTCAAAAGAAGACATTATTTGTTTTATTCGCTCACCGCTGCTCATTCCTGCAAGTTCCAGTAGGTTAAAATGCTCCTTGCTTAAATCAAACACCAAGCCACCGGCCTGCGTTACCCATTTTGCGTATTCACCTGCCCAGTCCAAAATTATTGTATTTGTATTCCATATAAGCGAAGAGCGAGTGATAAAAGTTTTTACTAGATAAGATTTTCCGCTACCGGTTATTCCAACTATTGCGATATGCGGGTTAATCAATTTTTTATAATCCCAAAATACTGGTACAGACAACCATTTTGATTTTCCCAGATAAATCGAATCTGAAGGATCTGAAATCAAAAATTCATTCCTTGGTTCTGGAGGATGAATCAACAGCAGTCTTTTCGCGATATCCTTACTCATTGATGAAGAAAGATGCATAAACAAAACTGTTGGTGAAGATTATTATTCATTTCGCTAATATACTTTGAATTTTTGTATTAAAATTGTTTTTTCGCGAAGCGAGTTATCTCTAAAATCAGATTTTATGTCCAGATTTTAGATATAGATCATACTGCAAATATATAACTGAAGAAATAGACAATATTGCAACAATCCAGAGTATATAACTCGCTTCTTGTATATAATTGAAAAGATAAAGAGTAAGCACGATAAATATTCCAATCGTGCGCTCGCTGCGTGGAAGTATTGTTTTTAGTTTCGCCGCGGTTTTGCTATCCACCACTTCGCGATGATCTGCATAAGCTTTGCAAAACGAGGTCATACAACTTCCAAAAAACAACACAAACAAAGCAGGTGTCATTAGTTGCTGAGAAAAAAATAGAGGTAAAAGCGCAAAAAATTCTACGATTCTGTCGCTTACTCCATCCAAATATGCCCCATAATTAGTTGTCAAATTTTTCGCATGCGCAAGCGCGCCATCCAATCCGTCCATTACAAATGCGAGTATTATAAAGAACATTCCGGCAATATCTTTGTTCCAAACATAATATGAACCAATTATCGCGAGTATTATTGATAAAATAGTGATATCATTAGGATGAAGCGGTATTGGTTTTATTATCTCTCCTATTTTATTCTGCAAATCAGAAAGCGCGTTTTTCAGCATAAAGGCATCACCCATAAGGTATAAGTACTAGAAAATCTCAAGCTAAAGTTGGAAGGTTAAGTTTTAATCTAACAACACGGCCATCAACAGAGAAAATTTTGGAATCATCAGCGAGCTTGGGATAGGATACTGATATTGCGTTAGTTTCTTTTAAAAGTGCTTCTTCATATTTTTTAATTATTGATTCTATTTCTTTTTCCATATCCAATTGAATTAATATCCTATCTTTTTCTACGAGAGCAAGTTCTTTTCTCATTTGTTGTACCCGCCTTTTTACTTCATTATAAACGCCCTCTTCATAAAGTTCTTCATCCAATTTTTTATTTATAAATACCTTTCCGCCTTCAAATTCTTCGGCTTCGTAGGTTCCATCCATATCCCTTTCTGTCACAATTATTTCTTTAGCATTAAGAAATCTTTTGAGTACAATGGAAAGTTCTACCACGATACGTTTTATTTCATCAGAAGATATTTTTACATAAACGTCGCGTATCGGCCAGCGCAATTTTATTCCAGTACGTTGTCTTGCGTCAAGCGCGCATGAAATTATACTACTACCTATCTCCATTCTCTTTTCAAATGCAGTATTTATCTCGCTTTCCATGAACACCTCAAGTTCAAATAATGTTATACTTTCAATATTCTCATATTTCCTGAAAAATTTTTGGTAAATATATTCGCTTATAAATGGTGAAATAATTGCGAACATTTTTATTGATGCGAAAATCGCGGAATAAATCGTGAAAAGTGCGCCTTGAGCATTTTCATCCTTACTTATTCTATCTTTCGCAATTTTCATATAAAATCTGCTTAGGTCTTCAACTAAAAATTTTCTAAGTCTTTTTACTCCGCCATGCGGTTCGTACGCTTCAAAAGATTTATGAAATTCTTTTAAAGTACTATGTAAACGCGAGAATAACCATCTATCTTCTATACATAAATCAGTTTTCATAATTTTAGTTTTTGGATAAAATCTCTCCAAAAAAACACATATATTAAACAAAATATCCAAATCGCCATGTGCTTCTTTGAGTTCGTTCCAATTAAAATTCAATTCTCCCCAAATTGCATTGCTTATACCCCAAAGCCTAAAACTATCTGCTCCATATTTATCCAAAATCTCTTCTAAAGAGATAAAATTGCCTATACTTTTGCTCATTTTTTCGCCTTTTTCATCAACGAAAAAACCATGCATCATAACTCGTTTATATGGAATTTTGTCATAATGCAGCAATCCAGAACCGAGAAGAGAGTAAAACCATCCTCTTATTTGATCTTGTCCTTCTAAAATGAGTTCTGCGCGCGTTCCGAATTTTTTTGCTTCTGCTTCGCTTATGCCAGCCCATACAGCATTTCCCGAATCAAACCAAACATCGAGTACATCCCTTATCCGATGCATTTCTCCCTTACATTTGCACCTCAAAATTATTTTGTCCACATATGGGCGATGAAGTTCTTTTAAGTCTTCGATTTTATTTTTTTGGGTTCTTTGGATTTTTTGAATTTTTTGGAGTTCGCTTTTCGTACCGATTATTATAAGATTATCACATTTTGTGCATTTCCAGATCGGAAGCGGAATCCCCCAGTAGCGCTGTCTGCTTATGCACCAATCTGGAGCCTGCGCAACGAATTCTCTGAATCGTTCTTTTGCGAATTCTGGATGCCATTCGGTTGTTTCTATTTCCGAAAGCATTTTATCTTTTAACTTTGAGATAGTGATAAACCATTGATCCGTTGCGCGAAAAATGAGCGGAGTTTTGCATCTCCAGCAATGAGGATAGCGATGCTTTATTCTTTCTTCATGAATAAGCATTTTGTTTTCTTTGAGTATGTTAATTATATCCAAATTTGCGTTGCGCACGTTTTTTCCAGCGAATGTGCCTGCTTCATCAGTGTAAATGCCGGCACTATCTACCGGACTAAATATTTCCAATCCACATCTTTTTCCTATAATGAAATCTTCTTGCCCATGGCCAGGTGCGCAATGTACTAAACCAGTGCCATTCTCAAGCGAAACATATTCATCACTCAAAACGATTTTGCGTTGCACTTCTTTTTTTATCAGATTTTGAAATGGATGCTGATATTCCATACCTTCTAATTTTTTCCCTGAACATTCTTCAAGAATAGTTGCGCTCTGATTAATAAAATTTAAAATATCATCCAATTTTTCTTTTGCAATTACCCATATCTCATTGTCTATCTTTGCTTTAACATATGTGAATTTCGGATTTACCATTATTGCCATGTTTGCAACAAGCGTCCATGGAGTAGTAGTCCAAATTACGAGATATTCATTTTCTTTTATTTTGAATTTTACATATAAACTTGGATTGGTTTCTTCATCATATTCAAGTTCATAATTTGCCATCGTAGTTTCGCATCGGTAGCAATATGGAAGAACATAAATGCCTTGGTGCATTAAACCTTTATCATATGCTAACTTTAGTGTTTTCCAACTTGATTCGATATAATTATCATAATAAGTAATGTATGGTGAGTTCCAATCCATCCATACTCCCATACTCTTGAATTGATTAGTCATAATTTCTATGTATTTGTTTACAAAACTCTTGCACGTTACTACAAATTGTTCTATTCCTTTTTCTTCAATTTCTTTTTTCTTTTTTATTTTTAACTCTTGCTCCACTTTCACTTCTATCGGAAGGCCATGAGTATCAAATCCTGGCTTTGCGAGGACGTTATAATTGCGCATTCTCCAGTATCTACAAACCGAATCCTTTATATTCTTACCCCATGCTGTTCCAGGATGGATATATCCAGTTGTATATGGTGGGCCATCGCAAAAATAATAACATTCGCCATTTGCATTTTTTTTCTTTGCTTTATCGTAAATCTCATTCTTTTCTAAAAATTCTGTCATTTCGGTTTCAATTTTTTTATGATCATACATACAAAAACCTATTGTTATCTATCTTATCTCTTTAGTTGCGCGTATTCTCTTTCTTACTCCAAAAAGTATAAATGGAAGAAGTAGAAAAATCAATGAAGCCATAAATAATTGTCCGATGAATGATAGTGTTTTTCCAAGATATATGGTAAATGCAAGCGCAAGAAATATTGCTCCGCTCGCATATGTTATACTCTCTAATCGCTCAACAAATACTATACCAACAAGCGAAAAACAAAAAAGAAATGCTGCTTTATTTCCGAAACCAGCAAAAAATAATACAAACGCGATTATGAGCGACCAGAAAATAAGATAAAGCACATCTTGTTGTTTCATAATACAAACCTTAGAAAACGTGTTCGCCGACGTAAATCTTTATACCATCAGGTAATACTTTGAATGGTACAAGTTCGCGTGAATGATCCGTCCCCCTCATTTTAAAAATCTCTAATGCACGAACTCTTCTCTCACCTTGTTCATGATTATAAAGATTGATTATTCCATCCATCACAAAATGTTCAATATCAAATGTAAGCTCTTCTTTTCTTGCATTTGATGCTTCAAGAGTCATCATAACCGTACAGTCTAACGTTCTCAAAAGCGAGAAAAATTCAAAAAGCGTCTGCCTGTAATTAAGCTGATTTTCAAACGAAAATCTAATCATTGTAGCAGAATCTATTATTACTCTCCCAACTTTATTGTCCGAAATTTGATTTTCAACTAATTCCGCGATTTCTTCAAGTTCAAATTTTTCTGGTTTGATTACTTGCAATTTCTTTTCGTTTATGAATTGATCAAGATCTTTGAATTCATAAAATGTATTTTTCATGTTTTCTATCATTCCGTCTTCGGTTTCTTCAAGAGTTATATATAAGCCATTTTCTCCAAAAGTTACACCGCGATAAAGAAATTCAAATGTAAACGAAGATTTTCCACATCCAGGTCCACCACTGATCGCGACATGCTTATTTTTTGGTAATCCTCCATTAAGCATTTCATCAAGACCGCTAATACCTGTTTTTATTCTTTCCATATCATCCACCACTAAATCATTATTAAAGCACCATGTTAAAGCATCATGGATTAAACACTTAGGCTAAAGCCAGCGCAATTCATTATTAATTCTTAAAATATGTATTTAAATCTGCCGCCCGCACTGGCTATGAACATGGTTTAATCCAATCTTAAACTATTGCTTAAGGAAAAAAGTAGATTTATTTACTTTACGTTTCCTATACAATATATGCTTCAAACATGCGAGAGATGCAAAAAACAGACAGCAAAAGCAGACAAATGTAATTATTGCGAGCGACTCGTATGCGAATCATGCAAGAAAAGTACAAGAAAGGTTAGTAAAACAAAGAAATTGTACATATGCAAAGATTGCTGGTCAAATATGCAAAAAAGAAAGAAATTTAAGACGGTTTTTGATAGATTATAAACTCCTATATACTAATGTGATATACGCAACCAACTAAGTTTTTCCGGTTTTGTTTTTTAGGTTTTATCTCGACAGGTTGCGTATATGCGATCCACGTTTTTTTAGTGGATCGGTATATCTTTTACAATAGCAGCCAAGATTGTAAATGTTCAAGTCCAATTGTTTGTCTCTTTCTAATTTTGCAGTAATTTCACTCAACACAAGTTTTTTTATTTTCATGTAATCTTCCTTTCCAATTTCAACATTTCCAATCGCATATTGTTTGGCCTTTGCATTGAAGCAAAACATGCATTCAACAAGGTTTTCGCAGTTGTGGCAAAAATAACAGTCCAAACAATTGTTAGAGTCACTTACTTCAAAGCATCTCGCACAATCTATCAAATAATGGCAATTCATACAAAATTTGCACCTTATAGTACGGTAAGAACCAAATATCGATTCCGAACTTAGCGAGAGACTCGAATAGGAACAGTTTTTGCTTTCAGATGGAGCTAGTGTTCTAAATGCATTAATGCTATTGAACAGCCAATGCGATTCAACTGTATTAATGTTTTTACCTTCCGTATAATCTCCGCAGTAAAATGCAATTTTACTTATTTTTTCCAAAATTGTCGCAAGTGTATCTTTTTCATTCGCATGTATTGTTATTTTTCCTAATTGATTTGCTTCGTCAGAATTTACAAGACGCGACTCTGGAATATATCTATACATCATACTCACATATGAAAAACAGATTTTGTTTCCAAATAAGGTCTTGAGCAATTTGGGCTTCTCAATAATTGTTGTCAAGTAATTCTCGTAAGAAATCAGCGATCCGAGTTCCTTTCCAAAAATTATTCTGCACGTAGATCTAAATGCACTATCAACTATCGTTGGGTTGCCCATTGGTTCTGGCGGACTTGGTTTTATGCATAAATCAGAAAAATTTGGTTTTTCTTTTTGGCCGATTTCAAAGATTGAGTAGAATGATTTGTTTTTTTCTAAATATTCCCGACTTTCGTCAACAAGTTTTTTGCGCAGCGCGAAATATTTGTCTTTGTCAAGTTCAAGATTGCCTATGCAGTATCTTTTTGAACGAAGATTAAAGGAAAACATTGCGTGCATCGTTCCGTTGCAATTGAAAGTAAAGAAAAGGTCTGAACATTTGATTGAATAATAACTCTCGAAACATCTTGTGCAATCCAAAAGAAGAACCGTATGGATACTATATTTGTTTCCAAACGTATGTGATGAACCAAAACAGTACTCGCAACCTTTTCGTGCGTTCATACAGTATGCCATGTATTTTGAATCGCTTATGTTATGCGAATCTTTTACATAAAAACTGTTTATTATTGTATCGCTTTCTTCAACAAATTTTGAATTTCCGAGAATTTTGTTGCCAGTATAATAAAAACGGTCGGAGAGTGCTTTGATTATAGAATCGATATCTTTTATTTCGTTGATATTGAGCATGTATTTTTTATTGAAATCAATTTCATTGTATGCAACAAATTTTGCTTCTTTGCAATATTTGTCGCTCGAGACTATTACATCCTTATTCGAAAGCGAAGATTTTTTTTTGAAAGAAGGATAATGATATTTCCAAAGGTAATCTCGCAATTCTTCAAGTTGGACATTGCATTCACTACCGAAAATTATTCTAAACGTGGATTTGAATGCATTAGCTATATCCATACTTTCCCTATTATTTCGCATCTAATAATTATATTTACTTTCAAATGCTTATTTTTCTATAATCTTAGTTTCGTTATTTCCTGCAGTCATTTTATTTATTTTACTGTAAAACTCGCCTTGTATACCTGCCGGAATTTCTATAACTACAATAAGTGAACCGTCGCCCATCCATTGTTCTTTAAGAATTCCCCAACTTTTTAGCGTACCGTAAGAACGACGCGCATATTCAACAGGTATTTTCACGGCTATTTTGAGCTTTTCAAATTTAAGTGGAATTATCGCTCTTATCTCTTTAATAATATCTGGAAGTTGATCTCTCGCATCTTTAAACGGATCGATATGAATCTGCGCTTTTTCTAAAGCTTCTTCTATTCTAGATTGAGTATGTGGGGCATTCGTTCTTGGATCTATGGTTTCTTGCATAAGGATAGTTACAATTTGTTTATATTTTTCTTCGCTTTTTTTTCTTTTTTGTTCTGTGGTTAATTGAAGATTTCCTTTCTTTAAGATTATTTCAAGAATTTTCATCACGTCTGTAGTACCAAATGCTTTCTGGAGCGCATTGCTTTTCGCGCGCTCTGCTTTTTTTGCATCAGAATATACTTCTTCAACTACAAGAATATTTTTTGTATCTGGTTTTCTACCCTCCTTATACGCATTCGCCATTTCTGGATCTACATAAATTTCAAATACATCGCCATTTATAGTGATATCGGCGATTATCGCCTTATCAAGACCGACCATTTTTTCATCATTTTTAGTCTTACTCTTTTTTTTCTTGATCTTACTCTTTTTAGAAAAAGGGTATTTGTCTATATTCGTCTAATGGGAATAAATCCGCAAATAAATAAAAAGCTTCGCATTTCGGATTAAACTTAGCCGAAAGCTGCTATTTTACAATTATTTTGCGCATCTTTCCGCTTTGCGCACAGGAAAATTTTTCGCACAGGAAAATTTTTAAATTTTTTCTGGGATTTATGAGCCAACATGTCCCAACATGTCTGATCGCCTCTATATAAAACCAATGATAGTGAAGAAATGATATTGAAGATTCGCAAACGATCGGAAAAATTTGGTTAGCGGAGTAATTTGATTGGCTGAGTATATGCAAGAGCAAAAAGCAAAAATTGCAGTTGATAAACGCGAGCGCGGATTTGCGAATCTTCTCTCTGAATTCGGTGCAGAAGTAGAAGAGAAAATGCTTGAAGTTGGAGATTTTGTTTGTTCTGAAAAAACAATTGTAGAAAGAAAAACGCGCAGCGATTTTGAAGCATCTATATTGGACGGCAGGTTTTTTTCCCAACTCCGGAATTTGCGTGCAAATTTTGAAAATGTAATAGTTGTAATAGAGGGAATGGGAAACGAAAAAACAAGTGGACATTCGCTTAGTCGCGCAGCACTTATGGGCGCTTATGTTTCTGTGATAACAGATTTTGGCGCGTCGCTTTTTTTCACAAAAAATGAAAAATCCACTGCCGAACTTGTTTATTCGATTGCGAAACACGAACAACTTGCGAAGAAAATAAAAATGAGAATATTCGCAAAAAGAAAATCGCTTACCCTTGCGCAAACCCAGCGCTCTGTTGTTGAGATGCTTCCGATGATAGGTCCGTGTATGGCGAAAAAACTGCTTATTCATTTTGGGAGTTTGGAAGCGCTCTTTTGCGCGAGCGAGGAAGATTTTTTAAAAATTGAAGGTCTTGGTGAAAAGAAAGCAAGAGCAGTATGGAAAACAATTCACGAGACCTATACCAAAGAAGAAGACCCATTATATACTTCTTAATTCATATATGCTTGTACTTAATATATATCTGTACTTAATTCACAGAAAATCGCAGAAAAACGTGTTATAAGATGGCTGTTTCACTTGGAATTGTTGGGAAACCGAATACTGGCAAAAGCACTTTTTTTTCTGCGTTGACAATGGCTGACGTAAAAATCGCACCATATCCGTTTACAACAATCGAACCGAATAAAGCGATAGCATATATAAGGAAGCAATGCCCCCATACAATTCTCAGAAAGAAGTGCGAACCGCGTGACTCTTCTTGCATAGATGGAACTAGATTTGTTCCAATACAGATCATAGATGTTGCTGGATTGGTACCAGAAGCACATTTGGGAAAGGGGCTGGGATTGCAATTTTTAGATGATATCAGGCAAGTCGATGCCCTTATTCAGGTTATAGACGCAAGCGGAAAAAGTGATTTGGAGGGCAAAACAACCGAAAATTGCGATCCTGCGAAAGAAGTTGAATTTCTAGAAAAAGAAATAATGTATTGGATTAGTGGAATTCTGGAAAGAAATTGGAATAAAGTCAAAGGAAAACCAATTTCTGCGATTTATGATATCTTCAATTCAATGAAAGTGAGCAATGCGCAAGTAGAAGCTATAGTTGGTAAATTGGAATTGCATAAAATATTGGATTGGGATGAAGAACAAAAACTAAGTTTTGCAAAGGAAATAACTAAGACAAAACCAATTTTCATAGCAGCGAACAAAGCAGATTTGGCATGTATAGAAACCATGAATATATTAAAGGAAAAATTCGCCCCACGAATAGCTTTTTGTTCATCAATGTATGAGCTTGCGCTTAGAAAAGCGGCGAAAAGCGGTGTAATAGAGTATATCCCCGGTTCTTCAGAATTCAAAATAATAAATGCGAATGACGAACAACACAG
Source organism: Microcaldota archaeon (assembly GCA_040757035.1). GTDB lineage: Archaea > Micrarchaeota > Micrarchaeia > Anstonellales > Bilamarchaeaceae > JAHJBR01. The sequence continues at coordinate 65,488 of JBFLYM010000002.1, read as the reverse complement.
AGCGCTTGAAAAGATAGTGGTATATCTAAAAGAAAATGGAAATACAGGCGTGCAGAATGTGCTTGAAAAAGCAGTGAATGAAATGCTCGGTATGATTGCTGTTTATCCGGTTGAAGATGAGCATAAATGGAGCGACAAAAAAGGTACAATACTTCCAAATGTTTTCCTCCTTCAAAAAAATTCTACACCTTTGGATTTGGCTACAAAAGTACATACAGAACTTGCAAAAAATTTTATTTCTTCTGTGGATGCAAAAAGAAACATGCATATCGGCAAAGATCATATCCTTAAAGATGGTGATGTAATCAAAATAATTTCAGGGTGATTTTATGGAAATCAGAAATTTTATAATGCCATTTGCTGCACTAATAGTTACGCTTCTAGCCGGTTATGTAATATACTCTGTTGGAGTGGGATCTCTTGAAAAAAATCCACACGGTACAATAGAGGGGGTCTCAAAAGAGCTCCAAAAAGAAGATCTGTCCATTGGGGCAAATATTGTTCTTGCCGCAATAGAAAAGCCATATAAATATCAAAACTATACTTATGAATATGTAGACCAACCTGACGATTATTCAATTCAAACTCGGATTGTGCATTCGCCGGATTTCTCAATAGTAAAGATAAAAACGCCAGTTTTTGAAAAATCAGGTTATTTTGGTTCTAATACAAGTGTACTATGTGTAACTTACTTTGAAAACACTTCCTGCTCAGAGATTGGGCAAAATTCAACTTTAATGCCAGAACTTGAGGGAATGAAAAATAAATTGATTTCAAATAAAATTAGCGACCCCACCAAAGCTATGAAGATATACCTAGAAAGCGGCGCAGCAAAATTCAATGAAAAAATAGAAAAGGGAAATATAAACGGAACGGAATGTAACATAGTGAGATATACACTTGATTATTCAAAATTAACACTTGATGACCTTAAAGAAATCGGTTTGAATCAGGATGATCCGGTATTATTCGTTTCTAAAACTTATTCGTTTGAGTATTGTGTAGATAATGATAGCAACGTATTATCAGTTAGTATGGATTACTCTTATTTTGGAACACCAAAAAGAGCGGTAACTAAGATTATAGAAAATGGGTGGAACAAAGCAAACCGAAGCGAATTTGTCTTTCGTATATCAGAAAATGAAACAGCAACGCATGAACTTTTTTTCAATGCAAAAAACAATGAACAACAGATATTGGCATGTTTGAAGGATAAAACTACTAAAGATGAATGTGTAAAAACTTATGCAATTCAGCAACGCATTCCGGAAATATGTCTATTTGCCAATCAATCTAAAGATAACTGTATAGCGATGATTTCTCCCATGATGCAGCGCGGTGATTTATGTTTGAAGATAGGCAATGAATCAATAAGAGATATATGCTTGATTGAAACTGCGTGGTACGCAAAAAATGAAACACTTTGCACGCTCGTAGCTAATATCAGTCAGCAAGCATATTGTGTTTCTGAAGTAAGGAAAAGAGCACAATAGAAGTATTTGCAGGATATAATGATAATTCGCTTCGCAAAAAAAAAAACAAGCGGAAGCGGAACTCTCAGCGATATTATCAGTGAATCAGATGGACGCAAAAGCAAAGGCGATTTCTTATATTATAGATAAAATTCTTAATGGTGAAACTAATCTGGAAAAGCTCAAACGCCAAGCTTCAGTGAAATTTTGTTTAAACAAATTTATAAAAAATACTTCAATTGTAGAAAAATTTCCTAAAAATAAATTTAGCCAGAAAATAATAAAACTTTTGAAAAGGAAACCTGTGCGCACACTGTCTGGTGTAACTCCAATAGCGGTGATGATCGCGCCGGAAAATTCTTGCAGGTGGAACTGTATATACTGCCCGTATACTGGAAAAGCACCAAAAAGTTATACTGGTAGCGAACCAGCGGCATTGCGGGCGCGAAGCAATGGTTTTGATCCTATAAAACAGATAAAAACCAGATTGAAACAATTTAAACTTAATTGTCATAAAACCGAAAAATGTGATGTAATAATAATGGGCGGCACTTTTCTTTCCACCCCATTTGCATATCAAGAAAATTTTGTGAAATCGCTTTATGATACGCTAAATGCTGATGCACTAAATAATGATATACTGAACAATAATGCGTTAAATGAAGAAAAATTAGATTCGCTTGAAAACGCAAAAAGACGCAATGAAACTTCAGCTCACAGAATGGTCGGACTTACAATAGAAACGCGACCAGATGTTTGCGGACAAGACGAAATAAACAGAATGCTTAAGTACGGAGTGACAAAGGTTGAGCTTGGCGTACAGCACATTTCTAACAGCATCTATAAAATAATTAATCGTGGTCATTTCGTTTCTCATGTGATAGAAGCGACAAAACTCCTGAGAGATTCGGCATTTAAAATCGCATATCATATCATGATTGGTCTTCCTGGTTCATCTCCAAAAAAAGATATTGAAATGTTTAAAAAGATTTTTTCTGACAAAAGATTTAGACCAGATATGCTCAAAATATATCCTACGCTCATTATTCCAGGTACTCATCTCTATGAAATGATGAAAAAGGAAGAATATGACGCGTATTCAACAGAAGATGCAGCGCAAATAATAGTAAGCGCATATCGCTACATTCCGAAATATGTAAGAGTGATGCGCATTCAGCGCGATATTCCATCTAATTTGATTGCTGACGGAGTGAGAAAAAGCAATTTGCGCGAAATTGTGGAGCGAAAAGCAGCGTCGCTTGGAATAAATATAAGAGAAATAAGATATAGGGAAACCGGTCTTAGCGCAAAACCAATAGTTGAACCTGTTTTCATGCGCACCGATTACAGCGCAAGCGGCGGAGAAGAGATATTTCTTTCAGTTGAAGACAAGATTAACAACACGATCGCGGCATTTATCAGAGTTCGTATTCCAAATTCAACCTTTCGCCCTGAAATAACAGATAAAACCGCGCTTGTGCGCGAACTTCATGTGTACGGCGAAGAAACCTTATTAGGAAAAAAAGGAAGCGTCCAACATAGAGGATTTGGTTCTTCATTGCTCGCCGAAGCTGAGAAAATAGCAAGCGAAGAATTTGATAAAAAGAAAATGGTTATATTGAGCGCGGTAGGTGTTAGACCGTATTATTATAAACGAGGATATTTTTTGGATGGTCCATATGTTTCAAAATTTTAGTTACCGAAATTTCGCAAATTCTATAAATGATCCGGAAATGCGAAGCTTTTTATTTATTTGCGGATTCATTGATTTTTATGGACAAAAATAAAATTATTGAAGCTATGCAAAAAATGCTTGAGGAAAAAGGAAAACGAAAATTTATACAAAGCGTTGAGATGATATTCAATTTCAGGAGCATTGATTTTTCAAAATCAGAAAATAGATTAAATTTAGATATAGTGCTTCCAAAAGGGAAAGGCGCTAAATCGCCTAAAGTTGCTGTTGTTGGCGATGAAGGAATAGTCAGGGAAGCAAAAAATTCTGGTGCAGAACTTACAATATTACCAACAGAAATATCTTCTTATACTGCAAAGGATAAACTTGCAATGCTTGCAAACGAATATAGTATGCTTGCACAACCAAATCAAATGTCCATTGTAGCTAAAAATGTTGGGCAATATTTGGGTCCGCGCGGCAAGCTTCCAAAACCACTTATAGATAATGTAAAAGAAGCGATAGAAAGAGCAAGGAAAAGCGTACGAATTGTTTCTAAAGGAAAATATCTTCCAACCGTCCAGACATTTATAGGAACTGAAGACATGCTAATTGATAATTTAATTGATAATGCAGAAGCTGTTTATGATGCGATAAAGAATAAAACAGCAGAAGGAAATATAAAATCGGTTTATCTCAAACTAACTATGGGGAAGCCAATAAGAATTATGTAATCCAATAAGAATTAGAAAAGAAAAATGTAATCATATATAATCATATAATAACTATACAATGTCTATATAATAATTGACAATTGCGTGATATCATGGGAAAAAATGTCATAAAAACCATAGGAAATATAAAAAAAGATGTTGATAATATTAATAAAAAGAATGAAAGAATCGCTATTATAAAAAAGAAACAATTGATTTCCGAATTGTGTGCAAAAACAAAGGAATATCCTGTTATTGCGGTACTTAATCTAAATAATCTTCCGGATGATCTTCTCCAATCCATAAAAAAGAATTTACGAGAAAAGGATGGAACTATTATAAAAGTTTCAAAGCTTATAGTACTCAAAAAAGTGCTTCAAAATATTGGATTAACTAATGAAGCTAGTAATATTGTTAATCCATCAGCATTAATTCTTACAAATCAGAGTGTATATGGACTTATAAACTTTTTTAGAAAAAATAGGAAAAAGGTTGCAGCAAAAGCAAGACAAGTTGCACCTTATGAGATTATAGTGCCTGCTGGAGATACCGCACTTCCTCCAGGACCAGCACTTTCAGAACTCAAAACAGCCGGGATTAATGTTATGATAAAAGCAGGAAAAATTTCTGTAAATAAAGATTCTATAATCGCGAAACAAGGTGAAACTATAACAGCAGGAAAAGCTAAAGCACTCCAAATGCTTGGTATTTTTCCTTTTGAAGTCGGGGCCGAGATAGTTTTTGCGTACGACGGAAAGTATCTATATGGAGGCGAATTGCTTTCATTTGACAATGAAATGTTTAGACAAAACTTAGCTCACGCATTCTGCGATGCAAAAAATGCAGCAATAAATGCAAATTATTATTCTTATAACTCGATTGCGCAGCTTCTCACCCAAGCGATAAGGCAAGGGATGGCAATTTCGGGAATAAACAAGTAATAAAAGATAAATAACAAAAGATAAAAATAAGCAAAGGTAGGTGAATGATACATGACAAAAATAGATCCATATTTGCACGCAGTATTGCTTCTTTATGGGGCAGGAAAAGAGATAAATGAATCAAATATAATCTCTGTACTTAATGCGTCCGGAATTGAGATTGACAACGCAAAAGTGAAACTACTTGTTGATGCAACAAAAGATACAAATATAGAAGAGCTTCTCAAAAATGCAAGCGTGGCTACAGTTGCACCAGCAACAACAACAGAAACCAAAAAAGAGGAAAAACCAGAAGAAGATAAAGCGAAAAAGGAAGAACAAGCAGCCGAAGGACTAGCAAACCTTTTTGGCTAGTTCCTAAATATTTGGTTCTTATGGTACTTGTACCGAAAAAAATGTTTCTTACGAAAGGTGTGGGAAAAGGTCGGGATACACTTTCTTCATTTGAGAGTGCATTGCGCGATGCGGGTATAGCTCAATTTAATATTGTCAGTGTTTCAAGTATTTTTCCGCCTGGATGCAAAACTATTTCAAAAGAAAGAGGATTAAAACAACTAAAAGCGGGTCAAGTAATTTTCTGTGTGATGGCAAGAATTGCATCGGATGAACCAAACAGACTTATAGCTGCAAGCATTGGTTGTGCTCTTCCAAAAGATAAGAAAAAATATGGCTATCTAAGCGAGCATCATGCATATGGGCAAACAGATGAAAAAGCAGGAGAGTACTCAGAAGATCTTGCGGCTTCAATGCTTGCAACCACACTTGGCATTCCATTTAATCCAGCTCAAGCGTGGAACGAAAAAGAAAAATATTTCAAAATGAGCAAAGAAATTGTTAGAACCACAAATATCACTCAATCAGCGATATGCGATAAAAACGGAATGTGGAATACAGTAATTGCGGTTGCGGTTTTTATATTATAAGATTTTTTATCTATTGCGAACGGAAAAGCTAATCATTTGTTCAGAAAACCGACCAAAAATAGCCGAAAATGGTCGTAAGTCTGAACAAAAGAAAGAATTAAAAATAAATACGGTATATATTTTGATATGATCGAAATAGAAAAACTCTATCGAGTAGCCGTGGAAAATACCTTACTTGTAAAGGATTATAGGAAGCGCTTATTATATCCGAAACTAAAACGCCTTATTGAGGAATTCAAAGGGCAAAATATGAAGAAACCAGTAATAATCGTTCCTGGAATACGAGGAATTGGAAAAACCACTCTTCTTATTCAATTGTTCGACGAATATAAAGAATCTTTTTATTTTTCAGCAGATTCTGTGCTAATCAAATCCGAAGGTCTTTATAATACTATAGAGCATTTATACAGAAACGGATACAAGATAATATTCATAGACGAAATTCATCAATACGTGAGATGGATAAACGAACTGAAAAATATTTGTGATAATTTTGATTTGACGATTGTAGTTTCTGGGTCTTCTACAGCTGCGTTGAAAAAAGGCGCGATAACGTTAGGGCGTCGGGCAATCGAAATGCCCCTGTCCCCGCTAACTTTCCGCGAATTTGTTTACATTTTGGATTGTGCGGATTATTCTGCCAGTTTAGAAGAAGCAGTGGATAAAAAAAATACAATACACTGGCTTGCGGCTCATCCGGATATTGAAAAACATTATCGAACATACTTGAATTTAGGCGGATTTCCGTCTGGAATTTCGGCAAAAGATGCGATATTCCGACTCATGAAAAAAATGATATACGAAGACGCACTCGCAGAATTCAGCCTTAGTGAAAACAAGGTTGATGTTGCAGAACGACTTCTTTCTTTTTTGGCATCATCCAAACCAGGAGAATTTAGTTATACTTCATTCTCCTTAATGAGCGGATATGCAAAATCAACGGTTTATGAGGCCGCACGCATGTTGTACGAATTGGGGATAATAAGATATATAGAAGAAGACTCCCCGAAAGCAAAAGCAAAGGCAACGGTTAAACTGATTTTTTCGCATCCGAATCTACGTTCGGCTTTTGCAGACCAACTCATGCGCGAAGCGGAATTGGGTGCACTGCGAGAAGAATATTTTGTCTTTCACATTTCCGAACTCGGATTTCCAATTTTCATACCTAAAAAAATGAGAAAAGTTCCTGATTATCTAGTTAAAATTGGTGAGAAAACTGTTTTGTTCGAAATAGGTGGAAGTTCCAAAGGAACCTCTCAATTCGAAGGAAAGAAAGGAGTTGTCATGAACGACGATGCGCTTATTGTTCTTGGTTTTGTTCAGAAAACCGACCAAAAATAGTCGAAAATGGTCGTAAGTCTGAACAAATTTTTTCTCCATATCTCTCTTCGCGACGAAAAATTTTCCGTTCGAGATTTATCAAAAAAGCATTGGATACTATGTAGCGATAATACCTGCGCGTATATAAGAAACTCCAAGTGCAACTAAAAATAAGCCAAAAACTCTAGTGATAATATTAATTGTTCCAGAACCAAGCTTTTTGCTTATCCTGGCCGAATTTTCAAGTATTAGTAATGAAATATAAAGTGCGGAAATGGTTGCTGTCAGCGGAATTACATAACCTTGCTCATTTGTCATTACTATAAGCGAAGTTATAAGGCCGGGTCCAGTAAGCAATGGAGTTGCGATGAGAGTTATGATTGCGTTATTCTTATTTTTTGCATTGTTCGAAAAGCTAAATCCAAACACAGTTTCAAGACCAAGAAGACCAAGAATTATTCCACCTCCTATTTTAAATGATTGAAGATCTACTTGTATTAAAGAAAGTATTTGAGTGCCTGCAAATATGAACAACAAAGCGAGTGCTCCTGCAATAAACACTGCTTGATTTGCGCAGAAACGCATTTCTGAATCAGTCATTTTTCGAGTAAGAGTTGCGAATATTGGAAGGCTCGCAAACGGATCTATTATAATAAGTAAGTAAATGAGCGCAGAAAAAAAATTTACAAATATTTCAATTACAATTGACATAATTGAAATTTGTATTGCGCAATATTTAAAACATTTTAACTACGGTTTAACGCGTTGTTTGTCGCGCGGGAACATCACTGCTTCTCGTATGTTATCCAATCCACACACCTGCATGGTTATTCTATCCAAACCCATACTCCAGCCAGCATGCGGTGGTGCGCCGTAGTTGAACGCGCTAATGTAAGAAGCAAGACTTTGGCTTTCTAAATCCATGCCTTTTGCGAGCGCTTGTTTTTTAAGCAATTCAGGAACATGAATACGCTGCGCGCCCGAAGCAACTTCAAGTCCTTTGTATATAAGATCGTACGCTTTGCATATTTTTGGATTATCTTTATAAGGCATTGAATAGAAGGCACGCATCGCGGTTGGATAATCTTTTACTATTACAACATCGTTTTTCGCAAATTCGCAAATTTTCATTTCATGCTCCCTTGAAAAATCCTCGCCCCATGTTATTTTTTCGCCGTTTGCAGAAAGCGTTTCAACCAAATCCGAATATGTGTACAGCGAAGCCTTATTCGGGACATTCATTTTAACATTGAGCGAGTTTAGGTCGTTTTCATTGTTTTCCTTTACCGACCCGAGCATGTGCAAAAAAACTTCAGAAAGTAACGCTATTGCATCGCCATCATCAGCGAATGCGATTTCTATATCCATTTGATGAATTTCGTTTATATGAAACGGACCTTCGTGTTTTTCGGCTCTGAAAACAGGCATGGTCATAAAAACGCGCTCCATTCCGCCTATTACCGCAAGCTGTTTATAAAATTGCGGGCTTTGTGCCAAAAACGCCGGTCGGTCAAAATAATCAATCTTAAATAATTGTGCGCCTCCTTCGGTTGAAGAACTAACTATACACGCTGGGTTTATTTCCTCAAAATTAAGTGCGATAACCGCATCTCTAAATCCGCTTTCAAGCGCTGCGCGTATATTGAAAATCGCGCGTGTTCTTTCTCCACGCAAGTCGAGTGATCTATTGTCAAGTCTTACATTAAGATTAGGCTCGTTTTTTTGTAAAGGGTAAAATGGTGGCAACTGATAAATCTTTCCAAGTACTTTCACGCTTTGCGCTTCAAGTTCTATTCCGTTCGGTGCGCGAGCGTCTTTTCTTACTTTTCCGCACATCTGTACGGCGCTTTCTCTATCTAGTTCAGTGCTTTCTCCTACTAATTCAACACTCTCTCCTTCTTTCTCTCTTTCTAATTCTTCTTCTGATTTGTTGTTTGATTTATTTGGTTTAGAGAACTTAAGAGATTTGGAGAGTTTGACCTGAATTTTACCGCTGGAGTCGCGCAATGTTAGAAAACTAATAGTTCCTATTTCTCTCAATGAATGTATCCAACCTGCAATAGTAACAGTTTTACCTTCATCTTTTTCTGAAATCGCACCTATGTTCATTTCTTTCATTGAACTAGATGATGCAAGTTTTTCGCCGTTGTGCATTTGTTTTTTTATATGCTCAAAATACAAATCCTTGGAACAATTTTTAGAATTAATCAAAATAACCAACCATTAACCCATCATTAATCTCGCCATCAAGTCAACTATTAAACCAACCACCGGTCCTACTAATTTCATCATCCAATTTCATCATATACGCAACCCACTAAGTTTTTCCGGTTTTGTTTTTTAGGTTTTATCTCGACAGGTTGCGTATATGCGATCCACGTTTTTTTAGTGGATCGGTATATTATTTTTATATATCTTTTTTATCTATCCTGTTTAAAAACTTTCATATGCGAATTATATGCGAATTAACAAGTTAAATCGCAAATATTAATTCTGGTGAACAAAATATGGGAAGAGTATTAATTATTGGTGCAGGCGGAGTTGGAAATGTTGTTGCAAAAAAATGCGTGCAGGTTCCTGAAGTTTTTACCGAAATCTGCATCGCCAGCAGAACTGTGGAAAAATGCGATAAAATAGCTGCCGAAATAGAAAAAAATACAGGTAGAAAAATAAAAACCGCGCAAGTTGACGCTGATAAAGTTCCCGAATTAATCAAACTTATAAATAAATTCAAACCGGACATAGTAATCAACGTCGCGCTTCCTTACCAAGATTTAACTATAATGGACGCATGCCTTGAAACAGGAGTGCACTATCTGGACACGGCAAATTATGAGCCACCTGATGAAGCGCATTTTGAGTATAGTTGGCAATGGGCGTACCAAGAAAAATTCAAAAAAAGAGGAATAATTGCAGTGCTTGGTTGTGGTTTTGATCCAGGTGTTTCAAATGTTTTTTGTGCATACGCGCAAAAGCATATCTATAAAGAGATAACGAACATAGATATTTTAGATTGCAACGCCGGTAGTCATGGCCACCCATTTGCAACGAATTTTAATCCCGAAATAAATATTCGCGAAGTCACACAAATAGTAAAGCATTGGGAAAACGGCAAATGGATTGAAACACCGCCAATACTAAATCCTAAAAGCGTGCATTTTTCGTTCGATTATCCAGTAGTTGGTCCAAAAGAAAGTTATCTCCTTTATCATGAAGAACTGGAATCGCTTATAAAAAACATACGCGGATTGAAGCGCATACGATTTTGGATGACGTTCTCTGAAAATTATTTAACGCATCTGCGAGTACTTCAGAATATCGGGATGACGCGAATAGATGAAATTGATTTTGAAGGTAAAAAAATAGTACCGCTGAAATTCTTGAAGGCTCTACTTCCTGATCCGGCTTCGCTTGGCGTGAACTACACTGGCAAAACGGTAATAGGATGTATATTTGACGGTATTACCAAAGACGGCAAAAAAAAGAAAACGTATATCTATAATATGTGCGATCACGCAGAAGCATACAAAGAAGTTCAGGCGCAAGCGGTCTCTTATACTACAGGAGTTCCTGCAATGATAGGTGCGATGTTAGTACTCAAAGGCGTATGGAAAGTGAAAGGAGCAGGCGTGTTTAATGTTGAACAATTGGATCCTGATATGTTCATGGAAGCGCTTAATAAATATGGACTCAAATGGCAGCAAATTGAGTTCAAAGGAAAACTTCTGTAATGAATAAAACTATGAATGAAACTATGAACGCAGATAAGTTCAATATCAGGGAATTAGAAAATTTCCCGAAAAAAATTACAGATAAAATAGAAACGCCATGCTTTATCGTGAATGAAGATTTGCTGAAAAAGAATTTGAAAATTTTGAGTTCGGTTCGGAAGCGTACAAATACAAAAATTTTTCTTGCTCTGAAAGCATTTGCGATGCATTCCACTTTTCCATTAATAAAAAAATATCTTGATGGCGTGTGCGCAAGCGGAGCGATTGAAGCGCGACTCGGCAAAGAAGAATTTGGAAAAGAAGTTCATACATTTGCGCCGGCTTATTCTAAACGCGACATGGATGAAGTAATTCGCTATTCTAATTGCATAATTTTCAACTCAATTTCGCAATGGAAAAAATATCGCGATGCGATAACCGAATCTGAAAAAAAATTGGGAAAAAAAATAGAAGTTGGACTCAGGGTAAATCCAGGATATTCTGAGATAAAAACAAGGCTTTACAATCCATGCGTTCCAGGTTCAAGGCTCGGTGTGCGACCAGAAGACCTCGAATGCGAGGATTTGGACGAGATTGCTTCAAAAATAGACGGACTGCATTTTCATGCGTTATGCGAACAAAATTCAGATGTACTTGTGCGCGTTTTGAAATCGTTTGAAAAATTGTACAAAAATTATATTTCTGAAATGAAATGGATAAATTTTGGTGGCGGTCATCATATCACAAGGAATGATTACGATGTTGATTTGTTATGCAAAACAATAAACGATTTTAAGAAAAAATATTCTGTGCAAGTTTATCTTGAACCAGGCGAAGCGGTTGCGCTTAATGCGGGTGTGCTCGTAGCAAGCGTTTTAGATGTAATAATCAAAAGCAAAATGAAAATTGCGATATTGGACACTTCTGCAGAAGCTCATATGCCTGATGTGCTTGCGATGCCCTATCGCCCAGAAATTATTGGGGCTGGAAAACCAGGCGAACAAAAATATACCTATCAATTAACTGGAGTGACCTGCCTTGCTGGAGATATAATCGGGGATTATTCGTTTGCAAAACCTCTCGGTGTTGGAGATAAGCTGGTTTTTCTGGATATGGCGCATTACTCCATGGTGAAAACAACAATGTTTAATGGTGTAAGGCATCCTTCAATTGCTATTTACAATCCGCATAAACTAAACGGTAAAGAAAACTTGCGCATAGTGCGAAAATTTGGATATTCTGATTATAAAAAACGGCTCTCATAAATCTGAATATTGGCAAATACTGGCAAACAACTATTATGCCACAATTGCCAGAATCAAATTTTATAGGTAATTTTGCGACCTTTTCGCTGTTTTTTTATTGCTTCCAAATCCACAAGTTTCTTTAATTCCGCCCTCACGGTTCGGTCTGCAATATCTAGTTTTTTGGCTATTTGTTTACTACTTAATGGACCTGCTTTGAGCATTTTGATAATTTTATCCGAAGCAGAAATTTGAGAAGTACCAAAATTTATTCGTACGCTGAAAAAACCAGAATTAACATTGAATTGTGGCAAACTTAGGCCAGATTTTAGTACAGCTATATTTGCATTTTCAATTCCAGATCCCCATTCTTCAATATCTCCTGAAAGGAACATTAATCTGGCAAGAAATGGATTACGAAGTATTGAGCGGTGTTTTTTGTAAAGATCCTGGATTTTCAAACCCATCAATCTGCCTGGGTTGGATATTTCTAAACAAGTTGGGGTAAGCAAAATCGAAATAGATGATGCAATCCTATAATCACAATGAACCAAAGCATTGGCTACAAATTCTCTAATTGCTGAAGTTGGAATTATAGGTTCTTCTATACGTTTGGAGCCATCTAAGTACACTCTTTTAGGTAGTTCTTTGACTATTTCAAATACTATCTCATCTATCACTCTGAATATTGATTCGGTATAAAATATACTGCGTTCAAGCGAACCAATTGAAAATGTTTGTGAAGATATTTTTGCAAGTTTTACCCCAAAATGAGGAAGAAAATGGGTTGGGTTTTGAGCAAACATTAGTAAAAATCCTAATTTTACCTTTCTTTCTTTTAATGCGCCCAACTTTTCAATATGATCTTCTAAACTCGCATCTTCTTTGACGTTTAATCTACCGCTCTGCTTACATTTTTCCAGGAACCGATTGAAAACAGAGGTATTAATTTCTGATAAATCAAACTCAAAAAGGCTTTCATCAAAACTACGTTCAGATTGATCTAAGATCATTTGTTTTATTTCTAAAATGTCCATTTGAATATTGGATTTTCCAACCCTTTTATATGCAATTTTACGATAAAAATGAGGTTTGGCCGAGCTTTCTTCAACTTCAACGACTATTATGATTTTTTTTTCAATTCCTTCAATATAAATCCTTGGCAGTATTGCTGTCTCAGTATTTTTTGTGATTACAGCAGCCAGATTTTCAATTGTATTTTTTCCGACATCAATACCCTTTATTGTTCCATCATCCTTTATTCCAATATATATTTTACCGCCACCGTTATTCGCAAAGGCTACCACACTAATTACAATAGCATCAAGATTAGCAAGACTTTCCTTAAATTCAGCATGCTGAGATTCGGTTAGCTTCATGATATATTTTTAATACTAAGTATTTTTAAATATTGGCAAATACCGGCAAACAGCTACTATGCCACAATTGCCAGAATGCAAATGAAAGCGACGAAAACAAAGAAAAGAAAAAAGAGAATGCAGCGGATTTTGTTGAATTGATTAAGGATATGAAGAAAAACGAACTGTTACGAACGAACCTATGGTTTTATATATTTTTTGTCTCATAAATAAGATTATGGTAGGACATGAAAAAAAAGTGGAGAAGATTACACCTCCGAAAATACAAAGAAAAAAAGAAATAGCAAAAAAGTTAGCAAGTTCCTTATTGGTGGCATCTTTAATAAGTCCATTATCTGGACCCGCACTGTATAATACTCAAACTAAAAACCCCCTAGATAACAACAAAAAACCTGGAATTGAGCAAGTTCTACCACAAAATCAAAAAACAAATACGACTCCAGTTGACAAAATTCTAGGTATGTTTAAAATTCCGCTTGCGTGTGCAAAAGAACTACAGACAATTCCATTTTCAGAGCTAGAAAATGCTGAAAAAGAGATGAAACTTAATCCAAATATACAACGCTTTAATTATGATCCTAAGGCAACCAGGGGCCAGCAGGTAGATTTTAAAAAGACTAATGGTTGGTTTCTAAACTTACCTTCTCGGATTGTGTGTCCTATGTTATATTATGTCCCTAAGGGGTGGGCGCACGTGAATTTTGGTTATAATGTTTTTCCAACTTATGGTAAAGATAATCTGAAATGTGAATTTTATGCATTTAAACTTGGACCTATATGGTACACTGTTGCTGTTTCACCTGAAATGATTGAGATATTTCAACCTAATTACAAAGAGAAGAAAATTGAGGGTACAATAATTTATTTAGATGGAAGAACATGTGAAGATGGAACTCGCGACCCTTACCTACCTATAAAAAAATTACCAAAAGTAATTATAACAGATATAAATAATTCAAAATATATCATCGTATGTGATGAACAAGATTATGAGTTAGCAAAACGTGATTGCAATAGTTCTATGCAATTTGTTCTAATTATCGTTTCTCAATCTAAAAATTCTGAATACGCTCTCCCAATTATAGGTTCTAATACGTGTCTAGCAAAACTAACGAAGTAATTAATGTAAAATAGAATAATATAATTACACATTCGTTTTGGTGTTGTTTGTATGAACAGTCTAATAAGCGTTGGAGCTGATAACAGTAAGAAGCGGATTCAAGATCAATTTCCTCAGGAATGCGTAAAGAGTGACGTTGAAAACATTATAAATATTATACAGAAAGAAAAAACTCTGACCGATGATCAAAAAAATAATATAAAAGATTTATATAATAAATTATGCATATCTCTACTATCAAAAAAGGAAAAGGACGAGGTATCTAAAGAATTAGTTTCTTATTTAAAAACAATTAAATTAACTGACAAGGTAATAAATGATATTTCCGAATCTATTGGGGTTGACCTTGCTAAGCGTTGGATCTATAAAATAGCAAGCCCTGAAAAACAACAATCCCTCCTAGATAATTGGAATAATATTCGTACAATGAAGCAACTGCAAGATTTCGCAATCGACCACGGCTACGAACGCGAATTCGATAGAATCAGAATGGAAGTTGATCGAATTATTAAAAACACGCAAAATATTATTATGCAAAATCTTCTTCAAAAGCTTAGTCCTTCTATGCTCGATCAAGCTTATAATATAGTAAATAAAATAATAGAAGAGAAAGATAATTCCAAAGTTATAGACATTATAACTGCAAATGAAAGCGAGGAAAACAAAGAAAAGAAAAAAGAGAATGCAGCGGATTTTGTTGAATTGATTAGGGATATGAAGAAAAATGGATTGAATAACGATGATATAGAGGCCATAATACGTGCTAATATAGAAGCCGTACAAACAGCACATACTGAAGATATACGTTCATCACTTGGTACTATTGTTCCGAAACCGATAATTAAAAATGAAGTTTAAGAATAAACAAAGCAAGATCTTTTATGTCCTTTGTATTTTTTATGTATCTATTCTATTTTTTATCATTATATAGTATTGTATTCTATCTGCTTATTTATTTTAAGAATATACAGAATCTGTCAGATCCATCTCCAAAGCGAAATCCGATGGTTAGTATAATTATACCCGCTTATAATGAAGAAAAGACAATTTCTAAAACAATTGAATCGGTACTTAAGCTGAATTATCCCAAAGAAAAGCTTGAAATAATAGTTATAAACGATGGCAGTACTGATAAAACCGCAGAGTTTGTAAAAACTTTTAAGGAAGTTGTATTAATCAACAAGAAAAATACAGGAAAGGCAAATTCTGTGAATATTGGAATAAAAAAGGCAAAGGGTGAATTCATAGCAACATTGGATGCGGATTCTTTTGTTGAATCCAATGCCCTGAATTATATGTTAGGTTATTTTGAAGAGGATGAGAAAGTAGCTGCCGTGGTGCTTGTCTTAAAGGTTCATGAACCAGAAAATATTATTCAGAGTATGCAATATATAGAATACCTTGTTTCTGCGTTTTTCACAAAAATTCTATCCTTTCTTGATGCGATTATGGTAACTCCGGGTCCCTTTACTGTATATAAGGCAAGCATATTTGAAAAAATAGGTTATTTTGATGAAAATAACATTACAGAGGATACCGAGATAGCGTTAAGAATCCAAAGTGCGCAGTACAAGATAAAAAGTTCATATAATACGAGGGTCCATACGGTATCACCAGTTAATATTCAGAAATTATTAAAACAGAGAATCAGATGGTATACTGGTTTTTTAGAAAATGCATATAGATATAGGTTTCTATGTTCTAAAAAATATGGCGATTTTGGAGTCTTGATGTTTCCAATGAGACTCATACTTTTATTCCTCGGTTTATTCATATTCGTCTATACTTTTTCCAATGCTACTCATACGCTCTACAGATATCTTTATTCAGGCTATCTTGCTGGTCTACCATCCTTTTCCATTGACCTGTTTTACCTTCAAGGATACGATCTGGGCTTGTTTTTTATAGTAGCATTATTAATCTTTTTCGTATTATATTTGATTTCAAGACAGTTTAACGAGCAGAACCCAGTAGTATTTTTCATCTCCTATATGGTATTCTCCTTTCTTTTAATATTTTTCTGGTTATATATTATTACTAGAAAATGTATAATGAAAATGATTGGAAGGCAAGAGCTATGGAAAGGAAGATAAATATCTCAATTTATATAACCGCATTCATCATTGCGAGCATTCTATTTCTACTTGGAATATTCATTGGATGGCAGATTGCTTTTTCAGCAATCTCACAGATTAAGGATGAATACGAAAAACTGAGGGTTAGTGATTATGCTCTGGAGGTTATGTTTCTTATGAATTATAGCGATGAATTTGTATGCGAGCTTTATAAGGAGCAGTTAAACAAATTTGGTGAAGAAGCAATAGAGTTTGGGAAAAAAATAGATTTTATGGAAAATCAAAAAGGAAAGATGGATTCAGAAGTAATGAGATTCAAGGCAAGCTACAATCTACTTCAGCTTAGAAACTATCTTTTATTAGAAAAAACTCAGAAAAAATGCAATGCAACGCATACCATCCTTCTCTATTTCTATTCAAATGAAAACTATGATGCACGGGTTGATCAGGGAATTATAATAGATCAAATACGTTCAAAGATTAATATTACGGTTTATGCATTTGATATACATGTAGACAGCCCTCCTGTCAAAATGTTTATTAGAATGCAAAATGTTACGCGAGTGCCAGCGATTATTGTTAATAATAAAAAATATGAGGGGTACATGGATAGGGAAAAACTTTTGAACATACTACACACTTCAGCGAAGGAATAATATGGATTTATTGCAGGCAGAAAATAAAAGAAAGATTGCAGTGTGGACATGTACAAACGCATGTAATCTTAATTGTAAATTTTGCTTCGGAAAGGAGAAACGCTTAGAGTTGAATACAGAACACGCAAAAAAATTAATCAAAAAAATAAGCGCACGGAAGATAAAATATTTTGTTTTTTCAGGTGGCGAACCGCTTTTGAGAAGGGATATTTTTATTCTCGCGGATTTCGTGAGAAAACTTGGAATGAAAGTATTTTTGCATACGAATGGAGTTTTAATTGACGAAAATAATATAAGTAATATTATCAAGCATTTTGATTTGATTAATTTGCCTATTGACGGAGCAAATGAAACAACAAATTATGCCATAGGAAGAGGAAGCCTGAAGCATACGCTCAAAGTTTTAGATTTACTCGCAACAAAACGCAACGTACGCATCACAACAGTTGCAACTAAAACAAACTTAAATGAAATCAAAAAAATTGCAGCACTACTCAAAAACAGACCAATAAAACAATGGAGAATATTTCAATTTGATCCAAAATTAGGTGAAGCAAGAGCAAATAAAAAAATATTTGAAATAACGCCAAGCGAGTTTGAAAAACTGAAGAAATCTTTAAGCGCGCATGAAAAGATAAACGCAGAGTTCATTCCAATGAACAGCGACTTTGATAAAACATATTGGATGATTTCCAGCGATGGAAAAATAATTAGGTAATAAATCTATCCAAATAACAAACTTGGATTGGGATGAATTTGAATTGAGATAAATGATATGATAAAACTTTGTATATACTGTAAAAAAAGGAACTTATCAAAATTCAAAAAATGCGCGAATGAACAATGTTTTATATGCAAAGGCGCGAGCGCACGCTTGAACAAAATGCTTAAAAATCTGTCACTTCCGAAAGAATGGAAATCGTTCGCAATAAGTACAGAAATTCCGCGCGAAATAATGGCGCGCGAAGAAGAAGTCTGGGATTTCGGAATTGCAGAAAGCATAAAAAATGATTTTAATAAAAAAATCGTTTCTGCGCTCGTAAAAAAAGGAGTGGAGTACAACGTTTTCAAAAATGATGGAAAAATAACGTTTGATTTCATAAAAAATAGCGTATATTTCTCAAATTCGGATATTTTCATTTTTGGAAAATACAAAAAATTTTGTACAAATCTTGCGCAAAGCGAATGGACATGTAAGTCATGCAACGGAAAAGGATGCGAAAAATGCGGTTTTGCCGGCATAAAATATAATTCAATTGAAGCGATAATCGGAAAAGAAGCCAGAGAAATTTACGGAGCGAAAGATGCCGAACTGCATTGTTCTGGCAGAGAGGATATCGATGTCCTTAATGTTGCCGGAAGAGCCTTTGTTCTTGAACTGCGCGCCCCAACAAAAAACAAACTTGATCTGAAAATTTTGTTAAATCGCGTGAATAAATCAAAAAAAGTGAAAATAAGCGACCTAAAATACGTTTCAAACTCCGAAGTCGCTTTGGTATCAGACTCGCATTTTGACAAGGCCTATCAAGCGGAGATAGGAATAAGGCTTTCTTCTACAGATAAAAAGAAAATCCTTTCTTTCGGTGGTAAAACAATATATCAGCAAACACCGGAAAGGGTTTTGCACAGAAGAAGTAATTTGATAAGAAAACGAAAAATCCTTGATTTGCAGATAATCGGTTCGTCCAAGATTTATATAGTTGCCGAAGCAGGTACATACATAAAAGAATTCATAAACGGGGATAATGGAAGAACCAAACCGAACATTGCAGAAAAATTAGGAAAAAAAGTAAAGTGTTTAAATCTTTCAGTTGTAAAGATATACGATGAATTCCTTCAGGATATTCAGAACCAATGAGATTGAGGATTAAAGGTTTAGTAAATGCTTGAAAATTGTTTTATTGAAAAAATGACGATGTCTGGCGAATTAGTACGCGTTGTAGTCGCTGTAATTGGAACAGCAATCGCAAGTTGGTACGATATTAAAAACAATAAAAACGTTCCTAATAATTTGCTTTATGCGTTTCTTGCAATAGCATTTGCTGTGAATCTTGTTTTTTTTCAGTATGATGTTTTTGTTTATTCCGTTTTTGTTGCTGCAATAATTTTTCTATTCGGGTACTTTTTTTATAGAATGGGCTATATAGGCGGTGCTGACATTTATGTATTGACTTCAATTGCACTACTTGTACCGATATTTCCATCCTACACAAATGTATCGCTCAACATTCCAATTGTGTTTTCAATCATAATTTTATCAGGTCTGTTCTTTGCCCTTTATTTTATTTATTTCATATTGCAGAATATAATTCTCAAAAGAATAAAAGGTAAATTTGAGTATTTATTGCTCGCACCAATATACGCAATACTTATCTATTTTATTTATTCGGTTGGAATTTTTGGTCCGGTATATTTGATTACATTAAGCGTGCTTATAATTTCGCTAATATTATTCATGATTTATAAAGAACGGATAATGGAATGCATGGCAAGAAAAGTTCCTATTTCCAAAGTAGATGAGGAAGAGATTGCAGTACTTGAGCTTATGCCTTTACTGGTAAAAGAACATAACATAAAAAGATTGTTGGATGCAAAAGAACTCGAAAGGTTGAAACAATTAAAGATAAAAGAAATATATGTATATACAAAACTTCCACCATTTCTTCCATTTATACTTTTAGGACTGATTATAAGCGTAATTATAGGAGATGTTTTTATGCTTATGCTAACGTGAATTAAAACCAAAAAACCATGAATTGGATTATTGAGGACGCAAAAATGAAAATATTAAAAATCTAAAATACCTAAAGGTCGAACAAAATTAAAATAAAAAACAAAAGGAGGTGAAAATAAAATGAACACAAAAAGAATTTTAATCGCAACGGCGATAGGATTGCTATGCGGGCTTTTTTGTGCCTACGGTGCCAAGATGATGGCCGATAGCGGGGGAGCGAATTTTGTAGTAACCACCGGAATCCTGGCTTCCATCGTGTACAATAGGGTACTGATTGGATTTTTTATCGGCATCGGAGATAGCATAAAACTACATCCAGTTTTGAGAGGTGCTGCAATCGGAGTAATAATAACAATGGCTATGAGCATTATTCCAATAGTTGATGGAAATGTCATTGGCGGTTTACCACTTCTTGCTTTTGGCATAGTATATGGAGTTATTGCAGATGTTGTGGCAACGAAGTTTTCAAAATAAAGAAATATGATGAGAATTGTGATCAAGGAAAAAATTATAGAAGAAACGACAAGAATGATGCTTGATCAAATTGAAATAAAAAGTGGATTTATTCCACGCATTTACAAGAGTGAAGGTGAAATTGGATTATATATTCATATTCCCTTTTGTAAAATTCCATGTCCTTATTGCGGATTTATTAGATTTAAATACAATGCCCAAAAAATAGAAGGATATGTTGAATCCCTCAAAAGAGAAATCAAACTATACAAAGACTTATTAGATAATCTCAAAATAAACAGTTTATATATTGGTGGAGGAACCCCTACTATAAATCCAAATGCTCTTTGCTCAATAATAGAATATGTTAACGAGAATTTTGACATTAAAGAAATAGGCGTAGAAGCTAATCCAGATGACATAACCCAAAAAGTACTTGAGATGCTTTCCAGTGTCGGAGTAAGGAAAATCAGCATGGGAGTTGAATCTTTTAACGATAGTATCTTAAAAGCTATAGGAAGGAGAAGTCACACGTCCGAAACAGCAATAAATGCAATAAAACTGATTGTAGATTGTGGATATTTTGATACTTTCAGTATTGATCTAATGTTCTCTTTACCATCTCAGAGAGTTGAAAATTTAATTTCCGATTTGGAGATTGCAACATCCTTAGGTATACCTCAAATAGCAACTTATCCTGTAGTTCTATTTTCTTTTAATCGATGGTATAAAGACGTTAAAAGAGGGCTTTTAAAACTTCCAGGTAAGAAAAGTGATAGAACAATGTACGATATTCTCACCAAGTTTCTACTGGATAGAGGGTATAAACCTTGCTCGGTCTGGAGTTTTATTAAAGAAGGTTATACCCCATACGGCTCTGTTGAGAGAGATGAATATTTCGGATTTGGAGCAGGTGCGTTATCGAAAGTAGATGGTCAAATGTACGGGAATACGAATTTGGTAGATGAATATATTAAAGCCTTAAGTAATGAACATCTACCGATAGTGTGTGGGATCGATTTCTCGGTGGAGGAAAGAATGGCGGAATTTGTGATGATGAGCTTATACTCAATGGGTTTTAAACAAAATGAATTTAAGAATATTTTTGGATGTGATATAAATAATTCTCGGATAAAAGGTCTTCTACATGCACTTCGCTTTTTAGGAATTATAAATCTAAATAATGGTGAATTTAAGGTAACAAAAAATGGCATGTATTATGTTCATCTAATGACCAAGATTTTCTTAGGTAGATTTATTGATAGAATATGTAACAAGTGTTTTTCACCCACATTTAATGTGAAACCATTGGATTTATTGAAGCAATCTACCTGACTTTCGCAATTATTAGTAAACATTTTTCCTTAACTTTCTGAAGAAACGTTTTGCTTCTTCGTAATCCTTTCCTTTTATTATGTGCTTCAAGAATTCCAGCCTTGAAATAATTTTTTCTAATTCTTTTAAAGAATCCAAATTGAACAGAATCTCTGCAAGAAGCCAATCGTTTTCTGAAAGTAATCCTTTTGCGATGTGAATATGCTTTTTAAACGTTGTGCCAGGGACCGTAGTTTTATCTATACATGCAGCAAACACAAGAGTGGATATGAATGGAATGGTAAGTGAATATGCCATTATTTTATCATGTTCGTCAAAAGTGTATTCAAAAATTTTTAATTTTAACGACTGAAAAAACTTCCTGAAAAATGCCGCAATTTGGAGATCGGATTCTTTTATTATTACTGCGCTTTCTTCACTTAAATTTTTAATATTTGCAAATGTTGGGCCAAACATTGGGTGTACCGATACAAATTTAAAACCAGATTCTTTGTAGTATTTTGGAATTTCACCTTTTATTGAAGCAACATCGCAAATAACGCAACCTTTTGGAATATATTTCACTGCTTCTTGAAATACAGAAACGGTGTTTGGAAGACTAACCGCATTTATCAGAAGTTCTGGAGCAAAATCATTAAGCTCGCTAAATCCAGAAAGCACGCGCACTTTTTTGATTTTCTTTGCAAGCAGTTCAGCTTTTTCTAACGTACGGTTGTATACTGCTATTTCATGCTCTGATGAAAATTCCTTTGTAAGCCAACTTCCTATATTTCCAGTTCCTATAATCGCTATGCGCATACGTCCACTTTAGATGTTTACTCACATGCTTCCTTATAACAACCCATGAATTTGTACATGATCGCATCCTTCTTAACTTCGTTAAGTGCATCCTCTATTTTCTTATTATCTTTACAGCCTTGAAAATCCAAAAGAAACGCATAGTTACGCTGATCGCCTCTAATTCTCCGAGATTCTATTCGCGTGAGATTTACGCGCGCATCTGAAAAAATTTTAAGTATTCTGAATAGCGCCCCAGCTTCATGCTTAGTAGAAAAAAGTATTGAACACTTGTTTCCGTTTTCCGCGCTTTCTTCGCGAGAAATTATCACAAATCTTGTTGAATTTGATGCGTGATCTTCAATATTTTCCTTTATTACCTCTAAATTGTAAAGTTGCGCGCAAAGACTACTCGCAATTACCGCTGTATCCGGCAATCTTTCTTTTGAGAGCATTTTTGCAGCGCCAGCAGTATCATAAAAAGGTCTTGGTTCAAGATTATTCCTTGAAATAAATTGATGGCATTGTGCGAGCGCTTGCGAATGCGAGTACACCGATTTTATATCGCGATAGTTTGTTTCTGGAAGAGCGAGTAAATTATGATGGATTGGCATGTTAATTTCTCCAATTATTTTTAAGTCAGTCTCAATAAAAAGATCGTTCACTTGAACAACCGAACCTTCGAGCGAATTTTCCACAGGAACTATTCCATAATCAAGTATCCCTTTTTCTATACTTTCAAAGATTTCCGCAAATTCTGCGCATGGAATTGGAACCAGCGAATTATTGTAAGAACGCGCTGCGAGTTCGCTATACGCACCATGTTCGCCTTGGAATCCGATTAGTTTCATATCCTTTGCCTGTAATCTTTTGCTTTCTTCTATTATCTGCATAATTAATGTCTTAGAAAAACTTGGAGATAATATATTGTGCGAACGATTACACACATAATTAATTACTTCTTCTTCTCGCTTTGGATCCGCGATAGTGGTCTTCAGTTTTTTCAGTTTTACCGCGAACTCCATACGCTCATTTATGAGTTTTAGTATTTCGTAATCTATCAATTCCACTTTTTTCCGCATCTTTTCAATATTCCGCATCTTTTCATCATTCATAAGATTACCCTTTTTTTATCTAAAATTTTCATCTAACATTCTCATTTAAAAGCATTAAATCGGCAAAAACCAAAGCAGAAATTGCTTCAACTATAACCGGTATTCTGAGAGCTATGCACCTATCGTGCCTTCCTTCGATTGAAATCTTTGATATTTTACCTGTTTTTAGATCAATGATGTTCTGAATTTTACTTATGCTTGAAGTTGGTCTTATTGCTATACGAAAAACTACATCGTTTCCATTGGTTATTCCACCATTTATTCCTCCGGCATTGTTTGTCTTTGTTTTTCCTTTTATGTCAATTATCTCATCATTACATTCGCTTCCATACATAGACGCGCATTTAAAACCAGAACCAAATTCTATTCCTTTTACTCCTGGTATAGAGAATATTGCATGAGAAATAAGAGATTCTGCAGAATCAAAAAACGGTTCACCCAAACTACAAGGTAGTCCACTTATTCTACATTCTATAATTCCACCTACAGAATCGTTCTTTTTTACCGCATGATCTATAGCTTTTTTTATGCTCTCTTTTTTTATGTTCTTTATACCGCCAACTTCAATTATTGTTGCTTTGATTTTGACATTTTTCGCATTTTTCAGAAGTTTTTTTGCTATAATCTTTTTTGCTATTACGCCTGCAGCAACTAGCCCAATTGTAAGTCGTCCCGAGAAATGTCCGGTTCCGCGATAATCGTTAAATCCATCAAATTTTTGTTTTGCAACCAAATCCGCATGTCCTGGTCTTGGATTATCCTTAAGTTTTTCATACATTTTCGAATCTACGTCTTTATTCTCAAACATTATTAAAATCGGCGCACCAGTAGTTCTGCCGTTAAAAATTCCGGTTTTTATCAGCGGAACGTCTGCTTCAATGCGCGAAGTTGTACCAATTTTCCTTTGGCTTCCTTTTCTTCTCTCTAAATCAAAAATTAAGTCTGATGCACTAAGATGAAGTCCTGGCGGACATCCGTCAATTACTATTCCGACACATTCACCATGCGATTCTCCAAAAATGCTTATTCGCAATAATCTTCCAAGCGTATTCATTTTTTTAACCTTTCCTTTATCTTTCTTTCAACCTTTCAAGATCATCAAAAAATTCTGGATATGATTTGGAAACACATTTCGGATTTAATAAATAAATACCTTTTTCTGAGTTTAACGCCGCAATCGCACCAGCCATCGCAATTCTGTGATCATTGTGTGAGTCTATTTTTCCTCCCCTGAGTTTTGTTCCAATGATCTTCATGTTATTTCCTACGATTTTTATTTTTGCGCCTATTTTTCCAAATTCTTGTGCAAGCGCGGTCGCGCGGTCGCTTTCTTTATATTTTAATCTTTTTACACCTTTGATTACAGATATCCCACTGCAATTTATTGCAAGCACTGTCAATGGCGGAAAAAGATCTGGACAATCATTCGCATCAAATTCAAACGCATTCAGTCTATCTTTCTCAACAATAATATTGTTCTTTTGGATTTTTATTTTTGCGCCAGCGCGTTTTAGTGCAGAGATTATTTCTTTATCGGCCTGAAACGAATTTATACTAAGCCAGTTGATTCTAACTTTCCCTGCAATCGCACCTGCAACAAGCATAAATGAAGCGCCAGACCAATCACCTTCAACAGAATAATTTATGTTTGTTTTATATTTTTGATGTCCGCTAATTTTAAATTTTTGGAAATTACCGCAGCTATCTATTTTTATTCCAAGACGCGCAAGGAGCGAAATCGTCATTTGGACATACGGCTTGCTTTTCAGATTCAAAACCTCAATTATTGAATTCTTTTTGCATAATGGCAGGGCCATAAGCAAACCTGTAAGAAATTGCGAGCTATCCGAACCATCAATTTTAATTTTTCCTCCCTTTATTGCTCCTTTTAATTTGATCGGAGAATAACCGGCTGCTGAAGTTTTGCAATGCGCGCCTAATTGTGCAAGTGCTTCCAGCATTTTCATCGGTCTTTTTTGCAGCGAGTCGGTTGCATTAAGCGTAAATTGTCTTTTCAAAAGTGAAAGTATAGGCGCAAACATTCGCATGCATAGTCCAGATTCTTTACAATTAATAACATCACTTTTCGGAACTGTTTTGAATATACCTTTACTTTTGACTATGACTTCATTCACAAATTTTTTTGCATCGACTTTGATGTGCGCGACACGCGTAACGTGCGCGCCGAGCGTTTCTATAATATCTAATGCCGTTAATCCATCATCGCACAATGATGCATTACGGATTTTTGTTATGCCATCTGATAGTAGCGCGGCCGCAGTAATTCTACCCATAATGCTTTTTGAAGGAGGCGCATTTATCACTCCATTTACTTCACTAGGCTTTATTAATTTCGTTAATTTCATAATCTATCCTTGCGGCAATTTCTTTTGGTTTTTTTCCAACTGTATTTATTAGAGCATCGCAAGCGTTTGCGTAAACAAATAACCGCTGCTCTAATATTTTTTTGGCGATTTCGATTTTGGTTTTGAGATCGCCTTTGTTTTTAGTTCTGATCAATGGTCTTGAATCATCTTTACTTATTCTTTCCATTATGGTTGTTATATCTGCCCATAACCAAAAAACAGTGCAATCTCTTTTTAGCATGTCTACATTGCGCGGATCTAACACTAACCCGCCTCCGCAGGAAATTATTGCGTTTTCGGATTCAAGCGCCTTTTTTAATTCCGCGTTTTCTATTTTTCTAAATTCGCGTTCTCCCATATCTTCAAAAATTTGCGCTATTTTCATATTCATGTTTTTTTCTATGTTAGCGTCTATATCTACGGATTTCATTCCGTTAAGTGTTGCGAGTTCTTTAGCAACCGCTGTTTTTCCGCTACCCATAAAACCAATAAGAGCGATATTTTTTTTTCTTTTCTTTTTTGAGTAAAGCACTTTGCGCATCGCTGCGACTGGTGCTTTTTTACCAATAAAATATTTAAAACACGGAATTGCCTGAAAAAGTAACCATTCTCTTCCATCAATTATTTTACAATTATTGCTCTTTGCATCTTTTTTGAGTGCTGTATCTATTGAGTAATTTGCATCTAATACACTAAGCGTTTTGCGTAGCGCTGATTTTGGAATTATTCGTTCGCCAGTAGGAACGCATGAGATTAGAATGTTCGCATGTTCGAGTTCTTGCGCAATTTCATCAAATTTTGAGACTCTGCAACCAAATCGCTGCGCAAGTTTTTTTGCCTTTTTGAATGTGCGGTTTACCACCACTACATCCGCTTTTTTAGAAACAAGTGCGTATATCGCTGCCTTTGCCGCACCTCCAGCACCGAGCACTATGATTTTTTTACCAACAAAATCGCAAGAATTATGTTTGAGCGCACCAATAACGCCAGCAACATCGGTATTATAACCAACCAGTAATTGTTTCTTCGGACACTTTGATTTTGGATCATTTTTGCAAATTATACAGTTTATTGCATCGATTTCTCTTGCGTTTTTATCTATAATGATTGTATTTATGAGTGTGTTTAACGAATTCGAAACGCGCATTTTTTTCTTTAATTCTTCCTTAAATGGCGAAGTAATGTTTAAACCACATAGCCCAATATCATCTGCGGTGCGCATCACTTCTTCTGCATCAAATGCGGCAATTCTTATATAGATAGCGTTTATCTTTAATTTCTTAAATGCTGCATTGAACATCTCTGGACTTTTACTATGGAGTATTGGATTGCCAACAACTGCAAATATTTTTCCAGGCATATACTCAACCAACCAAATTTTTCCGATCGTTTGCAAATTAGATCAAGTCGAATTGTTAATTCTGCTTATGATATTGAAAATATTATATTTCAATTCCTTTTTTCCTAGAATATCATTTGCCATTTGTTCAACTAAAGAATCTCTTATTTTTTTATATTGATCCAATTGCATTTCCAGATTGCCAATTGCTGACCTTTTTGCTTTCACATTAAAGCAGAACATTGCGCTGGATAAACCCTCACAATTGTGACAAAAATACGAGTCCGAACATTTCTCGCACGAATCCAGTTCAAAGCATCGCACGCAATCAAGGATATAATAACATTTTATACAAAACTGCGAATTACTCACCCTTTCAGAACCAAAGATGTATTTGGAATCAAAAGGAAAATCGTTTAATCCTAAGTATTCTGCACGTTGTCCATTGCTTTTGTACGCATGAAAAAGGTTTAACCCACATCTACATTGAATAAGATTATGAATTTTTCCGCCAAAAAACTCATCAGTAATATAGGCTATTTCTGACAATCTTGTTATTATGTTTTTGATAGAAGTAATCTCAGTTTCATTTAGATGTAAATTATCTAACATCATAGTCTCTTCAAACTTTAACATTCTTTTTTTCGGTACTTTTGAATAAATTTTGTAAAATTTAGGATCTAAACTATATACCTTAGACCCTATAATTGTAACAATTTCTTTTTGTTTTGGTATGGTTTGATAAAACCATTCCTCATATGGAGTTATTCCTTCTATATCCTTTCTGAAAATTACTTTAAATGTGGACTTAAAAGCATCTTCTATCAATTTCATATCGCCTTCTTTCTTTGTAGGTACACTTTCTATTATTTTAATAGCATTTTCATTAGGTTTTTCATCAGGAACAAGTTCGAAAATTGAAGGAAACCTCTTGTTCTTTTTCAACTCATCTCTGATTTCACTCACTAATTTGCTTTTGAGTGAAAAATATTTTTCTTTATCCAATTGTAGATTTCCTATACGGTAATTTTTGTTTATTTGGTTAAAGCAAAAAATAATATTGTTACAATTTTGGCAATTGGAACAAACATATTGATCACTATTATCTTGCGACCAATAGTAATTAAAAGAGCGTTTTCCAAATCCCCTTAATCCTCCTATTATAAATTCGCCATCAGCTACTCTTATTCCTCCGAAAACATATTTGCAGTTTGTACACTGAAAAGAAGAATAAATATAGACTGATTTTTCAATGGCTGCGGATTCAAGTATATATTGCGAATCCTTAACGGTATCCGATTGTTCAACAGCTATTGAATTTCCAAGAATTTTATTTCCGCAATATTCCCATTTCTCAGAAAGTGCAGTAATGATTGAATCAATATCCTTTATTTCATTGATTGTCAACGGATCAATTGACTTTTCCTTATTTTCATTAATTTCATCTAACGAAACAAAATTTTTGGTTCCATGATACTTATCAACAGCAAAAATAACCTCTTTTCCAGAAATACATGATTTTCTTCTACCGATTATCGGCATATATTCCTTTAACCATTCTTCGTATTCCTTTAATTCACCAATCTCTTCTCCAAACAGAACTTTGCAAGTGGATTTCCACGCATTATTCAGTGTATCGTATGCTTGTTTCATGAAATCAAAGCCGTAGTTAATTCTGCGATTTCGTCGTAGCGAATACCGCAGCCAGAATATTTGAGATGGTAAAGCGCAGCGGAATATATATCTTTCTTAAGCTCATTATACTGGTCAAAAAAGCCGTTAAGATAAGCAAACGAAATCAGTTCTGCGCTTCTAAAAATATTTAGTCCTTTTGCTATTACGCCTAATTTTTCCAGATTATCTTTGTTTATCATAACGCTGGTATTAAATTCTTCTTCAAAATGCTCCTTTATTTTGAACGGAGCCTCTATAAGCACTCTGAGAGTGCGCTCGTCCATAAATAGATAGTTTGTTTTTAGTTTATCCGCGAGCGCGAGCATTTCGGCTTCGCCTGCATGTACAAGATTTATCGGACGCCCACGCGCGAAAAAAATATTATTTGAAAGAGAAAGAATTTCGTCTCTTTTTTGCATTACGTACGCATCAGATGTCATTTTTATGAGCGCGCCGTTTTGAATTGCATTTTTTATTTTCAGTGCTGAGAACGCATATTCTTTTGTCGCAAGATTAAGCGGATGAATTATTGATTCATATTCTATTGTATCCGTAATTATGAAAGAGAGGTCGAATTTTTTTGCAAGAAAAGAAAGCGATTCAACAAGGCAGGAACCTGTAAGCGAAATTAACGCACTTGAATCGCAAATTATTTGTTTTTTCATGCTAAATATATCTACCATTAGGTTTTTAACTTTCCTCTTAATATACTTATGAAACGCAGCCTAAAGACATCATCTTATTTATCTTATTTCTTTTCAGCAGAACTATGCGAGAAGAAAAATCCTCATCTTTGATGAAATAGTTCGGAAGCATTTTTATAATGCGCTGAGAATATTCTTTTACATGTTCATGCGTTGGCATGTTTTCAAAAACCAAGCGTTTGCGCGAATCACCCAAAAACATATATCCTTTTATTTCTATGAAATCTGCCCTGGATTTTTCAAATATTCTGGCAAATTTTTTTAAATGTTTTTCAGAATCGTTCTGTCCTTTTATAATAGTGAACCTGATTACAGTGTTGCAATTTAATTTAGGAAGCAGAGAAATTGTTCTATTCAATCGTTTCCAACCATCGCAATATTTTGGTCTATTTATTTTTTCAAACATCTTTTTGTTGCAGGCATTCACACTTATATAAAGCTGGGTTGGAAGTGCATCTTTTTTGACCAATCTCAAAATTGCGCTCGGAAGCTGACCATTCGAAACCAAAAAAATACTCTTCACTTCTTTATGATTTCTTAGTTCTTTTATTAGCTCTGCCAATTTTGGATAAAGAGTTGGTTCACCGGAAAGAGATATTGCCCAATGCGATGGAAAAAACTTGAAACTTTCCTCCCATTTTTCTTTCTGCGCATCGTGCGCGCCTTTTAGGCCGGAAATCAGGATTTTTCTTTTTTCCAAAACGCCAGAGATTATTTCAGCAGGCTCGTCCACTTCATTGCGCTTCATTTTAATATTTTCCATCCACTCGTTCGGACGCCAGCAAAAAATACAATTTTCGTTGCACCATGCGAGTGCTGGAGAAATTTGCGCGCATCTGTGCGTATCAATTCCATAAAATTTTTGTTTGTAGCACACTCCTTTTCCACGCAACGCTTTTTTTGTCCATGTACAAATCTGGATTCCCGAATGATTTCCAATTATGCTGTAACTCGCTTCCCAACGAGTACGCGCGTCCTTTGAAATGGTAATTTTTGTGGTTCTCATAATTTTCATAGATTTCCTTTTATAATATCTTTCTTTATTTATATATACCGATCCTTTATATACACCGATCCGCTAAAAAACGCGAATTGTATGGATTGTATATAAATAATAAACATGGTGTTCCTTATGCGTATTCGTTCTCCAATAATCGCTGTATTAGGTCATGTTGATCATGGAAAAACCTCGCTACTTGACGCTGTGCGAGGCACGTGTATTGCCAAGAAAGAAGCCGGTGGCATTACGCAAATGATCGGCGCAAGTTACATCCGAAAAGAGAATATAGATGAAATTTCAAAATCAATTGCAAAAAAAATGACGATGCATTTGCATATACCAGGAATTCTTTTTATAGATACTCCTGGCCATGCGGCATTCGTTAATTTGCGGGAACGCGGAGGAAGCATTGCCGACATGGCGGTGCTGGTTGTAGATATTGCGCAGGGGTTTCAACCGCAAACAATAGAAAGCCTGAAAATATTAAAGAATGCGAAAACCCCTTTTTTAATCGCAGCGAATAAAATTGATTTGATCACCGGATGGAAAACGCAAAATACAAATTCTTTTTTAGAATCATTTGCGAAACAATCCGAACATGTGAAGAGCAACTTAAATAACAAAATATATGAATTGATTGGCGCGCTTTCTGAATATAATTTTGATTCAGAGCGTTTTGACAGGGTAGCGGACTTTACCAAGCAGCTTGGAATAGTACCTCTAAGCGCTAAAACGCATGAAGGCATCGCGGAAATTCTTCTTTTGATCGCAGGACTAAGTCAAAAATTTTTAGAAAATGAGCTTCATTTTCATTCAGATAAAGGCGCAAAGGGTAGTATAATAGAAGTAAAGGATGAACGCGGGCTTGGACCAACAATAAACATAATTATTTATGATGGAATACTAAGCGAAGGCGAAGAAATTCTTTTTCTCGGCAAGCATGGTGTGAAAAAAACAAAAATCCGTGCGTTGCTTGAACCTAGTTTAGATGGTGCGAAAGAAAAGTTTATGCGCGTGAAACAAATCGCTGCTGCAGCCGGGATTAAAATTTTGGCACCAAATTTAGAAGATGCGCTAAGCGGTTCCCCATTTGTCGCAATCAAAGACCATAAGGATTATGAAAAAAACAAAAAAGAAATAGAAGCACAGGTAAGCAAACTTATTTTTGAAAATTCTGGATTAGGCGCAATAATAAAAGCGGATAGTTTGGGAAGCATAGAAGCGATACTCAAAATACTTACAGATGAAAAAATTCCAATAAAAACAGCGAATGTGGGTGCGGTAACAAAAAACGATGTTTTCATAGCCGCGAATGTCGGTGCGCAGGATAAATATACCGGTATAGTATTTGCATTTAATGTACAGATTTTGCCAGATGCGAGAACTGCGTGCAGAGAAACAAATATTCCGATAATATACAGCAATATAATTTACAAACTTGTTGATAATTACAATGAATGGAAGTCAGAAGAAAAAGAAAAAGAGAAAAAAGAAGTTTTTGAAAAGATGCCGTGGCCATGCGCGATAAAAGTACTGCCAAATTGTTTCTTTCGCATGAGCAAACCTGCTATCTTTGGGATAGAAGTTTTAGCCGGAAGACTTAAACCACACTTCAAAATCATGAATAAAAACGGGGTTGTTTTAGGAGAAATAAAGACAATACAAAGGGAAAAAGAAGCACTAAATATCGCTGAAAAAGGTCTCCAAACAGCTATCTCAATAGATGAAGTAACATTAAATAATGATGTATTTCAGGAGGATATACTTATTACATATATGACAAAGAACGAATTGGAAAAATGGAAAAAGAAAATTGAACTGTTGAGCCAAGAAGAAAAAGAGATATTGCTTCAAATTGAAAGGCTTGTTTCGTCGTTTAATATATAGATAACAAAACAAGTCATACTTATTTTTATCTTACTAACTTTTGCGTAATTAGTTGACTTACAACACTAAGTTGCAAAGTTTTTTGGCCATTAATAATCCTCAAAATCAATTCACGAACTTTTGTTGGCTCAAGCGGTTGTGCATCAGTTTTAGTCATTATATCGTTTTGTATCGCTTCAACTGTCGTCATTCGTTTATCAAAATCCAAACAATATCTCGTTATTGCATATTTACATCTGGCAAGCAATTCTTTAATCTCTTGCATATCCTGTTTAGCAATCTTAGGGTCAATTTCTTCCCTAATTATCTTTTCTAATCCTTCAGTTGATACCCAACAACTTGCTTGTTGTCCATTTTTTAACTCATCTCTTTTTTCTGCCCATTTAGATTGTACATATAATTTATATAATGTTTCAATGTCTTCTTCAACTGCATACACTGCAGGAGAAGCTATCTCAGGGTGGCATTTATAGAATTTATAAAGATTTGGTAATAATTGGTCTATAACATCTCTAATAGCTACAAAAAGGAATGCATCCGGATCGTTAAGCCTTCCGCTAACTGATCCTTGTTGCAGAACACGAGAACAAATAGCATTTATATATACATCTATTAATTGGCCTTGTATTTTTGATTCGTATTTTTCAACAAATTCTTGTGCATTTTCTATTACATCAAACAGCAGTCTAATTTTTTTCTGTACTTCTATATTGGAGTTTTTATCAACATCTTTTTGTATTAAATCAAACACTTTTGCAGCAATTTCATCTATTTTTGTTTCTGCTTCTGCAATTAATTGTGTGGTTAAACTTCTTGCCTCTCCGGTAATAGATTTCAATACTTCCAAGACCTTATAAATCGCTGGTATTTTATTAGCATATGAAGATAAGTCTGAATTAGATTGTATATCACACTCTTTTATTATTTTTTCACAGAGATATATAATCAATTTGTTTTTTTCTTCTCCTGATATTGCTAAATCTTTAATTTCAACATTCCAAGTCTTAAAAGTCTCAATGAACTTTTTTCTATCTTCTGGAATCGGAGTAATATCTATCTTTTTTTCATATAGATGTAGAAATATACCCATAAGTTCTTTTTTTCCATGTAATGATGGAATCAAACCAACAAACTGAGAAATTATTTCTGTTTTATTGATATTGTCTTCTTTTTGTACAATTTCAAATAACTTTGTTATTTGTTCTGATATTGTTTTATTTATTTCTTTTTCTTTATCTCCTTTAACTATTCCATTGAGTTTTATAATAAGAGGAAAATATCTAAGCACTTCTTCATTTTTCGATACCGAGTTTTCATTTATTGCGTTGGTCACTTTTGGTTCTGCTTCTGCAATTAATTGTGTGAGTAATTTGCTTGCTTCGGGGGTAATACGCTCGTTAATTGATCCAGTTGTGTCGCCAGGTATTCCAAGTTTTGTTAATATACTCCACCGAGTATATAGTTTAAGGCCTTTTTTAAAAGGTGGATCTGTACTCCGGATAATTTTTTCTATTTCAGATTTAATTCCTTCGTCTAATTCGATATCAAGGATAAAAAGTAGCTCAGCGTTCAATTCAAAATTCTTGCGTATCTCTGTTACCACCTTTTGTAGAATATTAGATGCTAATGATTTTTCAAAATTTAGTTCAGTTTTAATTCGATTGCGTACTGCCTCATCAAGTGCATTAGATAATGTGTTTCTTTGTGAATCTGTCTCTGGCAACTTTTCTATATCACTTTTTATTTCTCCTTGGATTTTAGCTATATCAGTTATAGCTAGTGTTGCGATGGTGGCAATTTTTTTTCGTAATTCTGATATTTCTCCTTCTATCATATATCTATCACATCATCAATTTTTCATTTTATAAGAATATGTATGTGTATATATACATAAATACACACAAAGATTTAAATTCTTTATGTGCGTTATATTTTGCGGGATATTATGTTCGCTATAGTGAGAATATGTGCCATTTATCTTGTTCATCACATAGTGTCAATAACACAAGGTATCTAGTATGTTATACCCAGTACTTTTTCCAGATAAAATTATACGGCGTGCAGCAAAAGAAATAGGGAATAATGCAGTGTCTAATAGATATTCTGAAGCACCCGATCGGCTCGCGAAAACCGCCAATATTAAAGAGTTTTATGATGTGTTCAAAAACCATAATTTACCACGTAACGAATTCAACGGGCATAGAGAGTTAATTACTGGCGGAGACATATTCTACTTAGGAGATGCCACGCAACTTGACAATAACGTTGATCTGGATAAAGTAAACATCCATTTGGCATTGAGTGGCGCTGGGATAAAATTTTTTGCATTTCTCGCACTCGTAAATACTCTGTATGAACATAACATTCCAATAACAAATATAGCTGGTACTTCTGGCGGCGCGCTTGCAGGGTTGTTAATCAAGATGGGATGCGATTTTGATGTTGTAAAGGAAGTATTTAATGCGAAATTGCTGCGCGCTCTAATGTGGGATCTAAATTTTAAAGAGTTTTTTTTTCCTCCCCTCAAGGGCGATAAAATAATGATGTTTATAGATGAAATACTTGATCAAAAATACGGAAATAAAACAATGGAAGATATTCCGGGTCTGTATATAATGGCGACCCTTATGAATTCAATGCGCGATGATGAGGTATCTAGTTTTGAAAAAATTGTTCTTTCTTCAGAGTATAGTCCACGATTCAAAATATATGAGGCGCTTTACGCATCAATGTCCTTACCAATATTTGAGAATTTGAGATGTCCGCACGGCGAAACATTTCAGGCAATTAGAGAAGGAGATGGAATAGTTTCATTGTATCCCGTACAAGCTACAGAACGCGGCGCTCTTTTTGATGGCGGATATATGTACAACTATCCATTAGGCATATTACTTGCTAATATGATGCCAAACGACATTGTCATAGATCTTTGTACTGCTTTCCCAGGTCACCGTGAAATCGATCTCCACGCTTGGTGGAATAGGATAAGAAATGCACTTTCTATGCAAACTAACATCGCTACCCGTGGACAGATGGATACAACCATGATGAGATCGCTTCCTTTCAACACAATTCATTGCCAAATAGGTAGAGGTATATGGGACATTGGACTCACTGATTTTGAGAAACTCCCGCTTGCATGGGAAGCAGGAAAGAGTGCTGCATTAGATTTCCTTAGGGCATTCGGAATAATTCAGTAGGTAATGATAAACTGAGAATCATTATAGAACAGATAAGGAGTAGAAAAATAATCCTATCTTAAAAGAGGATAGGGTTGCTCACTACAGCAAGGAATGGAAGGGAATGTGCGGAAGCCTTATAAACTATTATGAAAATAATTTTTTGAGGAGCTTAAGAGAAAATATGCGGATTTGTATGATCAAACGCTTAGAGTTAACTAAAAGAAAGACAAAGATAGGGTTAATACAAATGCGTATGTCCAACAGCGTTACTGAAAATTTGGCGCGTACTGTAAAACAAATCGCAATGGCCTCAAAAAAAGGCGCAAACATTGTTTGTCTCCCTGAACTTTTCGCTTCAAAATATTTCGCACAATATAAAAAAACAAATGAGCGCGCGAAATATACCGCGGAATACACTGATAATTTTGAAAGAATTATAGATGCGCTTGCGAAAGCGGCGCGTGATAACAATATAATACTCGTAGGCGGTTCGGTATGCGAAAAAGCGGGCGAAAGAATATATAACACTTCTATAATTTTTGACCAGAACGGAAACATAATAGGAAAATACCGCAAAGTTCACATCCCATATGATGAATGCTATTGGGAAAAGGACTATTTTGCGCCCGGAGAAGAATTCAAAGTGTTCAAAACAAATTATGGAAATATTGGCGTACTTATATGCTATGACCAATGGTTTCCAGAAGCCGCAAGAATAAGCGCGCTTATGAAAGCGGACATCATATTTTATCCCACCGCAATAGGTACGATAAAAGGAATAAAACAAACCGAAGGTAATTGGAAAAGCGCGTGGGAAAATGTAATGCGCGGACATTGTATTGCAAATGGAATATTTGCATGCGCGGTTAATCGCATCGGAAAAGAAGATAGAATAACTTTTTGGGGTGGTTCGTTCGTATGCGATGCGTTTGGCAAAATAATAAAGCGCGCTGGTAGAAACGAAACCACTTCTATTGCGGTTGTTGATTTAACCATGTGTAAAAAAATAAGAAACGGCTGGCAATTCCTCAATAATCGCAGATCTGAATGTTATACTCATTTACTGAGCCGCTAAATCGAGCTAAATCCAGAAATTTGAGAAATCTTGAGCACTTCATCGATATATTTTTGGTTTATTGGCTCTGCCATTACGGTCATTTGATCTACAGTAGTTGTATCTATCTCAAAAGGTATGCCTTTCGATTTAGTTTCATATAATTAGCATACAATTACTAACGTCCCGTTAGTAACTAACGCCCCGTTAGTATTAAAAGCCTTTCCACTTAAACGTTCTTCATGTACTTTGACATCACACCAAAGACGAGCAGAAAAGATTTGTTCGGTTTCGATAAGGAATGTGCGGAAATAGAAAGGGTACTCGAACAGCAGCGGCTCATAGTGTTGCGCGGATTGCGAAGAACAGGCAAGACTAGTTTAATGAATGTAGTTTACAGCGAAATCAAACATCCAAAGCTTTTTATCGATTCTAGGGAAATTGCGAAGGGGAGGAAAGCAGTTTATGAACATATTGGAAGGACATTTTACGATTTTCTAAGAAGTATAAGCATGTACGAGAAAGCGAAATCCTATCTTGAAGGCCTGGATATTTATGTAAAATTAAGCTTTAGGGAAGAAAAGGGCCTGAGCGAGTTGGCAAAAAGAATTGATAAGATGATGGAGGATAGAAATGATTTTTTCTGCCTTTTTATTGACGAAGTTCAGCTTCTAAAACCCTCAGGATTTGACCGTTTCTTGGCTTTCATCTACGATAGACTAAAAAGAATAAAAATCATACTTGCCGGTTCCGAAATAGGCATATTGGACAAGTTTATAGGCTCCGAGATCGGGAGCCTACTGTATGGGCGGCCAAAAAAAGTGATAAATTTAAGGAGGCTGGAACGCAAGGATTCTATCACGTTTTTAAGGACCGGTTTTGCTCAGTTGAAAATAAATATTCGAGAAAATGAAATTGAAACAGCGGTTGATAAGCTTGACGGTGTGATTGGCTGGCTTACTTATTATGGTTTTTATAGGCAGGAATTGTTCCATGAAGTTGCTCTTTCAAAAACACTAAAAGACAGCTCAAAGATTATAGCGGCTGAACTTAAGGAGTTCCTAAACATGAGAATCGCGGCAAAGGAGCGCTATCTGTTTATATTGGCGTCTCTCAGCCAAGAGCCGCTTTCATGGAACGAAATAAAAAATTTTATCATAGCGAAATCAGGTCAACCAATTCCAGATAGCAGGCTTTCCAATCTTCTTGATCAGCTGCAGGAATATGGGTTCATAGAAGAAAAAGGGGGAAAATACAATCTCGGAGACCCAATTATAAAAGAAGCCTTGAAGTTTTCGGCTGTGAGACGCGATCAGGGTTTGTAGCGCTAGAGATAAATATAATCAATGAAATGGAATATTTGCATGCGCGGTTAATCGCATCGGAAAAGAATATTATTAAGTAAGCACCATTTCATTGCCAATGAGCAATAGTGTGCACTATCAATGAAAACATTTATAAAGAGAGATGTAGAAACTACATCCATGATATTAAAGGATGTTCTAAAGGAAATTGTACGATCCCAAAATAAAGAGTTCAAACAACGGGATTATGGAGTAGAACGGGAAAAATTAAAAGAGATGCCAGTAATTACCAATTTTGCGATAATTATCTCTGGGATAAGACGATGCGGCAAGAGTACACTAATGCGCCAATTAATGAAGAAATATCAGTCGTTTTATTATTTCGACTTCGACGACCCACGTGCATTTGGTTTCGGACTGAATGACTTCCAGCGATTGGATGAGGCTTTTAAAGAAGAATTAGGGGAACAGAATTGTTATTTTTTTGATGAGATACAGAGCGTGGACAAATGGGAACTCTATATAAGATCTCTCCTGGAAAAGAAAAAATATGTTGTTATAACTGGTTCCAACGCTTCATTACTAAGCAAAGAATTGGGAACGCGTTTGACAGGCAGACACTTAACTTATGAATTATACCCCTTCTCTTATATTGAATTTTTAGAATTTACGAAACAGAATCCGGACGTGGATTCGTTTGAGGAATACCTAAGGAACGGCGGCTTTCCGGAATATCTAAAAGAACGAAACCCCGAGGTTCTCAGGCATTTGCTGGGCGATATTGTCGCAAGAGATATATCTATAAGGCACAAAATAAGGAATTTGAAAACCTTAAATGAAATGGCACTGTACATTCTATCAAATTTTGGAAAGGAATTTAGCTACAATTCTCTTAAGAAAATATTCGAACTGGGTTCGGTCAATAGTGTTATTTCTTTCATTTCGTTTTTTGAAGATAGTTATCTTGCGTTTACGGTTCCTCGATTTGATTATTCAATGAGAAAACAATTAGTAAATCCAAAAAAATTATACTCCATAGACAACGGATTATCAAGAATAAACTCAACTTCGCTATCTGAAGATAAGGGAAGACTATTGGAAAACCTTGTTTATGTGCATCTCAGAAAAAAATATAGAAATATTTATTATTTTAAAGGCAAGCGCGAATGCGATTTCCTGGTCAAAGATGCCAACAAGATAATTTTCGCAGTGCAGGTTTGTTTTAAGGTTGGAGATGAGAATAAAGATCGGGAGCTGGGCGGGCTTTTGGAAGCATTAGATAGATACAATTTGAAAGAAGGAATAATAATAACGCTCGATCAAGAAGATAAATTAGAAATAGATAAGAAAAGAATAGTAATTGAACCAGCTTGGAAGTGGATGTCGAGATAACACCTCGTTCCTCTAGGATGATGGATTTTTCGCAAATTCTATAAATACGAGTTTATAATAGCTGGAAATTTTATTGCTCAATAGTAGTAACAATCGAACGAGTTTCTTCGCTTTTTTCATAAAACCTTTGTTTTTTACTGAGCCGCTAAATCGATCGCATATATGTATATTACCAATCCTTTGAAATCGCTGTAATTCCTGTTCTGCTTATCTCTTTTATTCCGAATTGACTCATAAGCCTGATATATGATTCAATATTTTCAGGTTCGCCGACTATGTACATGGTCATAGTTTTATTCGTCATTCCAACAATTTTTGCATTGTATACGCTCGCATAACTAAATATATCATCTTTAATTTTTTTGTCCGAAACCGCAACCTTTATCATGCATAATTCAGCGATAAATGCACTTTTCTCAGGCATTTCGCTTACTTTTATTGTGTCTATGAGTTTGTTTATTTGTTTTTCAATTTGTTCAAGATCGTGGTCATCGCCAATTACACTAATTATCATTTTACTTATTCCTTCTCTTTCGCTTTTGCCTACTGTGATAGTGTCTATATTAAAACTTCTACGCGAAAAAAGCCCTGCGATACGCGTTAGCACGCCAGGCTGGTCTTCCACTGTTATCGCAATAGTATGCCTTTTCTCCATCAAAACCACTGATCAGGTCCTTTTATGCAGGGACCGAACATTTGTTTGAGATTGCCTCCTGGCGGCAGCATTGGAAGGATGTTTGATTCTTCCTCTATGCGCACATCTAACACAGTGGCAACATCTGATTTAATCGCATTTTTTATTTTTTCATTTAATTCAGAAGAGCGCTCAACAACTTCGCCATTAAGTCCATATGCTTCGGCTATTTTTGCGAATTGAATATTTTTACCTAAATTTACCTGCGCATATCTCTTTCCATAAAATATCTCAAGCCATTGGCGCACCATTCCTAAGTACGAATTATTGAATATCATAGATGTAATGTTTATGTTGTTTTCTTTTATTGTACCAAGTTCTTGAATGTTCATCTGAAACGAACCATCGCCATCTATATTAATTACGTTTTTATTCGGCATCGCAATCTTCGCACCCATTGCAGAAGGAAGTCCAAAACCCATTGTTCCAGAACCGCCAGATGATATAAACGTTCTTGGCCGCGAACGCTTAAGAAAATGCATTGCAAACATTTGATGCTGCCCAACTCCGGTGGTTACGATATCATCTTCTTTAAGCACGAAATTCAACACATCTATTATTTGCCGCGGATGAATCCGCACATTAGGCACATTAGCCTCCTTTCCGCCTATTTTACCTATTAGTATACACTTGTCGCATATTTCTTTAAACTGCATTAATTTTTCGCTCCACGCATTTTTTTCATTTTTTCTCATCAATTTTTTTATAACCTGTATCAACGCAATAAGAGTATTTTTTGCATCGCCAACAATAGGTACTTCAACTTTTACATTTTTGCCTATTTCTGCTGGATCAATATCCACATGTATAACTTTCGCATGTTCTGCATAACTCGCAAGATTTCCGGTAATTCTGTCAGAAAATCTTGTACCTATTGCTATAATTACATCTGCGTTTATTTGTGCGTAGTTGGCGACTTTTTTTCCATGCATGCCAATAACTCCTAAAGCGAGCGGATGTCTTTCGTCAAAACAACCTTTACCTTGGAGCGTAGTCACAACAGGAATAAATAATAGGGTTGCGAGTTCTGCAAGTTCATTTGATGCATTTGCGATTATAACTCCTCCGCCTGCAATAAGAACTGGCCGCTCTGCTTTGAGTATGAGTTCTGCTGCGCGTACGACTTGTCTGTGATTTGGTATTAGCGTTGGCTGAAATCCTTCAATATACGCTTGTTTTATATGATGGGCGTAATGAGCATGATGAGATCCAACTTCTTTTTTTAGTACATCTATAGGCATATCTATATAAACAGGACCAGGTCTCCCTTCTGTTGCGATTTTGAATGCCTTTGTCAGCGTGATTCCAATTTTATCGGAATCGCGGAGCGCAAAACTATGCTTGGTTATCGGCATAGTTATTCCATACATATCGGTTTCTTGGAACGCGTCATTTCCTATAAGATGGGTTGCAACCTGTCCGCCCAATGCGATTATCGGAACAGAATCCATATACGCGTCCATTATTCCAGTAACTAAATTTGTTGCTCCAGGACCGCTCGTTCCTATACACACACCTGGCTTTCCGAGTGCGCGTGAATATCCTTCAGCAGCATGGACTGCGCCTTGTTCATGCCTTGTAAGAATATTTTTTATGTTGTCGCTTTCGTTAAGCATAGCGTCAAATAAAGGTATAAGCACTCCTCCGGTTATGCCCCATGTTATCTTAACATTATGCGCAATTAGCGTTTTTGTTAAAAGTTCTGCCCCGTTCATTTTTTAATATTACGTAATATTGTTTAATAAGATATCGCAACCAATACCTAATTGATTCGCTGTCCGCCAACTTGTTCGAATACGAATAAAAAATAAACAAAAAATATATCTCTGTAATAGAACAACCACACTTTACCTCAAGCGGGCGGTTTTTTATCTCGGTTTGGCTATGTTAGCCCCTTTGTTTAAGCAAGTCCTCAAGGCAGATTATCAAGTCATTCATATTACCGACTTTAGCCGAAGCATCAAACTTGACTTTACAAAACGCGCGCGCTTTTACAACGATTTCGGGTTCGTGAACGCCACCTGTTTTGGCTCAAGCTCTTCGAAAACAACAGAAAGATCCTTAATTTCAACTAATTTCATTTCGTACCTCCTCATCAATCTTATTTTTGTAACTTTATTCTATCCTTATCTCTCCATTCTCGTTCTTTATTGTTATTTCTGAATTAGCCAAAAGATCTATATCTTGATATTTGCAATTCGTATCTTGCGAAATTGAGATATTCAGGTCTTGATTAGAAAATATTGTTTTGGTTTCGTTTTGCGCAATAGAAACGTTTTCTTTTATTTTTATTTTCATAGTATTTCCAGGACCCATCGCACATAATTCTTCACCAGAATTATAAATATCAAGTACTGAGGATTTGAACGCCCCGGAATGAAAAATACGTGTGCCTGCTTCTTGCAATTTAATGAGCGCACCTAATGAGATAGTAATCAAACAAAGCGAAATAAGTGCAAGAAAAAGATATTCTATAGTGAGCTGACCTCTGATCATCTTCATTTTATCTTTCATTCTATCTTTGCAAATGAAACCGCGCTTTGGTTTTGCGGAATTTCAGCGCTAAGATTATTTACAATATCAGCACTGCGGTCTAATATTGTGTCGCTTTGGTTTTCAAATGTTTTACTCGCCTTTTCAGCAGACTTTATCATACTAATAGCCACTATCGCTACTACCGCAAGAATAACCGCAATCAATATTATCATTTCCGCCGAGAGTTGCCCTTTCAAATTATCACCTCAAGTTAGCGAATATTTAGCGAATATAAGAAATATCTTTTTTTTCTGTTTCATAAGGCGCAATCACCTGTTTTTGTATTTCATCTTCTATTTTTTTGATTATTTTTTCGCCTTCCTTAGCTTGTTTCTCTAAATCAGTAAGATCAATACTGAAATTAAGAAGCTTTTCAAGAACATTAATCACATTGCGCGCCGAAATCGCATCGACATATCCGCCGTGTGTTTCACCCATTATACACGCGGCGTGCATTCCGTTTATTTTTGCGATCGCAGGTATAATACCAGCAGCCCCTAAGATGGCGCCTCTTGCTTCGCCAAAAATAACATTGACCTTTTTGAATTTCGGAATAAGATGCCTGTGTGTAACCACTCCAAAAACCCTTCTATTTTCGTTGAACTTACCTGTGCTATACCCACCTATACAAATAATATTTTTCACTCCAATAGTTTTCGCATAATCAACTATCTTGCCTGCAACTTCATATTGTCCTTCTGGGGTTATCGCCTGTACATCCCCTAAAAGAAGAACAAGATCTAATTTATTTATCTTAACATGATAAAACATGTTCTTAATTGATCTAATTGTACCTTTTTTAGTCATTAATACCTGGTGCGGAAAGTGTGGAGAAAACAGATCCGCAATCTTTTTTCCATTCATTTTGTGCGCCACATATTTACATACCACCTGCCCAATAAGTCCAATACCAGGTAATCCGACAAGGAGAATCGGCGATCTAAGATTTATTTTACATTTTTCTATAATAATAGTTTCTTTCATAGTATTCATCCACCAAGGTTTTTTGTTTTTCTTCGCTGTTCCGCGTATCTTTCATTTGGATTGAAACGCACTGGATGTGCCGAAGCCGTTAAGGAATTGCAATGTAATTCCTTAAATGTATATACCTTGCATATACCACATTTGCGCATTTTTTTCATTTATATTCTTTCCTATTCTCCGTAGCATTTTTTACTTTTCAAATCTATTTTTCAAGTCTATATTCAAATATGCAATCCTTATCCAATGAAGAGCTAATTTTTTCCAGTATCTTCTCCAACTTTTTATTTGCATCTTTATATTCTGACGCAGAAACCACTATTTTATAATTCGGAGCGCCCATATAAAGTATATGCACATCATTCGCATCGGATTTGTCTATTGTTAGTGCTTTTTTTATACTGTTTACTCCATTAGCGCCGAAGCACTTTAAATTAAATTTGGCGCTTACAAAAATTTTTGCTTTTTTTATGCTTTTTCGTACAACGTCTATAATCTCCTTCTTAAGCGTATTAGGAATTTGTATTTTTGCAAAGGCGTCATCATTTTCAAGCGCATTTTCAAGCGCTGAGTATGCTTCGCCATAAACATCCTCGAGTTTTGATACTATCTCATTTAGGTTTAATTGACATTTGGATTTACTAAGTGCAAACTGAAGCAATTTTTCCGCTCGTGCCGCTCTTTTTACTGATTCAAGCTTGTTTCGTTTTTCTTCTTCATTAACGCGCCTGATTGAAACATCAATCTGCCTTTTTTCGCGGTCAACACGCAAAACCTTTACAACTATTTTATCATTCTCAGAAATGAATTCATGAATATTTTTTATCCAGCGCGAAGCAACTTCTGATACATGACAGAACGCTTCGGCATTTTTGTATTCAGGAAGGACGCAAAGTGCGCCGTATGGCATTATTTTTTTTATGGTTGCAAGCACAAATTCGCTTTCCTCGGGAAGTGTTGTGGGTTCCATGAATATTTCCTGCTATTCTGCGCTTCTTATTCGTTTTCCCAAAAACGCTGCTTTTCCTCCAGTTGCGATTGCAATTATTTTATTGCACACTCTGCATTTAACATTCGTTGACGGAGTACTAAAAACTTTTTGTTCGTTTCCGCATTCGCATTTTATAACTATAAATTTTGCCATATTGTCATCCTTTTTTA
Organism: Microcaldota archaeon; assembly: GCA_040757035.1. Classification (GTDB taxonomy): domain Archaea; phylum Micrarchaeota; class Micrarchaeia; order Anstonellales; family Bilamarchaeaceae; genus JAHJBR01. Next base: position 20,576 of record JBFLYM010000002.1, on the reverse strand, counting down.
GTAATTACTTTTCTTATTAACTATTCTTCTTATTAATCACGCTTTTATTTCCAACTTTTTTTTTGTTCTCCCACGGATCACACGCTCATGCTTTTTTTTGCAAGTTTGGCATTCAATTATCACTTTTTGTCGTTTTCCTTGTTTTTTTACTGTTTTTTCACCAGCGCGTTTACCGCCGTGACCGTGCAATCTTTTTTCATGTTTTCTGTTTCCAACTGCCATAGTTCTGGTGCGTCCTTTGCTCGCCATTTTAACTTTATGCAGTTGGTGCGAATTACAATTTGGGCAATAGGTATTAATTTCCTTTGGATATTTCATTTTATATCACCTAAATTTCCAGACCTTTAACCTTTAGACCACAGGAATTTATCAATTATAGCATTATCAATTATAGCAATATGATTTTCTATTAATTATCTAAAGATTATCTAATTACTAATATGCTCAGCCATTTTGTTTTTCAAGAGCCATTCGGCTTCTTCTTCTGGAAGAAAAATTTCCTCACCTTCTTTGTACGGTCCATATATATTGTTATCAAAACCTTTATAAGCTTCTAATGTTTTAACAATTTTTATTCTTGTCCTACGCAGGATTTCGTTTTTTGGTTCTAAAAACAATGAATCAAATTGTTCAAAAGATTCGCTAGCAATTTTTCTTATTTGGGCTAAAAACAGTCGTTCTTCGTTTGCAAGCCCTTCTATTTCTTGGTTTTGGAGCGTGAAAAGCATTGAAATTTTTTCTCTTCTTTTTGTTATTATACTTCGCACGATCTTCTTCGCGTTTTCAAATTCTCGCATTTCATCAAATGATTGGTTTTTGAGTGCGCATGCTTTTTTAGACTCTATAAACAATTTAAGCTGGGAGTAAAAATCCTTTTCAACTTTCACTAGTTCAAACGATTCAATCTCTTTTTTTTGTATTTCACGCAATTCAGAATAAGTAAGCATAAGGATTTTATTTGTATGAAAAATTAATAAGGTTTTTGTTTATTTGTTTACTGCGAAAGCGAGATGACAATATATCCATTTTGAGAAAGAAATTCAAATTTATAGGCTGTACCTCCAGAATAATTTTGTGTACTATTAAATGGAAATCGCGTAATTTGAGAGATTTGACTTCCATCGTTCGTTGTAAGCATCACCTCTCCTCCATCTCCAAGTGCTCTAAAATGAAGCGTTTTTACCTGTTCTGGAAGCGTAAGTTCAAACTTGAGTGCACTGCCTTCGCCCATTGAACCTAGCGAATTAGCAATATACGTGAATTTAGATAAAATAAGATGACTTTGACTTGCTTTCATATCAACATCCATTTCATTTGTTTTATGAGATACGATGAGAATAAGCGGAATGAAAAGTAGCATTACAAATCCAACTATGATAAGCAATTCCATACTAATCTGTCCTTTTTTCATGAAATTACCCCATATGCGATCCACGTTTTTCAGAGGACCGAATATTTTTATCGGTCTTCTACAGGCGAGCGCTTTTTTTTCTCCATTTTTTCGCTCTTTCTCTTTTCCAATATTGTTTTAAATTCGCTTGAAAGCGTTGATGCAATCTCACCTAAACTATAAGCTTCGCACTTGAACGCGATTTGTTTATTGTTAAGATAAAACTGCGCGCGTGCTTCGTATCTGCCCTTTCCTTTTTTCATGTGGATTGCGATATTCTCTATTTTAAATGATCTATCAAATTTATTTATAGTATTAATTATATATTGTTTTATTTTATCGTAATGCACGCGTACTTCGACATCGGTATTATCTAAGCCATTTATAGATATATCTCTTTCTTCAGCGCAAAGTTTGCGCACAAGTTTGAATATATCCATGGCTGTAAGTACGCCAACAGGTTTTTTATTGGCGACAATTATTATTGAAGAAGTATCCTCATCTATCATTTTTAGTACCGCTTCATCAAGTGTCGCGTTTTCATCCAAAGTAACAAAATTTTCTCTGTAAATCTCATTAATTTTTTTTGAATCAAAATTCTTTATTTCGCTTATTAGCTGGTAAGACTGTCTTTCTTTTCGTGTTGCGAAAAGACCCACAAAATCAAAAGTTGAAATAATCCCAACTATGTTACCTTTCTGAGTTACAACTAAATGATGTACTCTAAATTTCTTCATTTTGGATTTCGCATCCGCAACACTTTGTTCTGTTTCTATAGTGCAAACCGGAGCGTTCATATATCTGCAAATCTGCGCACGCGGAATCAGTCTTTTTGCACTGAGTTCTTTTAAAACATCTACGCGCGATATTGCATTTACTATTTTTTTCTTTGCGTTCAAAACAGGAAGTGCTTTGAAATGTCCAGAAAGAAATGCGTTAATGCATTCCAAAATTGAGGCGTTTTCGGCTATCGCAGGGCATTTTACACACGCATTCTCGCATTTCATTTTACTCGCATTTGCTATTCCAATTCGCATGTTTCTATCGTCTATAAGGCCGAAAAGTATGTTGTTTTTTGTAATAAAAACAGCAGTTCCTGTTCGCAATATTTCGTTGAACACCTTTGATAGTTGTTCTGACGCATCAAAGAGTTTTGATTCTAGCATGTTCACATCGTCACCCGCTTATCTACTTAGTTAATTATGCTATCGTGTTACCTTCATGAAATGATTTTACACATAAAATAATTTTACATAATGATTATAAAAGGAATATTTTAAAATTCAACTATGTCTGCAGAAGAAAATATAGAAAAGATGATTCTTAAACCAATGTGGAAAGAAATGCTAATGGAGATGATGGCTAGTGAACGGCTTGATCCCTGGAATATAGATATAACGCTGTTGGCAGATAGTTTTCTTCGTAATCTAAAAAAAATGAAAACGCTTGAATTGTATGTTCCAGCAAATCTCATACTCGCTGCCGCAATCCTTCTAAAGTATAAAAGCAACGCACTCAAAATAGCTGAAGAATTACCAATACAAGATGTTCATGCTGAAGAATCTGGAACATTGGGCGCGTGCGAAGAAATACCGAAATTAGAGCTTGTTTCGCGCATACCACCAAAAGCTCCAATAGCGCTTGAAGATCTGCTAAAAGAAATGGAACGAATAATTGCTTATGATAATCCTGTTGAACCCAAGCCTAAAAAAATAGAAGAGATAATAACTATTGCAATTCCAAGATTTGATATAGAAGAACGCATGAGTAGCGTTTTTCTGTGCTTAAAACAAAAAGCGGATAGCGAAGGATGGGCGACATTTTCAGGATTACTAGAAAATAGAGATGCAAATGAAATAGTGAACACTCTAATGCCGCTTCTCCATCTTTCGCAAAAAAAAATAATAGATCTAAGACAAGATGATTTTTTTGGAGAGATATTTATTAGAATAAAATAATTTTGGATGCGCTTGTACACCAATACACTATCCAGATGATATACTCAACCAACTAAGTTTTTCCGGTTTTGTTTTTTAGGTTTTATCTCGATTGGTTGAGTATATGCGATCCACGTTTTTTTAGTGGATCGGTATAATTTGGACAAGGATATAATTATGAATGCTAAAGAAAAAAATGTTAAAGAAAAAATAGAAAAAACAATGCATTATTCCACGCTAGACGGAGTAGTATGGGCAATAATGATGAATACGGGCACAGTATTTCTGACACCGTTTGCAATTGCAATCAAAGCTCCGCTTTTTTTCATAACCGCGCTCGGTTCTTTTCCTGCACTTTTTGATGGCATTGCGCAGAAAATCGGCTCGTTTTTCACAGATTTTGGATGGGAAAGAAAAAAAATATTGATTTATGGAGTTGCGCTACAAGCTTTGACATGGTTCGGAGTGGCGATGCTCGCGTTCCAATTTAATTTACTCTCTAAGGATTTTGCGAATACTGCGTTTATATTGCTTGTAATTGCAATATATTTTTTTGGCGGTGTTGTAAATCCAGCATGGTTCGCAATTATAGGCGATGTTGTTCATGAAAAAACAAGAGCGAGCTGGCTTGGTTATAGGGACAGAATGTGGAATCTTGCAGGATTGGCTGCCCTTGTTTTGGCAGGGATTTTTCTGGATTACACAAAAACAAACATATTCTTTGGTTTCGGAACGCTTTTTTTCATTGCATTCGTTACTCGGAGCATTAGTGCTTATTATCTTACTCTTTATTGGGACCCAAATCCAAAAGCAGAATCAAAATCCAAACTCGGAAACGATTTTACGAAATATTTGGTTTGTATTTTTCTTGTTTTCTTTTCAGTCAATATGGTTGCGCCGTACATAATAATATATAAGTTCAACATGCTTAAATTTGATTATTTCCAATTTTCACTTACAATAGCGTTGTGGACAATAAGCTACGCGTTGGCTTCCCCACACTGGGGCAGATTGATAGAAAAATACGGCACTAAAAAGGTCTTGAACGCTGTAAGTATGCTTTCCTTTACAATGATATTGCCTTGGATTTTTGTTTCCAATTTTGTCCAATCTCTCCTTGCCGAAGCATACAGCGGAATAATTTGGAGCGGTATATCCGCAACGGTATATAATTACCTTTACGAGATTACACCCGTCCGTTCAAGGGTAAGCGCGATGGGAGATTTCTCTCTTTCTCGTGGTACAGGAACATTTGCAGGAATAATTTTCGGCGGAGCGATTCTTGGGTTTCTTGGGGGAAATGCCGTTCTCAGTTTTCACATATTCTTTTTGATTATTGCATTGACAAGATTGATCACTGGTTTTTTCGTTGTTTCAAACACCAAAGAGATCGTACGTCCTTTGAAAAAAGCAACAACTGGCAGACTCATAGCAAAAATTGTTACGATTTATCCATTCCAAGGATTGGCTCATGACTTTGGAAATTTTATTTTATGGATGAAAAAACATGACAAAAAACATGGCAAAAGTAAGAAAAGTAAGATATAATTACTCAAACGTATAATATAATTACTCTTCTAACATCCCTAACAACCATTTCCATAGGGAAACAAACCTAATTCCTTCCTCTTCCTTTTCCATGCTTTCGGTTATCAAAACGAGTTCCTTCACTTTGTTTTTATATTCTGATTCAAATTCTTTTAATGAGAATACTTCTCTTTCCGGAATCTCATCGGTATACGAAACATTTATGGCGGTCAGTGTTTGATCCTTGTTCTTTATTATAAAGTCTATTTCACCCTTATTTCTCCAATAATAAATATCTTTTCCTCGTCTTCTTAACTCAATAAAAACAACATTCTCTGCGAGTTTTCCTTTGTCTTTGGAAAATTTGAAGCTAACGGCATTTCTTAACCCATTGTCTATACAATAAATCTTGGACGGCAAAGTTTTTTGTTCTTTGAAGGAATAGGAAAAATGATTCAATATAAAAAATAAAAATGCTTCTTTGTAATATGATAAATAATCCTTTATTGAGTCATATGATATACCAAGCGCATTTCTTATGTTTCTTAACGAAATCAAACTCGTAAAATTAGTCATCAAAAATAATGCAAAATCCTTTGTTTTTTGACTATTTGGATTATATCTATCTATTATGTCTTTATAGAGGATATCATCAAAATATTGTTCCGAAAGTTTTATTTTGAAATTTATTGGTTTAAAAAAAACCTCTGGAAAGCCGCCAAAATCTAGGTATTCATCAAGAAATTTAAGAATTAAGAATCTTGTTTTTTCGATCATTATGCCTTTTTTCAAATTGTCTTTATTGATCTCTATGCCTTTAAACAATAAAAATTCTTCAAAACTTAAAGGAAATATTTCATAAGAAATATTCCTCCCAGTTAATAAAGTAGAGTATTCTTTTTTTAATAAATAAGAACAAGAGCCGGAAATAACGAATTTATCATTTGTTTTTAAATCATACTTTTTTCTTATCCAGAACTCCCAATCCTTTTTCTTATGAATCTCATCAAAAAAAATATACGCCTTTCTATCAGGATTGAGTTCTTTTCTATAAGCTATGTAAATATCATCCAAACTATCTTTCGAAAGTTTTTTATCTTCTAAATTTACGAAAACTATCTGTTTTGAATCAATTCCCTGTTTTAGCAAATTATCAATCATCTGATACATCAACGTACTTTTTCCAGATCTTCTTACACCAGTTAATATAGTTATTTCCTTTATGTCTATAGAATTGAGTATTTGAAGATATGCTGGCCTTGATTTGCCTGTAAATTCAGATAAGGATTCTCTATTCTCCCACCATGGATTCCATTCGTTTAATTTGTCTATACCCATGTTACATTATAACGTAACAAAATATATTTAAATGTTACGTTTTACTGAGCGCCGAAATGCGGCGAATGCGATCTAAGCTCATCACACCAACGGTATGATTCAAGATAAGGAAATTTAGGTCTGCAGTTCAAGGAAGATTAGTTGCAGTTCGCCAAATGCCGAAATATTTTTAGGTAAGGTTATATTAAGTTTTCTATCATTTTTAGTTTGTCCGGGTGATCACCGAATGATCAAACTTAATTACCAAACTTAATTACGAATGATTAAGTTACGAATGATTGAATTACAGATGTAAATTATGGTAGAATTTGTATTGAAAATTGGCGGCGAAGCCGGTATGGGCATAATGGCCTCTGGACTGATTCTAAGCAAAATATTTACAAGAGGTGGATTCAATGTTATTGGTTATCCAGAATATCCTTCTCTTGTGCGCGGGGGCGAAAACACGTTTCAAATAAGAATAAGCGACAGCGAAGCGCACTCACCATGTATAAATAATCATCTGGTAATTTGCCTGAACAAAACAAGCGTAGATTTTCTTAAAGATCAGATTGCTCAGAATGGCGCAATGATTTACGATGGGAATACAACAAAAATAGAATCAGGAGAATTGCGCGAAGATATAAAATTGTTCAATGTTCCGCTACTTAAACTCGCTACAGATAATCGCGGTAGCGTAATTATGATCAATACAGTTGCACTTGGAGCGAGCATCGCAATAATTGGTTATGATATTGGCATGCTGGAAAAAGTTCTCGCAGAAACATTTGCAAAAAAAGGACAGGAAACAATAAACCAAAATATAAAAATCGCTCACGCTGGATATAGATACATATTGGAAAATTATAGTGCAGAACTAAACGCGTTCCAGTACAAAATTTCAAAAAAGAGCGATGCAATGAAAATGATAATCACAGGAAACGAAGCGCTTGCGCTCGGAGCCGCGGCAGGTGGACTAAAGTTTTATTCCGTTTACCCAATGACGCCTTCTTCAGGCATAATGCATTACCTTACGCAAAAAGAACTTGATTTTGACATTTTGATAAAGCAAACTGAAGATGAAATCGCTGCGGTGCTTTATGCAGCCGGCGCGAGTTACGCAGGAGTAAGAGCAGCAACAGGAACAAGCGGAGGCGGTTTTTCGCTTATGGTTGAAGCAATAGGAATGACCGCAATGACAGAAACCCCGATTACTGTTTTTCTTGCACAGCGGACCGGCCCAAGCACCGGAATGCCAACATGGACAGAGCAAGCAGATTTGAAGTTTGCACTAAACGCAAGCCAAGGCGAATTTCCCCGTGTTATTGTTGCGCCTGGAGATGTTTCCGAGGCGTTTATCCATAGCGCAAACGCGCTCAATATAGCCGAAAAATACCAAATTCCTGTAATTGTTTTGAGCGATAAATATCTTTCAGAAACTTATTTTTCCTGCGAGAAATTTAACATAAATGAGATAAAAATTGAACGCGGTAGAATAATTAGCGAAGATAGAGGTGATAGAGGAGATTTACCTCAGTTACCCCTTTTGACACGATACAAGAGATATCTGATTACAAAGGATGGAGTTTCGCCACGCCCGATTCCAGGAGTTAAAGGAGGAATACATGTTGCGAGTTCTTATGAGCACGATGAAACCGGCTACAGCACAGAACACTTTGGAACGCGCGCAGCGCTTGCAAACAAAAGGATGCGCAAGCTTGATTATATAATTAAGAATGAAATTGAGTTGTTCGTGCCAAAGCTTTATGGGATGCCTAACGCAGAAATCACGCTTATATGCTGGGGTTCGCACAAGGGAATTGTTTTGGATGCGATAAACCTTCTCGCAAAAGATGGAATAAAAGCAAACGCGCTTCATTTTATTTACGTATTTCCATTGAACGCAAAAAAGCTCAAAAAAATATTTCGCGCTTTCAATAAGACGATAATGATCGAAAACAATAGGACTGCGCAGTTCGCAGGTATCCTCAAGGAATATACTGGATTAAAACCAAATTTCAAGTTTCTCAAATATAATGCGCGGCAATTTTTTGCAGAAGAAATCGTTGCTGAAGTAAAAAGGCTTAAGGAAAAAAATTGGAAAGGAAAAAAAGAAATTCATATAATGGATGATTTTGAATATGATTATTTTTCTACACAACAAATTTTTTCTACACAACAAAAAATAGAGCGAAATAAAGCGAGTGAATAAAACGAGTACGATAAAATGAGTACAATACAAAATACAGTGCAAAATACAGTGCAAGAATTCAGCACAAAAGAAAAACCGCCGTGGTGTCCTGGTTGCGGAAACTATAGTTTGCACATGGCGTTCAAAAGTGCGCTCGCTGAACTTTACATTCCAAGAGAAAAGATAGTTATAGTCACAGGAATAGGATGCGCGAGTAAAAGCAATCATTACATCAATGTTTATGGATATGAATCTTTGCATGGAAGAAGCGTTCCAACAGCCGCAGGAATAAAACTTGGGAATCACGAACTTACAGTGATCGCTGAAAGCGGAGATGGAGATGGATATGGTATAGGTTCAGCGCATTTTTTACATTCATTCAGACGTAATATTGATATGACCTATATCGTTCATAATAACGCTTTATATGGGCTTACTACAGGACAGGCATCACCAACAACTCAGAAAGGAATGAAAACCAAATCCACTCCGCATGGAAATCTTGAAACCCCGTTCAATCCACTAGCCACTGCAATAGCAAGCGGAGCGACTTTTGTCGCGCGCGTGTTTGCCGGTGATATAATGCACACCAAAGATGTTTTAAAGCAGGCAATAACGCATAAGGGTTTTGCGCTTGTTGATGCGCTCCAACCTTGCGTTACTTTTAACAAATTAAATACTTATCAATGGTGGCAGCAGAGAATTTATAAATTAGAAGGACGATTAGAAGGACAATCAGAAGGATACAATCAAAAAAATAAAACTGCGGCACTTGAAAAAGCGTTTGAAGAAATTACGAGTAATTATGAAAAAATACCTATAGGTATTTTTTATAGAGAAGAAAGGCCAACCTATGAAAGCGAAACCCCGCAATTAAAAGAAAAACCGCTTGTAAAACATGCGGTTGCAAAAGATGCGATAGAAGCTGCGTTTTTGGAATTTGTATAAAGCCCCGTCTTCTAGCGGTCAAGGATACAAGGCTCTGGTTTCCTTGTTTTCTGTTTTCAATTTTGGAACACAAAATATACTGATCCACTAAAAAATGGAGAAACCTTGTAACATCGGTTCGAATGTCAGCCCAAGGGGGCTTTACCCTCTTTAGATAACGTTGGGATTGAGTGGCGAGAATCCGATCGGGGCTATTTATTTTTGCGAACTCTGTTGCGAACTTTGCGAAAAAAGTTCTTGAAGCGCGCTATATGCTCGTGTGGTATCCTCATTTTTTATTACTAATATAAGCTCGCTTAAAGTAGAAATTATCTCAACTATATTTATTGAATACCACGCAAATTGTCTTGTTATCGCGTAAATAAAACCAGGTTCGTATAAACAATCTTTCGGAAAGCGCACCGATATTTCAGCAAGACCGCTAATCTCTAATTTTATATTCTCATCCTCAAGCGCTTTTTTGAATTCGTTCATATAGTGCGCAGTATATACTATTGAAACTTCGCTTCCGCCCAAGTTGATGTTTAGAATATCCCCTGCAGAAAGATCAACAATATTGTAAAGTTCAGTGATTTTATTAAAACATGATGTGGATTTTTGTATTGTTATTTCCGCAAGACCAGAACGCACGCTGAGTTCTATTTGCGCAAAATAAAGTTTATGCGCTTGCCTGTGATATTCCTGCCTGATTTTTTCTGATGCGCGCGCTATTGCCATGATTATTGCTGAAAGTTTGATCGGTTTATTCATCTCTTTTTCAACTTTAGAATGAAAATACGTGGCTAATTTTGAATAATTGAATAAATCCTTTGCAAGCGCGTCCTCAATTATTGGCTCCATTCTTATAAGCTTTGATACTACATGTGCTACGGTTACCATTATCAACTACCCGACCAAACTCTCACTGAAATATCACAGCGCAAATTATAAATATACTAGTCCAACTTAATGTTATCTATCATAATAGAAAACTTTTTAAATTTGTTTTCTAATAATCTATCATGGATTTAAAAGGAATTATCAAAGAGCAGAGGCTCGAATTGGAGAATATCCAAAAAACCGAGCATATTATCCCGAGGGAAGGATTATCGGAAGCACGGACCTATCTCAACTACCCAAATATCCTTGTAGTTACCGGGATTAGGCGGTGCGGTAAATCAATATTCTCCTATTTGCTTGAACAAGGGCACCAGTTCGGCTACGTTAACTTTGACGACGAGCGGCTTTTCGGGCTTAAGGCGAGCGATTTAGACTCTGTTTTGCAAGCCTTCTATGAGCTTTATAGGGAAATAGATTATATTGTTTTGGATGAGATCCAGAACATAGTTGGTTGGGAACTTTTTGCCAATAGGTTAAGGCGTTCAAAGCGGGTTATCCTCACCGGCAGCAATTCCAGTCTGTTATCGAGTGAACTGGCCACTCACATCACTGGCAGGCACATAGCCATCAGGCTGTTTCCCTTCTCATTTAAAGAATATTTGTCGTTTCGGGATTTCACCTTTTCAAAGGCCTACACTACACAGGAAAAGGCGATTATAGGCAATTACCTTCAGGATTACCTTATCAACGGCGGCATGCCAGAGGCCTACAAGTTTGGCAAAACGATACTTCTAAGGACATATGATGACGTTCTGACCAAAGATATTGTTGTTAGACACAAAATAAAGAAAAGCGATAATCTAAAGCAAATGGCTAAATATCTTGTTTCCAACATTGCTGGAGAATTCACTTATAGCTCTTTGGCAAAACTGCTCGATGTAAAACACGTTTCCACTGTTTCCAAGTGGTTTTCATATCTTGAAGAATGCTTTTTGGTCTTTAAAGTTGAACGTTTTGACTTCAAGCTAAAACAGCAGTTTATTGCACCCAAGAAGGTTTATTGCATCGACTCAGGAATTGTTAATCTGATCGGTTTCAAGTTCTCAGAAAATAAAGGACGAATTCTTGAAAACATTGTTGCTATTCAGCTTCAACGGAAAAAAGAGACGGACCATGAATTGGAAGTTTATTATTGGAAGGATTATTTCCAGAAGGAAGTGGACTTTGTTTTGAAAAGACGCCAAAAAATCGTAGAGCTAATTCAAGTTACTGCACTATCCTTGCTAGATGAACTGAAGGAACGGGAAATTGATGCGCTTATTGCAGCAAGTGAAAGACTTAAGTGCAACAATTTAACAATAATCACCATAGATTTTGAAGCTGGACTAAAGGTGAAAAACAAAGCAATAAAGCTAATTCCATTATGGAAGTGGTTATTGGAATAAAAACACGCATAAACCTGGATTCGCATTCCGCAGGAGATTTAAATGGTAGATTTTTATAAAACCGGTATTGTAAATAGAAATGGAAATCTTTTTATAGGGAGTGTCAGCGCGGCTTTGCTCGCAAAAAAATTCCGCACCCCACTTTATGTGATAAACGAGAACCGCATCCGAGAGAATTATATCCGGCTTAGAAACGCGCTCGCAAAAAAATACAAAATCAACAAAGTCCGGATTCATTACGCAATGAAAGCAAATTCTAATCTTAACATACTCAAAATACTTAATTCAGAAGGTTCGTATATTGACGCGCTTTCTCTAAACGAAGTCCTCGCTGCGCTTGATGCAGGTTTCGCAAAAGAAAAAATACTTTTCACTGGCACAAACGTCACAGATGACGAATTGCGTGCGCTTTCTGAAAAAAAAATACGCATGAACCTGGATTCGCGTTCCGCACTTGAACGATTAATTAAAATTGTAAAATCCAAGTTTATTTCCGCAAGAATAAATCCAGAAATCGGCGCTGGCCATCATTCGCATACCATTACTGCTGGTCCAGATTCAAAATTTGGGATATGGGAGCACGATGCGCTTGAATTCTATGAAAGAGCCAAATCAATAGGTGGTGTAAAAAAATTCGGAATTCATATGCATATAGGTTCTGGTATTCTAAATGTAGTGGATTTTATTCAACCACTTGCGCGATTTATGGACATAGCGGGCAAAATCGCGAAAAAAACAGGAATAAAGTTTGAGTTTATAGATATAGGCGGCGGGTTAGGTGTTCCTTACAAACCAGAAGATGAGTTCGATCTTGACAAATATGTGAATGAAGTGCTCGGGCTTTTTGTGCGAAAACTTAAAGAGCATAAATTGGGCGAACCGTATTTTTGCATAGAACCTGGAAGATTTTTAGTTGCGGATGCGGTTGTTTTGCTCACGCGCGTAAATACACTCAAACAAACTCCGCATAAAAAATTTGCAGGAATAGACGCAGGCTTTAATGTTTTGGTGCGTCCAACTATGTACGATTCTTATCATCACATAATTGTGGATGGAAAACCAGAAACCAAAAACAAAAAACAGGAAACTTATGATGTTTATGATGTTGTTGGTCCAATATGCGAAAGCGGAGATTACATTGCGCGCGCGCGAACTTTGCCAAAACTTAGTGAAGGAGATTTATTGTGCGTGCTTACTACTGGCGCATACGGATATAGTATGAGCTCAAATTACAATCTCAGAACAAGAGCAGCGGAAATATTAGTGAATAATGGAAAATACGAATTAGTGCGCAAACACGATGAGTTCGAAAAAATAATTTCCGGACAGAGAAAAGCAAGTTGGTTATACCGATCCACTAAAAAAACGTGGATCGCATATACTCAACCAATCGAGATAAAACCTAAAAAACAAAATCGGAAAAACTTAGTTGGTTGAGTATATAGCAAAAACAAGTTAGCAATAAGCTTTTTTTCACAACTATAGGTTACAACTTAGTCATAGCTGGTCATAGTTGATCATTTCAATAGGAGGTAGTTGACGGTAGTTGACAAACGATTGTAGTAATTATATAATTATATAAATCAAACACTATAATAATGCATGCTTAAAATTACTTTCCTTGGTACAAGTGCATCCATACCAACAGTAAATCGCAGCATGCCTTCTGTTGCGCTAAAGGCAAAAGAACTTTATTTGTGGGATTGCGGAGAAGGCACGCAAAGACAAATGATGAAATACAGGATTGGATTCGGAAGCGTGAAAGCAATATTTATTTCTCATTTACATCTGGATCATTTTCTTGGAGTGTTCGGGCTTATAGAAACGCTTCGGCTTTCATCGGTGTTTGCACAAAAACTTTTAATTTACGCTCCGCAAAAATTTCAACTTTTATTGCCAAAGAAATGGGATTTTCTTGAAATAAACGAAATAAAACCAGGATTATTGCTTAAGGATGGAGAAGGAGAAATCTCTGCGTTTAAAGTAAAACATGTTGGCGAAAGCTTTGGGTTTGTGTTTAAAGAATACGATATTTTGAAATTCTACGAAGAAAAGGCGCACGCGCTCGGATTAAAGGGAGAAATGTTTCGCAGAATTCAGGAACAGGGATTTATAAAAATAGGAAAAAACAGAATTGAACTTGAAGATGTTACATGGTTGAAAAAAGGAAGAAAAATAGTTTACAGTGGGGATTGTTCACCATCCAGCAATGTTATAAAATCAGCAAAGAATGCCGATTTGCTTATACACGACGCTACATATGACAAAAAACTAGAGGATGAAGCGAAAAAACGCAGCCATAGTACCGCGGTGCAGGCCGCAGAAATTGCAAGCGAAGCAGAAGTGAAGAAACTTGTGCTTACGCATATAAGCGGAAGATATTCTAATGCTCTGCAACTCTCGCAACTCCTTAAAGAAGCAAAAAAGATATTTCCGAATACAATAGTTGCTGAAGATGGACTCGGATTAGAATTATGAAGGATGAAGGAAGTACCTATAAAGGAAGTAGTTATGAAGACAATACGTACGAAAGAAGCAATTATGAAAGAAGCGCTTCTTTATTCCAAAAGTGTAGATAAAAGTGTAAATTGTTTTATGTGTAATAGATTTTGCAAGATTTTAGAAAACGAAAGAGGTTTTTGCGGCGTAAGAAAAAATATCGGCGGGATATTATATTCACTGAATTATGGAAAAGCAATCGCTGTTGCAACAGATCCGATAGAGAAAAAACCATTTTATCATTTCATGCCAGGAACCAATGCGCTTTCTTTCGCAACAGTAGGCTGCAATTTTCGGTGCAAGTATTGTCAAAATTGGGACATAAGCCAGCAACGGGATAACATCACTGGTGAAGATATCTCTCCAGAACAAATGATAAAACTTGCTGAATATGAGAAGGCAGATGGAATTGCGTATACATATACCGAACCAACAATATTTATGGAATACGCAATAGATACCGCGAAGCTCGCAAAAGAAAAAAAAATGTATAATGTTTTTGTTACAAATGGCTATATGAGTGCTGCTGCGATAAATCTTATGAAACCATTTATAGACGCGTCGCGCATAGACTTAAAGGGGTTCAATCAAAAAATATACAGTAATGTTGTTGGAGATGCGAAACTTGAAGCCGTTTTGCAAAATATAAAAGCATTGCACAAAATTATGCACATAGAAATTATAAATCTGATAATTCCGAAATTAAACGACAGCGCGGATGAGTTGCACGCGCTTTCAAAATGGATAGCGGATGTTGACAAAAATATTCCTGTACATTTTATAGGGTTTTATCCAGCGTATAAAATGATCAACGTGCCGGCAACTCCGCTAGAAACACTGCGCAAAGCGAGAGCGATTGCGTTTGAAGAAGGATTAAGATACGCATATACAGGCAATCGCGCAGATGCTGAGACAGAAAGTACTTATTGCTACAATTGCAACGCGCTTCTTGTAAAAAGATTTGGATTTGGAGCAACCGAAATCCTAATCACTGAAGATTCGCGATGCCGCGAATGCGGAAAAAAACAATATTTTGTCACAACGGTTAAGACTGTTGAATAGAAATAATAGAAATAAATGTATTGCTTTTGTAAAACATTGTTATGCATATTCAATCTCAAGAAGCGCTTATTTCTTTGGATAGAGCTGGCGGTGGTGGCGACGTTTCGTTTATTTCTCACGCACATAACGATCATATTGTTGGCGTAAAAAATAAAACGCGCATTATGGCGAGCGATGAAACAATCGCTTTGGGCAATCTTTTGGGTCAAAACACAAAACTTCAAAACACAAAACTTCTTAATGCAGGGCATATTTTGGGTTCGCGTCAGCTTGTTGTTGAAAACAAGGGAGAAAAAATTCTTTACACTGGCGATATACGTACGCGCTCGTCAATTCTTTTTAAAGGCGCGGAAATTGTCGAATGTGATTTTCTCATAATAGAATCAACATATGGCAATCCGCAATACAAGTTTCCAGATTATTGCGAAATATATTCTGATATAGAAAAATGGGTAAATAAAAACTCGCAATGTAATCTGCTCATAGGCGGTTATGCACTTGGGAAATCTCAAGAACTGATTAAAATTCTTAATTCCTTTGGAATAGTACCTATAGTGGACAAAAACATAGAACATTTCAATTGTATTTACGAAAAGTTTGGAGTAAAATTGGAGCGCGCTGTTGTAGGAACTGAAGAAGCAGAGCAATTAATGACAAAGCCGTTTGTCGGAATTGTGGAAATGAAAAAAGCAAAGAGATATTTTGCAAACAAATTGGCACAAGCGTTTGGAAGAAAGACTTTAGTAGCGGTTGCAACTGGTTGGGCGCTTTCCAGGTTTTTTGATACTGATATTTCATTTCTATTAAGCGATCACGCTGATTTTTACGATTTACTTGAATTTATAAAATCAACCAATGCAAAGAGGATAGAATTTGTACACGGTGATGGCACATATTTAAAAAAACATTTGAAGATATTTTAATTTATATTGTACTAACCAATTACTAATCCACTAGATGGCCATGATAGCGTAAGAGTTTTCGGTCTTGAGTTTTTGGTTTCAAATTTTGCCTTATGGGTTTTGTTTCGGAATTGGTTTTGGATTTCGGAATTGAAAACAGAAAACAGGGAACTGCGTATTGGTAGCGTGGGGGACTGTGGAAAACATGTTTCTGGTCTTGAGTTTTGATTTCGCAAAGGTTTCACAAATACAAAACTCAAAATTGAAAACAGAAAACATAAAACAGTCATCCCTAGGCCCGGGTTCGATTCCCGGTCATGGCCTTAATGCGCAATAGGAATTAAGGCTTATGGAGGAAAATACGGTATTGCGTTATTTTGCACCCATTTTTTCCGCTTTGCGCACAGGAAAATGTCATATGTGTGGAAAAACTCCCAAAATCGTGCATATTTGGTCGAAAAAGCTACTATTTTTAAATAGATGTAATAATAAATATTCATGGAAATAGGGGAATTAAGGAAAATCGCACTTTCGCTTTTGAAAAACATAGATGGATTTGAAACAAGGGACATAAAATCCGAGATAGAACGATCCCTTGATGCCGGACCGCGAATAAAGATACTAAGAGGATTTCGCGGTGTTGGTAAGACAACGCTCATGCTCCAACTTTTCAACGAGAAAAAGGAACGGTCAATATACCTCTCAACAGATTGGCCATTTGTGACAAAAACCGGTCTTTATGAAATAATTCGCAGTCTCGTAGAAGCAGGATATACCTTATTATTCATTGATGAAGTGCATAAATCGCCAAATTGGAGAGACGAAATAAAATCCATTCACGACCAATTCGCGCAAATAACTCTTGTGTGTTCTGGAAGCGCAGCACTCGCTTTCACTCCAGATAGGCGAGAAATAGTATTTGATATAGAACCGATGACGTTAGGAGAATATTTGAGACTAAGATACCATGTCTCCACACCAGCAAGTGCAGAAACGTGGAATAAAAAAGAAGCGATAGATGTCGTAGCAATGCTTTATCCGCGTATCGAAGGTTGGTTTTTCGAGTATGTAGAATATGGAGGATTTCCAGTTTCGCTTATACCCAACTATTCTAGCGACGACGTTATGAATGCGATATATTTTGCAATAATGAAATCCGTACGCGAGGATAGCGTTTCCTTCCTTAAACTATCCAACGAAAAAATATTTGCTATGGAAAAACTCTTGATATTTTTTGCAACGTCGTCACCAGGTGAATTGAGCATTACATCGCTTTCATCTTCGCTTAGAATTTCAAAGACAGTAGTATATGAGATAATCGATGCACTGATAAACATGAAACTACTAAGACTTATAAGGCCTTCAAGTAGTGGGGCAGCACTTGTGAGGGGCGAACCGAAGCTGATTTTCACTCATCCTAATTTGCGCGTTGCCATATGCAAACAACTTAAAGAAAGTTATAATTTTGGAGCAGTGCGCGAAGAATTGGCGGTATTCGGCTTTGTTAGGAAGGGTTGGAAGATAAATACGATAAAAGGTGCAAAAAAATCGCCAGATTATATTCTTGAAACAGGAAAACAGAAATTGGTTGTTGAAATAGGCGGGGCATCAAAAAATCGATCCCAACTCGCTGGCTTTGAAAATATTATGCTTATAAAAGACGAACAAATCATTACATTGCTTCTTTGATCAGATGTTTGATTTGATGACGATGCTCGGATTAGACGCAAAAACTCCCAAAATCGTGCATATTTGGTCGAAAAAGCTACTATTGTTATATACTAACCCAACTTTTTGTGTGTGCCCATACAATTAAAGCAGATGCTTGTGGATACGGGCACAATATTTTACAAAAATAGATAACTTTATATATTCTTGTGCCCATACAATGCATATGGTCTATTTAGAGAAAATCGAAAGGGGAGGCAAAACATATTACTACGTTACGAAGAATTTTAGGGTTAGCAATAAAAAATGGAAGAAAATAAGAAAATATGTCGGTGACAAACCACCTTCCAAAGAACAGACAAAAAAAGCAGTTGAGGAGATCGAAAAAGAAGCATTAAAAAAAGGCCTCATGAAGCCCACTTCTAAATATGCTTATTTGAGCGATGAAAAAGCAGAGAAATTGCAAGATTTGAAAGAGGTTTTCAAGAAGTGGTATGGTAAACTGGATTCTGTCGAAAAGAAGAAATACGAGGAAGGTTTCATTGTCAGGTTCACTTATAACTCAAATGCCATCGAAGGTAATCGTTTAAGCCTTCGTGAAACGAGCATGATTTTGACAGAGAACATAATTCCTGCTGGTGCTACGCCTAACGATTACAATGAAGCAATAAACTCAAAAGACTGTTACGAATTCATGAAAGGATATAGCGGCGAGTTTAATCAGAAATTTTTGTTGAAAGTCCATAAGCTGCTTACACAGAACACTAATTGCAAAATCGTGGGCAATTACAGAGATCATGAAGTCAGGATTTCTGGTTCGGAATGGATACCTCCTGCTCATGAGAAAGTTAAGGAAGAAATGAGGAAAATTTTTCAATGGTACTATTCTGCCAGAAAGAAATTACATCCAGTTGAATTGGGGGCAATCCTACATAACAAATTAGTTAGGATTCATCCATTCGCTGATGGAAACGGAAGAACCTCAAGGGTTGTAATGAACTGGATATTGATGAAAAGCAAATTCCCAATGTTCTATGTAGAACTAAAAGACAAAATCAAGTATTATAACGCGGTTGAAGAGGGGGATAAAGGCAATGACGAAGCAATAGTGCATTACATTACCAAAGTGCTTATGGAACAGCACACATTTAAATCCAAAGAGGAAGTTTAACAACATCAGTGACTAGCGGATTCGAATGCTGTTCGAATATCTTACACAGCGTTAGTGTACAATAGGAATTATACTGATCCACTAAAAAAACGTGGATCGCATATACTCAACCAATCGAGATAAAACCTGAAAAACAAAATCGGAAAAACTTAGTTGGTTGAGTATAAGACAGGAAAATAGAAAGCATTATATTTGTATATAACCGATAATATTATCGGGTAATTGAAATGGTAAAAGAATCAACAATAGCAAAAATAATCTCGACCTTTATGCCTGAGCTAGTCGGCGAGTTCAATATACGAGAGATTGCAAAAAAGTCAAAGATATCTTATGATGCAACATACCGTCACATTAAAGATCTTGTAGAAAAAAGTATTCTTAAAGAGAGGCAAGTTGGAAAGGCAATTGTTTGCAGTTTGAATCTAAGCAACATAATGACGAGAAAGTATCTTGAGAAGATAAGTATTTCGAAAACAGAAGAGTTTCTGAAGAAAGATGTTGTTCTGAAGAAAATGTTTACAGAACTTATTGAAAATCTAAGGAAAGCAGCACCAAACGAATTATTATGTGTTGTTTTATTTGGTAGCTATGCAAGAGGAGAACAAAAGGAACGCAGCGACATTGACATTATAATCATAAGTTCTACTTTTGATGTTAGAGATCAGCTAGAACGAGAATGTGGCGGAATTGACCATAAATATGGTAAAGAGATAGCCCCGCTTATTACTACTGCCTCTGAATTTGTAAAAATGCTGAAATCAAAAAAGAAAATGGTTGCTCACGAGGTGCAACAAGATGGAATAATCCTTCATGGTTTTGAGAATTGCTTTTCATTACTGAGCGAAGGTGTTTCAAATGATTGATGTTGAAAAACGACTCAAAGAATTTGAAGAGAAGGAGTTATGTGGGAAAGCGTCGTTTATCCGAAGGCTCAGTCTAAACTATTTAACGAAAGCAGACCACAATTTCATGGTTAGCAGCATACTGCTGAAATTAGGAAACAGCGATGAAGCCAAAAAGGCGCTGAATATTCCAAAAGACTTTTCAGCCTTTGATTGGATTGTAATTACAGCTTATTATGCAATGTATCACTCTGCTTTGGCTGCACTTGCGTCAATCGGCTACAAAAGCGATAATCATACAGCAACGATAATCGCACTTGAGGTTTTCTTTGTGAAAAAGAATCTCTTGGAGAAAGAGTTCCTTGACAAATTGAAACAGGCCAGAGAACTCGAAGAGGAGTACGTTCAAAAACTGCGACATGCAAGAAGACAAAGAGAAGCAGCACAATATGAAGTTACAGAAGAAACAGGAAAGGACGCAGCAGAAAAACTGTTAAAAGACGCAAGAAATTTTGTCAACCGAATAGAAAAGTTGGTTAAAGACTTAGAAGCGAGGGCATAGAATGAAAGGAATTACGAATTTGGACAAACTGCTAAAAGAGATGAAACCAGAATTAATTGATAAAGAGTATGTTTTTTGCACATTGCCAGAAAGTAAGTTAACAGAACTGAAGCTTATCCCTCTGTCTGACTTGACTTTACAAAACGCGCGCGTTTTGTAAAGTCAAGTCAAAATCCTAAATTCCCAAGGTTTTAGGCACTATGACATTAGTTTTCTCAATAATGGCCTTCTGCTCTTTTGTTAATTCACTTATAAGGATTTCTTCATCATAGACTTTACATTTCAGATTTTTCATT
>JBFLYM010000001.1:0-79125 GCA_040757035.1 Microcaldota archaeon | reverse complement strand
AATCTTTCTCATAATTTAATTATGAAAAGTTAGGATACAGATTACTTTGACGATAATTATATTGTTTTATCGAATAGAAATCAAAAAATTAGAGTTTAGAATTTAGGATAGAATTGGAAGGTCAAGTTATACGATAAAATAAATAATAAATTTGATTATTTAACCAAAAGCATTTATGAAAAAATTGAGAATTTAATTCATGAAAGTGTACGCTATTATGAGAATGGACCAAAAAAGGAGGAGAGGCTTCGCATTCTTATGCGACTACATAATTTTACAACTACCCATATAATTCGTAATTTTCGAACATATGATTTAGATAAACAATCAGTCATTATCCTTTTACTGATTAAACCATTATTTGATATGCCACGCACATCGGGGTTACGCGGATTTGTTCATGGTTGTTTGGATCTTCATCCAGATCAGCAGATAAGAAAAAATTTTGAAACAATCTTAAATAACACGCAAAAGAACCCAGTAATGAAAGGAATTAAGAATCTTCTAATTCGTAAGTAACATTTGGATTAAAAAAACCTAATGATAATATATTAGTATGGAAAAATCAGCAATCCGGAAACCAGCATTTATGCCTTATGTCTGTTGTGGAGATCCATCAGCGGATTTTACTATAAAACTAGTTGAAACGCTTGTTGCAAATGGAGCGGATGCAATAGAATTTGGAATTCCTTTTTCAGACCCGATTGCGGACGGAAAAACAATACAACTCGCTTCTTCTCGTGCATTGCAGAATGGAATGACTCCGAAAAAAGCGATTGAATTAATATCAGTATTACGGAAGAAAAAAATAAATGTTCCGATAATTGTAATGACATATTATAACATTATTTATGCAAATGGGATCGAAAATTTTCTTAGAAGGATAAAAAAGGCAGGCGCAAGCGGACTTATCGTTCCTGATGTTCCGCTTGAAGAATCCGATTCATTACGCAAATTATGCGCTGAAGCGAATATTGATTTAGTGTATCTGATTACTCCGAACTGCCCGGACGAACGAATTAAAAAAATAGCTAAAAAATCGCGCGGTTTTCTTTATGCGGTCTCTGTTCTTGGAATTACAGGTGCAAGGAATGAACTCGGACTTGATGTAACCGAATTCATAAAACGCGCGAAAAAACAAACCAATCTTCCTATTGCAGTTGGTTTCGGAATATCCAAACCAAAGCATGTACGCGCGCTTGCAAAAGCCGGGGCAGATGGAATAATAGTCGGAAGCGAAATTGTAAACATTTATTCAAAATATATTCGCAATGGCGCGTTTGATGAGGAAAAGGCATTGGATGATGTTGGAGAATTCGCGAGGAGGATGAGTTATGAAAAAAATAAACATATTTGATACAACATTACGCGATGGTGAGCAAAGTCCAGGATGCACAATGACTTTAAAGGACAAACTCATGGTTGCGAGACAATTAGAAAAACTTAATGTTGATATAATTGAAGCTGGTTTTCCTATTGCGTCGCAGGGAGATTTTGAAGCTGTCAGTGAAATAGCAAAGGAAGTGAAAAGGCCGCAAGTAGCTGGCCTTGCGCGTTGTACAGAAAAAGATATAGATCGATGTTGGGAAGCGGTACAAAACGCAAAAAAACCGCGAATACATATTTTTCTCGCAACCTCCCCAATACATATGCAATATAAATTAAAAAAAACACCAGAAGAAATAATGGCTGATGCGGTAGAACACACTAAATACGCCGCGAATTATTGCGAAAACGTTGAATTCAGTCCAGAAGATGCGAGTAGGACAAAACCAGAATTTCTTTACCGCATTGTTGAAAAAGTGATTGAAGCAGGTGCGACAACGGTCAATATTCCTGATACCGTTGGTTACGCGATTCCTAGCGAATATGGAAAAATAATAAAGGGAATAAAGGAAAAGGTACCGAACATAGAGCAAGCGAAAATAAGTGTACATTGCCATAATGATTTGGGACTCGCGGTCGCGAACTCATTGACAGCGATTGAAAATGGGGCAGAGCAGATTGAATGTACAATTAATGGAATTGGCGAGCGCGCTGGAAATTGTTCATTAGAAGAAATAGTGATGATATTAGATACGCGCAAAAAAGATCTTAATGCATATACCGATATCGCGCTCAATCAGATTTATCCTACGAGTAGATTAGTCAGCATGAGTACAGGGATGATTGTGCAGCGCAATAAAGCGATAGTTGGTGAAAACGCATTTGCGCATGAAGCTGGCATACATCAGCACGGCGTACTTAGTCATCCAATGGCTTATGAAATAATGGAACCAGCCAAAGTGGGCCGCGAAAGCGTAATGGTCATTGGAAAACATTCTGGTAAGCACGCTATCAGATCAGAGTTAAAAAAAGCAGGTTATGAGATGACCGAAGAGCAGCTCGGAACAATTGTAGAATTGATAAAGGCGCATGCCGATAGAAAAAAAATAGTAGATGAAGAAGATATTCGCACCATAGTAAAACATGTGACAAATTTGAGTGAAGAAAAAGGGGATATTATAAAAATTGAAGACGTATGTGTAATAACCGGAAATAAATTCATTCCAACCGCTACAATAAAATTTGATATTGCCGGAACAAAAAGAATAATTGCCGCCAATGGTAATGGACCGATTGACGCTGTAGCAAACGCATTTACCACAATTGTACCGGATATGAATATTACCGAATTTGAAATAAAGGCGATATCGCCAACTTCAAAAGGTGTTGCGCAGGTATCTATAACTTTTGAGGATAAACAAAAAAAACAGTTTGCATTAGTTGCAACTAATGAAGATACTATACTTGCCTGTGTACATGCGTTCCTAAAAGGAGCGAATAGAATTCTGCGCAACCAAACCCATATCCCTCCATATCCCTTTCTTTTTAAAAAAAAGAAAGGTCTGGGGGGTCCACCGACACTGTGTTGACTAATGCCACCTATTTTAAGAGGTAGGTAAATGCTGATAGCATTTGCGCCTTTTCCTGGTTGGCACATCGCCCGATATGCGCAACATAAAGGGCGATGCCCCGTTTTACGGGGTTAGTCACATAGTGTCACCCCAAAAAGAAAAAACTAATAAAGAAAATTGGATGGGAATAAGAGTGATTACGCTATGAATCTTGATTTAGAAACGCAACGATTAAGTTTCGCACCTAAAATAAGCGTGTTTGATACTACACTCAGAGACGGTGAACAAACACCTGGTGTGAGATTTTCGCAGGGAGCAAAAATAGCGATAGCGCAGAAATTGGACGAAATAGGAGTGAGTATAATAGAGGCAGGAACTGCTGTAAACAGCAAATCTGAAATCAAAACAATAAATGAAATAGTTGGTCTCGGATTAAACGCAAAAATAGGTTCTTTTGCAAGAATAGTAAACATGGATATAGATGCCGTGGTAGAAGCCAATGCAGATGTCGTTGGACTTGTTTTTCCAGGTTCTGATTTGCATATCGCTGAAAAATTAAAAATGAGCAAGGAACGAGCGCTTAAAGAAATAATAAAAAGCGCTCAATATGCAAAAGAGCGCGGACTCGTCGTAGAACTCATGGCCGAAGATGGAAGCAGAGCTGACTTCAAATTTCTTTGCGATGTTGCATTGAGTGCGAAACAAATCGGAATTGAAGCATTCTGCATATGCGACACCGTAGGTGTACTAACCCCGGAAAAAACATACTCTCTTTATAAATGCTTAAAACGTGAACTTGATCAAGACAATAAAAACGATAAAAGTAAATTTAATATGGAACTTTCATTTCACGGACATAATGATACTGGACTTGCTGTTGCAAATACACTCGCGGCACTTGGTGCTGGTGCTGACAAATTTCATGCTACTATAAATGGACTTGGTGAGCGAACTGGAAATTGTTCGCTTGAGCAGGTTGCACTTAATCTTGAATTGCATTACAACATAAAAACAATAAAATTGGATAAAGTATATGAAGTATCCAAACTTGTCGCTGGCTATTCGAATCTTTATCCTGCGTGGAATACACCAATAATTGGAAGAAAGGTTTTTACACACGAATCTGGCATACACGTAGATGGGATGTTTAAAAATCCCTGGCTTTATCAGCTTTTTGAACCTAAACTTGTTGGGCGAAAACATGATATAGCATTAGGCAAACTTTCAGGAAAAAAAAGTATAGAATTCAAACTTAAGGAGCTTGGGCTTAAAGTTGCGGATGATAAAAAAGCAGAACTCTTGGCCATGGTTAAGGAAATCGGCGAACTTGGTTTAGAGGTAAGCGATGCTGATTTTATCATATGCGTTCAAAAAATAAACGAATGCGGAAAAGGAGAACATGTAGTTATTAAAGAAATACACGTTAGCACGGGAAATGTAACCACTCCAAATGCCTATGTAAGACTTAAAATTGGAGATGCACCAGATGTTGTTTTTGGAGCGGCTGTGGGCAACGGTCCTGTTGATGCGGCCATGAAAGCGATAGATCATGCTATTGGAAATCAAAACGCGGAACTTGTTTCTTATCATGTTGATGCGATTACAGGAGGAAGTAATGCAAGCGTGCGGGTGAATGTGCGAGTAAGGAAAGGAGATAAAGAACTTACTTCATCTGCGCTCGGAACCGATATTGTGCTTGTAAGCGTTGAAGCGTATAGAAAAGCGCTTAATGTGTTATAGCAAACCAACAAAATAAAAACTAAAAAGGCTAAATTTATGAAAAAAATTAAAAAAATAAAAATGTTCATTGTGTTTGCAGTTTTATTAATTATTGGTTTCGGCTTTTTTGGTTGTGTAGATAACACGCAAGCAACGCAACAAAAGCAACGCGGACTTGTTGAAACACTCAGTCCCAATAATTTTCATTTGAACAGTAATGATGATATAAAAGACTATCCGCCAGGCCAATGTATCGCAATGATATGCAAA
Source organism: Microcaldota archaeon (assembly GCA_040757035.1). GTDB lineage: Archaea > Micrarchaeota > Micrarchaeia > Anstonellales > Bilamarchaeaceae > JAHJBR01. The sequence goes on along the minus strand of JBFLYM010000001.1, from coordinate 74,239 downwards.
GATAAAATTCCGGTATTTCCGCTTAATCTTTTTTTTGATCGCTCGCTTAAAAATAAACAATGTGATTTTCAGCAAATCAATGAAGAAGATTATGGAAAATTTGTAACGGAAAATTATATCGGAGAAAAATCAATAAAATATTTTATGTTTGGCGCAGGCCATTCGTTTCTTTCGTTTAGCGATGCGAACGCGTATTGCGATAATTCTATGAAAATGAGCGTAAAATGGCTGATAGGAGGCAAAGGCTTCAAATACTCGCTTCCTGAAAAGGATAGAGCGGAGTGTTTTTTGGATATAAATATCTTACCGGTATATATTTTATACAGTGATTTTGAAAACGCTGATGCCGCACGCGCCGGAGAGATAGCTAAAACTTTGAATGGCGCAGGTCCTGCAATGATAGTAAGTGAAGCAGAACTTGACGATAGTGATGTAAACCGGTACGCTATAATAAAAAATCAAATCGCGCAAATGAAAACCAACTGTCCAAAATGTTTAATTGCATTAGGGGTTAAACTTAACGGCACAAGCGAATATAATGCAATTAACAAATTATTTTCTGACCGAACGCTGTTTGACAATGTTGATGTTGTTGCGTATGGCATAAACTCTCATTATTTCAATGATTGTAATCCGGACAAGCTCATTTACTACGGAATAAGTTTTTCAAATTTTTTATTGCACAAATATTCAAAACCATCTATTATATCATACGCCCTTTTTGATGCCGCGCCAAGTTTGGATAGTTCATGCGTGTGGTCTGATGTTTCGGTTGCAAACGGGTATTCATTGCTTTATGTAAATGCAAACAACCTTGCTTCAAATGGAGTGATAGGCGCTGCTATTTACAGTTTTTATGGCGGCGGTCCTCTCAAGTATGACAATAGTAGAAATTATGCGTTTATAGATATAAATTCTTTGGCAACAAATCCTCAAAATCCATCTAAAATGGAACCAAGATTTTCTAATTATTTTGGTTTTTGTCAAGCATATCACACTCATGGAGCAGGAGATGCACCAAATATCATCCCACTGGTATTCTCAACCGGTTCGCAAAACTGCAATTACGCATTTAATACAAATTTTGGAAGATTTGTAGGTGGTTCTGATAAAGAGATAAAACCAATTGACATTGACACATATAAGACAACCGCTGCGCAACCATTTTCTTTTTGTGCAGGATGTGTTAAAGGCGAAAAGGTTCCAGATAGCATAAAAGCATTTCCTGGTTCTTTGGATAAATGCACGAGTTTTTCTCCAATTATAGAAATTGCAGCAGATAAATTTGATATGGATCCTACACTTTTGCGCGCAGCTGCATGGCAGGAAAGCGATTTCCATGAATGTAGCGTGAGCGAAGTTCCTATTGAAAATAAGAATTGCAACGAATATGAACTGAAGCAGATCTCAGATTCAGAAACTAATTGTGGTTATAAAGTACAACAAGAACAAGACAAGATATGCGCATACGGGCTTATTCAAGTAATTGAATATCCATGGTGGGTGTATAAAAAGTATTCTGTCAAACCTCAAGATCTTCCAGATGTTGTGAAAGTATGCGCATCCAAAATAAACGAACATGATTATCCTGATTTCAATCCATTTAGACCTTATGATTCAGCATGCGCGTATGCGTATAAATTTATGAATGACAATTTACCAACAGCGCGAAGGTTAGTTGATTCAAATCTTGATAAATTGGATATAAATGTTGAAAAAAATCCAAATGATAAAAACAAAAAAGAATGGGTTTCTATTTTTTTAGCTTTGTATGGGATTTATGGTGAAGGGTCAAATGTGCAGCAAGATTGGATTGACATGTTCGCAATTCAAAAAGATATAGCATTTGCGCCTTCCTCCTGCAGTTATAATAAAGATTTTTTTGATTACGTAAAAAATTGTTTGCGTGATTATGGCTACGATGTTCTTGCAAAATACAAATGGCTTGCCAATGCAGACAATTGCAAAAATACGAAATGCGCAGAAGAAAAAATGGTAGATGAAACCATAATCAAATATTTGTGCGATGCTGGTGAAATGGAGGTTAATTGCTGTAATGCTGCAAAAACGGGTTTGTTTAGTCTATGGGGTCAATATAGCGCGAAAAAACTTTGTGATTCTCCTCCATTTGGGTGCGAAAAATATTGCCTTGAGACTTAATTGCAGAAATTTTTAAGGCAGTAAAGGAAAAACTACTAAAACTAACTGATCTGTACAATAGGTTGTAGCTTGGCATAGTAATAATGAAGCAGAATGAAAGAAAAGCTTTATAAAGGTTTTATCACATATAGGTAACAATATTGTTACTTACATGTGATAAAAAATGAAAAAGACGAATCTATATGAAATAAAAGAGATGGCCAAGCGAGCGGGCAGAGCACTTTATTCAATACAGCAACTCGCAAACCTTATAAATAAACCAAAAACAATTGCAAAAGTATACTCAACAAGATTGACAAAAAAGGGCCTTGCAGAAAAAGTATTGCGGGGAAAAATTTCATTTACCAGTGATAATTTCGTTATCGCAAGTCAGCTTATCGAACCATCGTATATATCATTATTTTCAGCATTGTTGTTTCATCAACTCATCAAGCAGGTACCTAAAAATGTTCAATGCGTTACTACAACGAATAGCAGAGAGTATAATTCGCTTGGTATAAAATATTACAAAATACCGTCACGACTTTTTTATGGCTACAAAAAATACAAAAAGGATTTTAGTTATATTATTGTAGCAGATCCTGAAAAAGCAATTATCGATGCAATTTATCTTGATACTACATCTAAAGACGTTGTGAAAGAGATATATAATGATTTAGACAAAAAGAAACTAAATGAGTACTTAGAACGATTTTATGGTTGGGGAAAGAAGAAAATATCTGAGTGGTTGAAATGATAAGCAAGGAAAAATTAATCTCTATTGCAAAATTGTATGATAGAAAAACATGGCAGCAAGAGAAGCATTACATACAGTTCTTTATTTTTGTAACACTTTCAGAGTACCCACTTGTATTTAAAGGTGGAACATATCTCTGGTTTTTTCACGGTCTTGATAGATTCTCCGAAGATGTGGATTTAATGGCAATTGGAGATTTACCAAACGATCTAGATACAAAAGTTTCAGAAGGACTTAGATTGTTTGGAGTAGAAAATATACTAAAAAGAATTAATAACAGCGATTGTAATTTTTCATTTCGCGTGAGCGCTAAGGGTCCACTTAACACATCTGATATAGATTTGTGCCATATCTACGTAGAAATAAGCAAAAGGGAGAATCTTGTAGCAGATAGTCTTTCAGTAAAGCTAAATTTCGATGCATATGAAGCACCAACTAAGATAATTAATGGAATGAGTATTAATGAAGTGGCAGCTGAAAAAATAAGAGCAATTATGAAAAGAAAAAAGCCAAGAGATGTTTATGATCTGTTCTTTCTTATTAAGAATAAAGGGATAAAATTTAACATTGAATTGATAAATAAAAAACTTAAATATTACGATGAAATTTTTTCAGAACAGGAATTTGTTGATAGCTTAAAAAAGAAAAGAGATGATTGGAATAAAGAGCTTAAACAAATAGTATTTGGGAAACTTGTTGATTTTGATACAGCTGAAAACGCAATTCTTGAGTGGATTAAAACAAGATAAGTGTACTATGAAATCAGAACTTTATATTAAGCTGAAACTATTCAAAACGAGCTTGTGTTGTTTTTTGAGCCCGTGTTGTTTTTTCGCGAGGCGAGTTATGACGGCGAAATAAATACGACGCTATCTCCTCTAAGAAGTACTGTTCCAACTCCACGCTTTACCTCACCATTCACAAGCTGTTCGGCTTTTTCAAGCACAATATTCATATGTACATCATACGCTACCATGGTTCCGCGAAATTCTACTCCACCTTTAAGCCCTATAATAACGGTGTTATTTAGCGAACCGTTCAAAACGTCAAAAGGTCTTTTTTCTGCCATTCCATTTCACCTTATTTTATATTTTAACGCAATTTTAACGCAATTGAACACATACGTATAACCGAAATATATATAAATCCCATACATCCTAAAATTTTCATAGAACTTAAAAATATTAAAAAATTATATAAAAAAATCTGAAATCTTGTTTTGAAATCTTGTTTTGTTTTGAATTTGTCAAAAACTTAGTTAGAGGAGATCGGATGACTGAAAACAAATGTCCTGAATGCAATAATAAAAAACTTATAAGAGATTACGAAAAAGGAGAAATAATTTGCGCAACATGCGGACTCATTATAAATGAAAATTTAGTTGATTTTGGTCCTGAGTGGAGAGCGTTTGATGCCGATCAGAAAGAAAAGCGAGCAAGAGGAGGCGCTCCGGTAAAATTTATGAGACCAAATAAAGGCCTCGTAACTGAAATAGATCAATACAATCGGGACATTCGCGGGGTAAAAATATCTCCTAAAAAACAAGCTCAATTATATAGAATGAGAAAATGGCATAAGCGAGTGAGCGTAGCTACTTCAATGGAGAGGAATCTTGCAATCGCGCTTACAGAACTTGATCGAATTGCATCTTCTCTCGGTCTTCCTGAAAATATAAAAGAGAATACTGCGCTTCTTTATAGAAAAATCGTGAAGGAAGAACTTATTCGCGGAAGACTTATTGAAAGTGTTGTTGCGGCAGTAATTTACGCAATATGTAGGATGCACGGAATACCGCGCACACTTGATGAAATAGCAAAATCATCTGGAATAGAAAAAAAAGAAATTGGTAGGGCATATCGATTTATAAAACTCGAGTTGGATGTACCAATTCCGCTTACAGATCCAAGTCAATATGTTTCAAAATTTGCTTCTGCGCTCAAACTTGGACCTCTAATACAAGAAGATGCGATAAAATTAATTAAAAAATCTATGAAAAAAGGGCTTATTTCAGGCCGAGGACCTACTGGTGTTGCTGCAGCAGCGCTTTATATCGCAAGCGCAATGCACGACGAAAAGCGCACTCAAAAGGAGGTTGCAGATGTGGCAGGTGTAACTGAGGTTACAATAAGAAATCGCTATAGAGAACTTAAAAAAGAGCTTGGCTTAAAGATCAACCTCTAACCGAACCGCGGAGGGGAGTGCCCCCTCCAAAACTGGTTGAGGGTTTTTAGGCACGTGCTCAAACAGTTTTGAACAGTTTGAGGTGTCATGAACGACGATTCGTTCATGAACATATAACAAACCAACACACGGTAATTCTTCGGTACTTTCTGAATTACTTTATTGGTTTGTCATATCATCCTGACCCTCCCCCAAACGATTAGTTTTTTTTGGGGTTGATACAGACCTTTTTCTTTTTCTAAAAGAAAAAGGGATGTATTTCGAATGATTTGTCGTTCGAATGTTTTTTAGGTGGGTGCTCAAACAAAACTCAAAAAAATCTAAAAAAACCTAAAGGAATGGCTTTTAAACATTTTATCTGAATATTATTTATATGGTTAAACACAAAATAGTCCCTATTCCTGACGCAAGTGTAGGTAGAGTACTTGGATTAATAGAAGTACTTTATTCATACGGCGCACAGGTGAAAATTTCATTTCTTAGCGAAGAATTACGGATGCCAATAGACGAATTGGGCGCAGTAGTAGATATGGCAAAGCTTTTCGGACTTCTTAAGGTAAATAACGGGATAGCTACGCTTACCATTTATGGCGAAGCGCTTAGTCTTGGAACAGTGGATGACAAGAAAAAAATATTTAAAAAGAAAATTTTAACAATAGAGCCGTTTAACATGACTACGACTATACTTAAAAAAGAACAAAAAATTTCAGAAGATGCACTTTTCAAAAAAATAAGCGAAAAATATCCGATTCAAGATAAGGAAAAATTCCATAAACTTTTTGTTGGTTGGGGAACTTACGTCGGTCTTTTTGAATATGATGGACAAAAACGCAGATTTAGCGCTTGTTCTGAAACTATGGTATATACCTAAAAATAAAAATAAATGGGCATCCCGTTTTGCTAAATTTTTTTGGAATGTTGCCTTAGACATCTGCTCAGTTTTGGATTCTATAAACACACCATATTACGCTTATGGTTGCTCCTTCCGGCCTGGCCAGATTCACGTAACACAACGCAATATAGGGCAAAACTTCAGCGCTTAAGCCCAAGTTCATTCTAAAAAAACATTGCGTCAATATTTGAGAAGAATCTCAAACATCATTAACGCCACGGGTTTTCGGTCCGCTTAAAGGAGGATTGCGGTTGTGGAAGCCAAAACTTCCCGGGACCCCTAACCCCGCCCTAGCCCAAAAATATTATGAATTTTGTATTAATAAAGTTATTTACTAATATTAATAAATACTGATAAGATGAAACGAAAACAAAATAAAAAATGATAGAAATGTTTACAATTTTAGGAACAATAGTCTCAGGGTTCGGTGAAGGAAAATATTATATGGCATTTTCTGAATACAAAAAACAAATTAAAGAAAAACTTGGTTTTAATCCTTATGAAGGGACGCTTAATATAAGATTATTGCCAGAAGAAACCACAAAGAAAACATATTACCTGAAAAATTCAGAACCAATTATCATAAAGGGATTTAAAAGAGGAAAAAGAACATTTGGAGATTTATTTACATATCCGTGTACAATTAACAAAATAAAATGCGCATTAGTAATTCCACTACGTACTCGCCATCCTTTTGAAATAATTGAAATAATTTCAACAGTAAATTTAAAAAATAAACTTATGAAAAAAGATAAAGACAAAATAAAAATAAATTTTTAAGATTGAACATCCTATATTTTATAGATATAGCAAAAGCAATCATGGGCTCGTAGTCGAATGGTTACTACTTAACTTAAATCTTGTTTAATTTAAGTAGCTGTAAAAGACATTACCCTGACACGGTAAAGATTCGCGGTCCGATTCCGCGCGAGCCCAAACTGAGAATAAATTATCCCAAACAAGATTAATAAAAATCATTCCTGGCAGAGAACCTTACATGAATATACATTTAGTATGTCATAAAATTTAAAAAGCTTTTCACTAACATCCACTTGCATTTCAATATTTTTCAATGTTATAGATGTTAATATCTATTTTTTTGTCTTTTTCCAGCCTTTTCACTATTTCATCCATCATAATTTTCTTTATTTTAACATAGTTTTCTTTTCCTACTTTAATATTCCCTATGGCATATCTCTTGCTTTTCGTGTTGAAGCAAAACATACATTCCATTAAATTTTCCGAATTGTAGCAGAAATAACAATCGCTACAATTATAACAATTGAGCATTTCAAAACATCGCGTAAGATTAGTCGAATAATAACATTTTATGCAAAATTTCGAATTGAATGTATATACCGAACCAAAACAATATTCAGATTCCCTTGGCCAAAAACAATATGCGCAATATTTACTGTAAACAAAATAAGTACCGTTATAACAATGATAAGAATATCCGTATATATCGGATTTTTCAACATCGAGATTAGTCCCAACAACTGCTTCTGTTGTTGTATAGCTTATTTCTTTCAGTAGGAGAGTTGCATTTGACAATGTTAGATTTTCTGCATCCTCTTTCAAAATGCTTTTTTTTCCTAATTCGATTGACTCGGCAAGTGTTACAATACCATTTCCTAAAAATTTGAAAAATAAAATATTTGGACAGTATACTGTTTGTTTGCTTATAGCCGAACTTCGTTCTAATGGTTTGCTTACATGTAAACTAAGCCAATCCGAATAATTATCGAGTCCGCAAAGTCTTTTTCTGAATATGATTTGCGATGTGGATTCAAACGCGTTTTCCATTCTTTTTTTCATTTCCTCATTCATGACCCTCACGAATTATATCTATTATACTAAGAATAAACTTTTTTGCTTGTAAACTATCTCGAATATCTTCAATTAGTTTTTGTTTCAGCGAAGAGTATTCTTCCTTGGAAAATTGAACATTACCGATCATGCGGTTTTTGTTTCGTAAGTTAAAGGAAAACATACAATTGTTGCAACATTCTAGATTACCGGTAAAATAGCAATCAGACGAAGTGTATGTGCGATAAACTTCCAAACACCTTATAGTTTTGTGTGCTTCGAAATTCTTGATTCCGTATTTTGTTTCTCCCGCTGCACTACATCCAAATAGATACTCGCATACTTTTATTGAATCCGAATACACAATATATTTGCTAGCGTAAACATCTTGAGACCAATAAACATAACATGCATTCACACATCTATCTGATTTTTCTACGTTTTTTGAATTTCCGAGAACAATATCACCTGCGTAAAATACTTTTTCTTGCACGCATTCGATTAGCGAGTCAAAATCCTTTATTTTGTTTATATCTAAAGGTTTGTTTCCAATTCTTTTTTCAAAAATCGAGATTTCATCGTTGCGTATGAATTTCGCATTCTGATGTACATTCTTTGACGCAGTTATAACTGACTTTCCAGACAACGCGGATTTCTTTCTGTTTAGGGAAATATCTACATATTTAACGAGGTAATCTGCATATTCTTTTAATGGTCCTATTTCTTCGCCGAACAATACCTTACATATGTCTTTCCACGCATCGTTAATTTGTTCGATTTGTTCGTTTACGCTCAGTTCGTTTACGTTCATCTCTTCTTTTATGTTTTCCAACGAAATCAACTTTCTTTTTTAATCTTTCATTTATACTCATCCAAGTGAATATGCATTTTCCTATATTCTATCTCTTTACAATCGCTAATAGTTTTTTTCACAACTTCGTAAATTCCCTGTGCATCTAGTTTATATTTTTTCATAAGTTCTGATGCTTCGCCTGATTCTGCAAATGTATTGTAAATACCGTGCCGTTTAAGTGGAACGCAAACATATTCGCTAATTACCTCAGCAATTGCACTTCCCAATCCGCCATTTATCTGGTGCTCCTCAACCGAAATAGCAAGCCCGCATTTTTTTGAATATTTTATTATGGTTTCACAGTCGATCGGTTTGATGGTATGCACGTTTATTACTGCTGCGCTTATTCCATCCTTCTCAAGTATTTCAGCTGCTTTGAGGGATTGAAGAACTTCCACTCCGCACGCAAAAATCACTATGTCTTTTCCGTCGCGCAGTACGTTTGCCTTTCCTAATCCAAACGGAGTTTCAGAAGTTGTAAAATCCGGAAATTTTTCCCTTCCAGTGCGAATATATGCGGGATATCCCAAAGAATGCGCAGCAATAGTCGCTTTTCTCGCTTCTTCGGCATCAGCAGGAACAATTACAGCGATGTTTGGAAGCGCGCGCATCATTGCAATATCTTCCAACATTTGGTGCGACGCGCCATCAGCGCCTACAGTAATCCCAGTATGCGATGCATGTATAATTACTTTTACATTATTATAACATATTGAAACTCTTATCTGATCAAAATTTCTTCCTGGATTAAAGGCCCCGAATGATGAAATTACCACTGTTTTTCCGCACGCTGCGATTCCAGACGCAACACTCGCCATGTTTTGTTCGGCAATGCCAACCTGCACAAATCTTTTTGGGAATTTTTCAGCGAACCAATGAACGCGAGTTGACTCTGCGACATCCGCAGTAATAACCCATAGATTTGGATCTTGTTCGCCAAGCGCCAATAAGGATTTTCCAAATCCATCGCGTAGCGAACTCTGTTTTCCGTTCAAATCAAGATGCATTTCTGGATTGAGCACAAAATCACATTAATCAGTCTAAACAAAATTACTAAAATCATAAGATTATATAAAATCATTTTATAAAATCATTTACACCATTTACGCTTCATTTTCTATTTCTTTTCTAGATTCAAGCAAAATGTCCATCGCCTTTTCCGCTTCTTCCTTACTCGGCGTTTTTCCATGCCATTCAGCCAAAAATTCCATAAACGGTATTCCTTTTCCAGGAATTGTGTGCGCAATAATTATTGTCGGTCTTTCATAAATCGCTTTGCTCTCCTCGCACGCTTCTATTACTTTTTGAATGTTATGCCCATCCACCTGGATTACATGCCAACCAAACGACTTGTATTTATCTACAATTGGTTCAAGAGGCATTATTTCCTCTGTAAAACCATCTATCTGTATGTTATTTCTATCCATTATTACGGTTAAATTCCCAAGTTTATATTTTACAGCCAACATCACCGCCTCCCAATTCTGTCCTTCCTGCTGTTCTCCATCGCTGACTATGCAATATACGCGCCATTTCTTTTTTTCTGCCTTTGAAACTATCGCCATTCCAACCGCTTGAGAAAGCCCCTGTGCAAGCGGACCAGATGAATTTTCTATGCCGGGAAGTGTGCCTTTGTGTGGGTGCCCTTGAAGTCGCGAACCAAGTTTTCGTAATGTCATGAGTTCTGTTTTTGGAAAATAATCTGCATTAGCCAGCGTAGCGTATAAAACTGGACAAACATGCCCATTGGACAAAATCAACCTATCTCGATCATCCCATTGCGGGTTTTGCGGATCGTGATATAAAACATTAAAATAAAGCGCGGTAAAAATATCAGCGAGTCCGAGCGAACCTGCAGAATGCCCGCTTTTTGCTTCATGAAGCATTTTAATTACGTTTTGTCTTATTGTATTCGCAATAAGATTCAATTGTTTCAAGTTTGTAATTTTAGCGCGCATAGCGATCAACACGTTAATCAGTATGTTGAACAATAATTTTTCTAAGTTTTTCTATTGCTCTTTTCGCATTTTTAGTATCAAATACTGCGCTCGCAACCGCAATTTTATTTGCCCCTGATTTTATAGCTGAAATAACAGTTTTGCTGTTTATTCCACCATCTACTTCAATATCTAGTCTTGGAAATTTTTTTCTCAAAATCAAAATTTTCTTTTCAACTTTTTTGATATACTTCTGCCCTGAAAAACCAGGATGAACAGACATTATCAAAACTTTTTTCACATCTCTTATGTACGGGAAAACTTTTTTTATCGGAGTTTCAGGATTTATCGCTAAACCAATATTTCCATGCACATTTTTTACTGCTTTTTTTATTTGCTCCCAATTCTTGTCTATTACTTCTATATGAACAATATGAAAATATTTTTGTTTTGCTTTTGGATATTTTTGCTTTGTTTTTATTATCCATTTTTCCGGGGTGTACACCATCCAATGAAATTCGTATGCTACATTCTGCGGAAGTTCATTAAGTTCTTTAGTTCCTAAAGTTAGGTTTGGAACAAATTTATTATCCATTATATCTATATGAATTCGCTTTACATATCGTTCTACTTTTTTTATGTATTCAACAAGAATTTTTCTTGTTTTTACCAGAATAGCAGGAATTATTTCTATTTTTTTATTGAGAATTTTATCGGTATACATAATTCCTACCAATATTTCTACTTATGCTTACTTTATAGAAAAGATAACTTTTTAAATTTAGACTGATAGACAAATTTAGCTTAATTAACATGAAGACCAAGGACCAAAAGCTAAATTGAGTCCTTAATCGCTGTAAGAAATAAAAAATAAAAAGCGATATTATGAAATTAATATTTATATTTTTAGGGATACTGTTGTTTACATGTGTTTTTGCTAAAAATACTGAAAATACAGACTCGGAAACATATTTGGATTTGAATGGATCTGCAGATCGTGTAACTGGTTCTAACACAGATATAGCTACAACAGATGCACATACAATAAAAAACGCAAATGGAAGCGCATTTTGGAATAGATCTGCAGACAATGTAATTTCTGACTCAAATACAAGAAACAAAATTACTAGAGGAGTTATTGCGTATAAACCAAATACAATTAAACCAAATACAATGGAATTACGCTCAAGAATAATTGAGTGCAGAACAACGACTGTTACATCAATTTTAGATTATGCCAATCAAAACAATTTGACAGGCGGGATTTCTGATACAAATTCGATTATGAATGCTGTTTCAAGGCTTACAGCTGATACTACTTCACTAAAAACTGTTGCAAGTGCAAAAAATAAAAATGAATTTAAGAATACAATAATGTCAACAAGGAGTGGTTTAACACACGCTACACAAACCATTAGAGCCATTGCACGGCCAACAAGAAATAGCATTACAGGAAGAATTGAAGAGAACACTAATTTCAAAACATTTATCGGAACAGCAAAAGATACACAAACGAGATGCATACGAACAGTCGCTTTAAATTTCTCACGTGCACAAATAGATGAAATAACAAGTCATCTTGAAAATATGAATAATACAATCAAGGTTCTTAGAAATAAAAGTGTAGATACATCAAAATTGGATATAATGGTGAAGGAAGCTGAAAATGCAAAGAACGAATTAAGTACTGCAGTTGGTAGTGAAAATATTAGTGATATTACTAGAACTATAAAAACTACACGAGAAAAACATCTCCATATTTGGGCAAGATTCCATATAACCAAAATAGAAGCGGTTGTTGACTCTTTAAGTTCTGAAGCAAATTCAAAAGGATATTCTTCAATGCTTGGAGAAATAAAGTCACTATTAATGGATGCTTCTGGAAAGATTGAAGTTGGACGAGCATATCAAAGTGGTGAATTTGAAATTGTAAAAAATGATATTAAACAAGCGCAAGAGAAATTGAAAGAACTTATAAAGAAACTTAGAAGTACTGAAAAATAATATGGTTTGATAATATGATAGGTGTATTGAAAAAAATTAATACAAAAAATACTATATTTAGTTTCATTCTTTTTGGATTTTTAATATTCGTGGGATGCACACAAAAAACTGAAAGCTTGTCAAATAAAACGCAAGCGTTGGTACCTTTAGAAATAAATGCATCAGGTGAACCTGCGCTTTCTGGAGAAAATATTTCCACTAATGCAACCAATGTAACTAATGTATCTTCTAATATGTCATCATTTGTTTCAGGGGAAGATCTTGGTGATCTGGAGGATGTAGATTCTGAAAATATTGATGATTTGGACTTAATTCCAGAAGATATATAAAAATATATAAAGAGTATAACAAAAAGAAGGTTTTTTATGACCAATATAGATAAAGTATTCAAATGTGCCATGTGCTCTACGGATTTTCCGGTTTCTTTAACTACTGATTTGGAAATTTCAGATCTTACCATATTTGCAAAATGCCCAAAATGTAACAATCCAGTGCAAATTCACCTCGGAATTATCGGACAACCACCTATTCTTCAACAACAAACTACTCCGCCTAATTTAGACGAAAATATATTTATTCCTCCGGAAATACCGAGTGATGAAATAAAACAACTCATTGATGAATAAGATGAAGCGTGCAATTTGCCTTTTTTCAGGGGGCAAGGATAGCGTATTTGCTACTTGGTGGGCTTTATTTCAAGGTTTTGATATAAATCTTCTTACATTTCAAAGCGAAGAATACAGCATGATGTTCCATCATCCGAATATTTCATGGACAAAAATGCAGGCAATGGCTGCTGGGCTTCCACATTTCGTAATAAGAACAACGAAGGAAACAGAATTAAACGATTTAGAGCAAGGAATTTCAGAACTCGGAGCAGACGTGATAATAACCGGTGCAATTGCGAGCGAATATCAAAAACAGCGGATAGAGCAGATAGGTGAAAAACTTGGCATTGCCACACACTCTCCTCTTTGGCACAAGGAAAAAATTTTGTTGAATGAAATGCTTAAATATTTTGAGATTTACACCGTTGCAGTTTCAGCCGAAGGATTGGGTAAAAAGTTTCTAACAAAACCCTTTGCAGAATTAGTCAAACATCTTCCAAAAAATATTCACCCATTTTTAGAGGGTGGGGAAGGCGAAACCTTTGTAACCAATGCGCCATTTTTCAAACAAAGGATAATAATAGACGAATGGGATATAATATGGGATGGCGTGCGTGGTACTGCAGAAATAAAACGTGCGCATTTGGTACATGTATAAGATGATAAAATGGAGAATTTGCTTTTATTCCGTGGAAATGAATTCAACGCAAATTTTTTTCATCACGCAAAAATTGATGTGGATCATTCGTTTTATTTAAAATGTGGAAAAAAAGAAATACTTATTGTTCCGAAATTGAACGAAAGGGTTGCAAGGTATTTGTTTTCAGGAACAGTACTATGCAATGAAAAACCGCTTGATGAAATTATTCGGTTAATGAAGGGAAAAGAATTGGCGCTTGATTATTCGTCCTTACCTGCAAAGATTTATGAAAAACTGGTAAAAATTATAAAAACAAGAAATTTTTCTGAAAAATTTCTTAAATTTAGAGCAGCGAAAAAACCAGAAGAATTAGAAAAAATAAAAAAAGCAGTTTCACTAACCAAAAAAATATTTTCTTTGATTGAGATTTCGGAATTCAAAGACGAAAAAAGTTTGAACGATTGGCTGCACATACGTACGTTTGAGCTTGGAACAAAACCAGCCTTTGATCCGATTGTATGTTCTGGAATACACAGCACATTTCCGCACTACAAACCTTCGCATTCCAGAATAAAAAATTTTATACTTGTTGATTATGGAGTAAAATATGAAAACTATTGTTCGGACATTACGAGAATGTTTTTTACTAGTAGAGAGAAGAAGGTATCTGACTCTTATGAAATTATTCAAAGCATTTTTTACGAGATAATAGATGAATTTCCAAATTTCGAAAACGGAGGTGAAGTAGCACTGTTCTCTGAGAAGCTGTTTAAAAAATACCGATTGCCAAAACCAATGCATTCCATAGGACATGGCGTTGGACTAGACATACACGAATATCCGAGATTGAATAAAAAATATAAAGACGAAATAAAAGGAACAGTGATGGCAGTAGAACCTGCCGCTTACTTCAGGGATTTCGGAGTAAGATTTGAAGAAACGATTTATTTTGATGGAAAGAAAGTGAAAATCTTATGAAAATTTCATTTTTTTTAGTTTTTATTTTTTGATTTCCAAAAAATTTTCCAATATCTTCTCTCCATTTTCGGTATGCCAAACCTCAGGATGAAATTGGACAGAAAAAATATTTTTTGTTTTGTGTTTCATTGCTTCTATTTTGCACGTCTGCGAATGCGCAAGTATTTCAAAATTGTTCGGGAGTATTTTTACTTCATCAAAATGGCTTACCCATACATTGAATTCATCAGGTATTCCTTTGAAAATCAAATCTTCATTTTCAATGAAAATTTTCGCAATTCCATATTCTCCACTTATCCCTCTTTCAACCCTTCCTCCTAATATATGAGCGATGAGCTGATGACCGAAGCATATACCAAAAAGTGGAATATTTAATTTCTCTTCAAAAACCGCATTTATTACTTTTTCGTTTATTTTTCTTTTTTCTTCAGGTGCATAAACTGAATTTGGCCCTCCGCTCAAAATTATTTTCTCTGGATTCTTTCTAATAATCTCTTCTAATGAAATTCTATCGTCAACTATTTCTGCTTCATAATTCATATCTCTGCAATTTCTTTTTATAAGATGAGTATATTGCGAACCGTTATCTATGATAAGAATCATAGCTATGATTTTATCTGCAGATTTTTAAATAGCTTTTTATTTACTGCGGATTTATTAATCATATGATGTCAACAATAATGACGCAAAAGCCAGATAAACCGTGCAATTTATAAATTCTTACCTACGAAATTCAATTATGTCGCTCCAACTTATTCTTGAAGGAATACGGGGTAGCTTAAGTACAATAGCGCCTACTCTCTCTGTGATTTTAATAATTTTAAGTGGAATAGTGTATGCGTTTGCTCAAATGCAACCTGCAGATGCGCGCGGTAAATATATTACTGTTGCAATTAGCATGTTTATAGGCGGGGTAATAATAGCGGCAATTTCGTATTCTGCGCAAAATATTTCAACTGCGTCTCAAGGTATTCTTCAGTGAATTAAATGGCTGAGCTTATTTCTGGCTGGCAAGGTATAGCTGGCACAGCAATAGTTATTTCTATAATTATTTCAAGTATTGCGTTGGGTCTTGGAAAGGCATTTTCTATAAAAAGGCTAGAGCGATTTGGAATAGAGGAAATAATTCAATCAATAATTAATGCCGCAATACTAGGCTTTGCTATTGGATTATGCGCATTGGTAATTCAAATTGGTGCCGAATTTACCACATCGCAAATGAAAAATATTACCTGCTTAGCAATAGCCGATAATGACACCAATATAACGGTCGTGTTAAACACAAGCGAATTTACACCTCCTGACTACATTTTATGCGGTATAAACGCAACAATTAATTCATCGCATGCGCTTGCTCAAAATCTCATCCAAATAGAAAACACGCTTGGATATTATCAAACTCTTGTTCTTCATTTTGGTAATTTTTCTATCCAGCCATTGGTAAATTTGGATAATATCTCAAAACAACTTGCCAATTCTATGTATGTAATCCAATTATCAATGTTCGCATCTACGCTAAATGCGCAATTTCTTACATTTATTTCATCCAATTGGTTTGCTACCATATTTGCAACCGGATTAGTATTAAGAAGTTTTTTCATCTCGCGCAAGTTTGGGGCGTTTCTTATAGGAGTCTCAATAGCTTTTATCATATTTTATCCACTGATGTTGATGATGTTTCAACTTCCGATAGAGCAATTAAATACAAACCAAAATCTTACCAGTACTTTCCTTAATAATAGCGTTTATCAAACAGTACCGATTGTTGATTTGAATAACAACAACGAGATAGCGAACAAACTTTATGATTTAGGTTTCAGTGATAATAATGATTTTACTGGCGATCTTATTGTGATAACACAGCGAACTACCGATACGGCGGCAAATTTATTTTTTTATTCTGTAATCATACCTTTTTTTGCTCTTATTGTAGTTGGCGTGTTAATAAAAGAATTTTCCAATTCATTTGCAGGAGAAATAGCAATAGAGGTGTCAAAAATATGATATTAAATCGGGCAATAACTCTAATTGCGCTCGTTGGTGGAACACTCGCACTCATTCTTTCAATAATTCTTGGAGCGCATATTCCTATAATTATTGCGGCAGCGCTTTTCGCGTTTTCACTTTTTATATGGAAATATGGTTACCTTCTTATGCCTCACATCACAAGCGCAGCGAACATAGTTGAAGTCAGAGGCGAGTACACTATTCCGCCAACGCGCGATTATGTGCTTAAAAAATCTCAAAATGGATATTATGCTACAAAATTTTTGGAAATAATGCTCTATGAGAGTACAGTGGATAAAGATGATGGCGAGAAACACTCGCTTTTCGCGTTGTTTGAAAAAGCGCTTTGTTCTCTAAAACATGTTGTAAAGATAACTTTCCTTTTTTCTTCTGTAGACGTTTCCAAATATATAGACGAAATTAAAACAAAAAGAAGCGAAGCGGAGGCAAAAAGATCTCATCTTTCACAACATGGTCCTGATGTAATCAGATTAGATAGAGAAATTGCGATGTTGAATAGATTGCTTGAACGCCTTACTTTTGGAGAGCGCCCCATGGAAATTATAGCATATGCAAGTACAACCGCTCTAGGCGCAACAAAAGACGAAGCAATTTCGCGCGTAAAGCGGCAAGCGCAGGAAATCAAAACTATTCTTTCAAGTACGCTATCATCAGAAATACGCGAACTTTCAGATCTGGATATGATAAAATGCTTTGAGTGGGATTATTTTATTCCTGGAGATAGAGAAGAATTGTTGGATGAAACATTTTAACCGAACCGCGGAGGGGAAACCACCTCCAAAACTGGTTGAGGGTTTTTAGGCACGTGCTCAAACAGTTTTGAACAGTTTGAGGTGTCATGAACGACGATTCGTTCATGAACATATAACAAACCAAACACGGTAATTCTTCGATACTTTCTGATATTACTTTGTTGGTTTGTCATATCATCCTGACCCTCCCCCACTTTTCTTTATTAGTTTTTTCTTTTTTTTAAAAAGAAAGTTTGGAAAAATAGTTTTAGAAAAGATGAAAAAGTTTTAGAAACTAGAGTTGAGTTGTTTATAATGATTATCAGGCAATTTCAATATAGTATAGGTTATTCTCAAAATTCAGAAAATTATTCGTATTATTATAAACTCAATCAAAAACCGATGAAAAAATATTGTATAAGTAAACTCTCCTTTGCCCAACATCACTACAATACCCCAAAACTATCAAAACATAGCCAAAACCACTCTTTTATACAGTTTAGTGCCTATAAGCTTGCTTCTTGTTTCCAGATTTGCTGTACAACATCTTTTTAGTAAACCATATCTATTAATCTTTGTTTATCGTTTAGTAAGTAGTTTACTGAAACAGTAATTATATAACGAAGTTGTTTATTGTAACAGTAATTGTCCTATTTTTTACGATTTTTAATTTAGGATTAGTATAAAAATTCCCACATAATTCCTAGGAACAAAGGCATACCTTTATGTACTAAATATAGGAAATCATTAGGAAACATATCTTTTTCTAAGAATTATATAGAATTTCTAAAATTAATTAAGCATATTACATATATACAAACTCCTTTCAAAAAAACTCATTTAAATTTTTTTGTTTGTTTTCAAATTCTATTTCTTTGTTTGTTTTTTTGTTTGTTCCTCTGCTATCTAAAATAAGCTCACCGAAAACTCCGTCATAACCAGGAATCCAACGCACTCTTTCGTTATTAACGTTTATAATTGCATTGGCTATTGTCATGTTAGTTGTAAATCGCAATTGCTCTTCATTTGTTTCATATACTGCAAATTCATTCCCAAAGTATGTTATAAGTTTATCATATTCTTCTTTTACCTGAATTGCGATCTCACTTTTTCCAAGCGCTTTCGCAATAACAGTTTGAAGCGGAACAATGTGTTTGAAGGGAATCGCATTTTCAGGCTTAAACCCAAGTTCTCTATCTGCAAGATCTGCGATTCTATGCATCACGCCTATAGTAAGGCCTTTTCTGCAAATTGGGCATATGTTCTTTATTTTTTTCGCTTTCCATGGATCTAGAAGGACATTGCAATTTCTATGCCCATCATAGTGATATTTTCCTTCCTCAGGAAAAAATTCGTAAGTCTTTACAAACCCTTTTTTTGTTTTGATTGCGTTCAAAATGGAATTATAACTGATTTCTTCAAGCTCAAATACATTCGCTTCTCGCCCTATTTTTTCAGGACTATGCGAATCGCTATTTGAAACCAACGTATACTTATCTAGCGCACTAAGCATCCAATTCATTTTAGGATCGCTGCTTAATCCGGTTTCTAACGCAAAAATATTTTTTTTCATTTCCCCATACGCTTCTTCTAAATTATCCACTCCGCTTTTTGAACCAAAGATTGAAAACCAAGGAGTCCAAATATGCGCTGGAATTATAAATATATCTCTTGAAATCTTATCCATTATCTCTAAAAATTCGGCCGGAGAAAGCTTAAGCGTTGGCCTTCCATCTTCCTTTAAATTTCCATATTTTGCAAGCTCATCGTTTATCTGCGCTGCGATATCAAAATTTGGCGCGAGTAGAATATGATGCATTTTTTTTATTTTTTTATTTAGTTCAAAAATGTTGCTAACTTCAACCGAAAGAATAAATTTAATTCCATTAAATTCGTAAAGTCCGCCTTCATTATCTTTGTTATCCTTATTCTCTTTATTATTTCCGCTATTGGCGAACGCGAGTTTCAATTCTTCAAACCATGATGGATGGGTAAAATCTCCGGTTGCGAGAACTTGCACTCCCTTTATTTTGGCGCCATGGCTTAAACCACTTAAATCAGAATTTATACTTGTGGCGCGCGCGTATTTCGAATGTAGATGTAAATCAGCAATAATCTGCATAATTGATTCTATAGATAGATATTATAAAGATTTACGCGTTATATACGTAACCAACTAAGTTTTTCCGATTATCATTTTAAGGAAGCTACGGCCTTTAGACCGTGAAGGTTTATGCGTATATGCGATCCACGTTTTTTTAGTGGATCTGTATAGCAAACCAACATTTGATAATAAACTCAACCAAAATCAGCGGTCTTCTTTGGTAATCTCATGAATAAAATCATTTTTGCATATATAATTTTGTTTTTCGCATGTTGTTTTTCGCAGTGTGAAGGAAGCGCATCGCATTATCTTCCAGCAGTCGCGAGCAATAATGGCGTAATCGTAAACGTAACTATGGAATTAGAAAACGGAGATGGGAATATATATTTCAGCGTTTATCCCAATGTCGGTATTTCTACGCAGGATTCGGCAAAAAACGCAATAGAATATGCATTTGAAAGAACTAAAATGAATAAAAATTTATGCAATGTAAAAATCAGGGCACATCTCCCAAATACCATTAATGGGTATTTGGATGGGCCGAGTGGAGGAGCGGCGCTTGCGCTCATGGGTATTGCTGCAATAGAAAAGCAAAACATGCGCAGTGATGCGATGATCACAGGAGCCATCTCATCGTCAGGTGAAATCGGACAAGTAGGCGGACTTTATGAAAAAGCGAATATTGCAAAGGAAAATGGCTTGAAATATTTTCTTACTCCACCTCAAAATCTATATGAAAGAATTACATTAAGAATGATTCAGCAGGATAGCACATTAGAAATTCTTGAAATTAGAAATATGAGTGATGCCGAAAAATTCATGCTAAATTTTACGGATATTACAGTAAAAAAAGAACCTCCATATGTTGAAGAATTGGACAAGAATATCCCATTTTATTATGGTTTGGACGAATTCAAAAAACTTGCACGAGAAATGATGCTACTGCTAGATAAGAGTATTGCCAATATAGATCAATCACTTATAGAAGAGGAGAAACTTGGGGAATATTTTGCGAAAATAAAAGATAATGAAGATGCTCTTTTTAGGAAGGGCTATTACTTCTCTGCAGCAAACGACGCATTTATAAACTATCTTGATACCGAAACAATAGCAAATCTAGAGAATTTGGATATAAACGAACGAACTAAACAGATAAAACAATGTCTTTTGCAAACAAAAAGCCCGCAAATAACCGATACAAATTTGGAATGGGTTGCTGGACAAGAATTAAGAAAAGGATGGGCTGAAATAAAACTATCTGAAATTAAGAAAGAAGCTACTGCAATGAAAGAAGAAAAATATGCTGAATACCACAATGCTATATATGCTGATGCATGGTGCAAAATCGCAGGATTATTAAAAAACAATGCTCCGCAGAATGGAAAGCCATTTGATGAAAAAATACTCGCAAATCTAAGTTGGGAATATCTGGAAACGGCTAAGGATATGAATTCTGAATCTGATGATGTGAACTGGCATTTAAAAAATGCAAAAAAATTACATGACCAAGGAAAATATGCCGGTGCAATAATAGATTCTATTTTTGTGATAGAAACAGAAAACGCCACAATAATGTATAATAAAAATAAAAAAACTGCAGTTGAGGAACTTATACGATTGAGTTCTAAAGAGAGAAAATCACTTTGGGCGAATGTTTATGCAAGTCATGGCACATTTTTATTATGGAACAAACAAAATGCAACTGCATACAATCTTTTTAAGTTCGCAGAAGGATTGGATAAAGCAAATGAAAAAATGCTTTTAGAAATACGCAAATCTCATGAAAACGAAAATTATTCGGAATATTTTTATGCTGCATCCATAGTAATTATAACTGTTATTTGTATTGGAATAATTGTCTATCTTATTACCAAACAAAAACCAAATGTTTTTAAAAAAGAGAAATAGCAATAATACATGGATTCCATACAAGACGTATTAAGTTCGAAAACGCGTAAGGAAATTTTAGAACGCCTTTCTAAGAGGAATTATAGACCTTCAGATTTGAGCAGAGAACTTGGCAAAAACACGTCTACAATAGTGGAACACCTTGAAAAACTTAATACTGCTGGATTAGTAGAAAGACTTGAGCGGGAAGGATATAAATGGGTTTTTTATAAACTTAGCAAAAACGGACAAGCATATTTCTCAAATGCAGCAAAACGCACGCTTTTTTTCGCAATTTCGCTGATTTCGTTTATAGGAATAATAATTTCGCTTTTTATGACAATACAAACATCTAAATTTGAGGATAACTATATGGCAGCTTCACTTGAAAAAAGTTCAATACCGGTGGATGGACTAGAGAAAACCGGTGTACCACTTAGTGCTGCAATAATTTCAGGACAAAACAATTCAAATATTTCGGAAAATGCAATTTCAAATACATCTCAACGTATTGTTTCTTGCGATATTCAATTGGATCGGGATATGGTAACAAAAAGCACTTCTTCGCAACAAAACATTTATTTTTATACTACAATTGCAATGCTCATAATTTTTGCAATTGCATTAATTTGCGCACAATTGACTAAGACAAATAGCATCGTTATTCCTAAAAACAAATTGAAATAGTAAAAGAATTGTTTGGGGTCACAGAAAAAAAGTGCATTCAAGAACAGAAAACAATATCCCTACTAATCCAATAAACAACGCAATCAAACTACTCTTACCAGATACTCTTAAAAATTCTTTGTTTTTCAAAAATACCAAGTTAAGGGAAGAGTAAAGAAAGATTACATCCGCTATAAGCACCAATGCAAATCCTATCCCAACTTTTAGATAAAGAAGATATAGTACAACCGAAATAGCTACAAAAATTAAGTATAAAATTCCCGAGATAATTAATGATTTTTCCGATCCGATCAATGCAGGAAGCGCTTTAGATCTTCTCGCCAACATATCACCTCTAATATCCTCAGTAGTTTTTACTATTTCTCTACCTAATCCCACGCAAAAACCCATAAGCGCAATGAGAATATTTAATGGATCAAGAGTTTCGCTTATTACGTAATTTCCAAAAATAAACGGTATCGCCATTGTAAATGCGATGTATATATTACCTACGAGCGGAAGAAGTTTAAACCAAAAATTATAGCACACCGCGAGTAGATTAATCATCAGAGCAAAAAGGAAAATGTTTGGACTCACGAGATAAGCAAAAAAAAGCGCAAGCGCAAACGAAATAATAATCACTGTCAAAGCAAATTGTGGAGAAAGAAGTCCGCTAACCAGTGGACGATTGATTTTTCTATTGATTCTGTCTGTTTCTATATCCAGCAAATCGTTCATTGCAAATGCGCCAATTTCGCTGAAAATAGGAACTAAAAGCGAAAATATTATTTTTTGTGTAAATAAAACTTCACGCGCAGTTATTATCTCAGCAATGAACACAGCAAGTGCGAACATAATTGCGTGTTCAAAACGCACTAATTTAAGGAAAGCAAAAAACTTTTTTGTTAGCATGCTTTCACAATTTTATTTTCACAATACGATATACACATTTCCTTTTTTACCAATCGTTATTGCGGTTTCTCCTGAAAATGAGAATGTCTTTACCTGTCCTTTTGCAATTTTGATTTTCATTCCAGATCTAACTTCGCTTCCTCTACCTTCAAAAAGATAAATTACTCCTTCGCTTCCTTCAGCATCATTCGCAATTATTCTAGTATAAATATCCTTTTTTGTTTTTGTTTTTGAATATTCGCCTCTATCAATTGCCTTGACAATAAGTATGTCTGTATTTATATTTCTCATTCCATTCCTAATTTCTGTAAGATGAGTAATATTTTCAGCTTTAAATCTTTGCTTTGCCATTTTAAATGCAAGCTTTACTTCATCTTCAAGTTGCTTTATAAATTTCTGAGCTTGTTGGAGCATTACCTCATCATCTCCATCACAAGCCATCATTATATCATAAGCTTTGCGGAATATACTTTTCTCTTCTGTGATTTCATATTCTTCTTTATCTTCTTTGTTTTTCTTCTTATCTTCTTCTATTGTTTCATCTTCATACATTTCCAATACTGCCAAATCCGTTTTTATTTTTGAGCTATCCATATCGCTTCCTATCTCTTCTAACATTGTTTTTTTTGATGTTTGAATTTCTTTTTGGCTTTTTTGAATATCCATAGTTCGTACTTCTGCGACCTTCTTTTCAGCCTCACTTTCTTTTTGCTCATCAAACATAAGTTTATCAAGTCCTGAAAGTACATCTGCATACGAGGTAAGCATTCTTTGCATGCTTTTCTCGCGTTTTTGCACATCTTCAGATTTTGTATCTACGGCTTTAAGATAAATTTTTTCTATGGTAGACATCATTCTTTCCTTAACTAAACGAGATTTTTTACCAAGTTTTTTATCAAATATTTGCTCTATCGGAGTAAGAAGCTTCCTTTTTTTCAAATTATCCTCTGGTGATACAATTATAGGTTCTTCCTTTTTTTCAGGACGTCCAAAAATTTCGGCAAATGAAATGGAATCATTTTTAGTTGGTTGTATTTTGGAGAGTATGTTCTTTGCAAGATCTTTTACAGATTCATTTTTATCATAGGATAATTCAAGTAGCGCGAATATTGCCGCAGGTTCATTGTTTTCAGCGAGTTTGAGCGCGGCTTGCTTTCTTACTTCCGGGTTTTCATCAAACGTGAGCGATATTATTCTTTGAAGTTCAAGCTCTTTTAGTTTTTTGTCCATATTATCATTGTATTTTAGTTAAAATAATAAAAGCGAATATAATTAAAAGTAAATAATTAAAGGCAACACTTAATAAAAATTAAGGATGTATATTTTTAAAGCATATCATCCAAAATAATTAATAATTAATTTTTTTATGTTGATTTTTTACGTGGTTTAATGGATATTGAAGATATCAATTTACTTAAGGATACGGAAGCATACATCAATAGTTTGAAAAATAAAAAAGCAGAACTCATAAAAAAGATAATGCGACTCAACAATAGGCTTAAATATAAACAATACGAACAAAAGGCCCTTGAACCTTTTCTTGAACAAACCAAACACATAAGGATAGATTTGCTAAGAAAAAAACATAGGCAACTTGAATTTACTATCTCAACACAAGCGTATACCCCTAAAATAGAACGAGATTTGGTAAGGGAAGTAAAGAAAATTGAAAACGAACTCGCAAAAGTTTCAGATGTCGAAAGGGCAAGACAAAAAAAACATCTTGTTGATGAAGATATCACGTATCTACAAAGGGAGATTGTTGTTGTAGATTCTGAGCTCAAAAAGATAAGAGATGAACTTAATGAATATTATGAGGAATTGCGCGCAAGTAAAAAGGAGGGGACAGCCATGAAAACGAAAAGCAACAATCATATGATGGCACTTGCGGATATAGCTGTTTTTGAGAAGGAAGACTAATTTGTTGATTTAATAAAAATTTGTTGATTTAGGAAAAAATTTATGGATTTAGGAAAAAAACTTAGAGATGCACTCGCAAAAATAGTCAATTTGCCAATTGTTGATGAAGCCGCGGTAAATGAATTAATAAAAGAGCTTCAGCGCATATTTATTTCAAGCGATGTAAATGTAAAATTAGTTTTTGAACTCTCCAAAAAAATAGAACGGCGCGCGCTTCATGCTGAAAAAATGGAGGCGCTCACGCTTCGTGAGCACGTATTAAAAGTTGTATATGACGAACTTGTTGGGTTAATGGGAGAAAATTATCAACCGCGTATGGACAATCATAAAATTCTTTTACTTGGATTATACGGATGCGGAAAAACCACGACATGCAGCAAAATCGCTTATTTCTATAAATCTCGCGGGTTTTCGGTCGCTTTGGTAGGAGCTGATGTAGAAAGACCGGCAGCGCAAGAACAATTAAAGCAACTTAGTGAAAGAATAGGTGTACGATTTTATACAACACCTGGCGAGAAAATTGCTTCAAAAGTTGTTGAAAACGCGCTCAGAGAAGCAAAAGAAAACATCATTATTGTTGATTCCGCAGGAAGAAGCGCATTTGATGAGAAACTCGCGTCTGAATTAAATGAAATAGTGCTTATGCTGCGCCCAGATGAAACTTATTTAGTGCTCAATGCAGATATCGGACAAATTGCTGGAAGACAAGCGGAACAATTTTCTTCAATTTCTCCTCTTACAGGAGTTATAATAACGAAGATGGATGGAAGCGGAAAAGGAGGCGGCGCGCTTTCAGCCGTTGCTGCAACAAAGGCAAAAATTGCGTTCATTGGTATTGGCGAAAAAATAGATGATTTTGAAATTTACGAAGCAAAAAGATTTGTTGGAACATTGCTCGGTATGCCAGATATAAAAGGTCTTATAGAAAGAATAGAAAAAATTCATGAAGAAGAAGCGCTCGCAGAGATGGAAAATGATAAATTGACAATAGAAAATTTTTATAAGCAACTCAAAGCCGCAAGAAAAATGGGTCCGTTCAGCAATATTTTTAGAATGATGGGTCTAAGCGATATACCAAAAGAAATGCTTCAAAATGGAGAAGAAAAAATAAAAAAATATGAACAAATGATTAATTCAATGACAAAGGCGGAAAGAAAAGACCCGTCGCTTTTGCGCAAGAGCACTTCGCGCATAGAAAGGGTTGCGAAAGGCGCCGGATGTTCTTCGCAGGATGTGAAAAGTTTTTTGAACGAGTTTGAAAAAATGAAAAAAATGATAAATTTGTTCCAAAAAAATCGCGGATTCAGAAAACAGATGGAACGATTTATGAGCGGTGGAGGAATGAAAGGATTCGGAATTTAAGTACAACAATTCGAATTTTGAGCACAATAATTTGGATTTTGAACACAATGTTTAAATAATTATTCTATTATCTAATATTTAATATTTATATTATCCTACCATAGGATAATCCTATTGATGGATAATATAAAATTCCTATTGACGGCTATTGACGGATAAGATAATATAAAGTTCTTATTGGTGAATAATATGAAGTTTTATAATCGAGACGAAGAACTCAAAGCATTGCAAGAAACAGTGGTACATTTTGGTTCGGCTATTATAGTGATAAGCGGCAGAAGAAGAGTCGGCAAGAGTCGGCTTGTGAAAGAATTTTTGGCTAAGAACAAAGGATTGGAAATCTTAATAGTCCCAAAAGAAGAAAAACAGTGTGCGGCCGACTTCGCTGAACTTTTTGCTACTGCCAGCTATAAACCTACGTTCAATACAGTTAAGGAAGCGCTTGGCTATTTCTTTACCAATTCAAAGGATAGGATATTATGCATAGATGAATTCTCCAACTCCTTAGAAATCAATCCAGCCATACCGTACGAGTTGCAAAGACTCTGGGAAATCCATAAGGAAAAGACGAATAAAATACTCATACTTTCTGGTTCTTACGTCAGTATGATGGATAAAATTTTCACAAAACGAAAGGCACCCCTTTTCAACAGAGCAACGCTGAAATTTATATTGCAGCCACTTAAAGCAGGGGTGATTTGGGCTATTCAGCGTGATTTGGGGATTTCTAATCCAGAAAAGCAAATTGAAAACTATTGCATTTTTGGCGGCATCCCATATTACTATGAGCTCTATGAGCTTCTGAATAATCCATCAATAAAGAAAGCGGAGAATCTGTTTTTTGGTATTGGACAATTGAGAGAAGAAGGCCAAGATATCCTACGACAGGAATTCGGAGCAGCATATAAAAAATATTTTTCGATACTTGAGGCAATTGGAAATGGCTTGGTTTCTACTGGCGAAATAGCAAATAAAATGGGCGCACTCCAAACCACACTCTCAAAATACATTCAATCTCTGCAAAATGATTTCAAATTGATAGAACGGGTTGTGCCTTTTGGCCAAAATATCTATCGAAGCAAAAAAGGTATATATATTATAAAGGACAATTTACTCGCGTTCTGGTTTAGTTACGTTTATGGAAAGACCATCGCGCCAGATAGGAACGAATTGAACAATTTTTTCGGCAAAAGATTCGAGTTTCTCTGTTCCGACTTTTTAGTTGATTGGCTCAACAAGAAAGGCGAACGAGTAACGAAAATCGGCAGGTGGTGGGGCAACGTTGAAGTAGAGAAGGACAAGTTTGAGCAGCGAGAACTCGATTTGGTTATTGAGACGGATAAATCGCTTTATTTAGGAGAGTGTAAATGGAGCGATAATGAGATAGGCGAAAAGGAGCTTGAGCATCTGAAACAATCGGCGAAGGTGTTGAAAACAAAGAAACCAATAAAATGGGTTTTATTTAGTAAGAAGGGGTTCACAATAAAGGAAAGCAATGATGTTTTATTATTTGATGCTGAGAGAATTGTCAAGGAGAGTTGATTTTATGCTAAAGTTGAAATTTGGTTTGTTATAATAACTTGAGTTTTCCCACTATTTTATTTATTTTATCTGTATTTGATGGTCCTATCCCAAAACAAGTCGCACTTCCACTCTTAATCTGTGTAAGCCCGGCATCGTATATCATCGCTACAGGAAGATCAATATCCGTTGCCTGTTTAAAATAAAGAAAAAGTTCACTTTCATTGTTTACTTTAAGGACAATTTTTTTCATTCCTTCGTTAATCCATTTTTCGGTTAATTCTGGATCTAATTGTTTTGCATTTAAATATGCCGATAGCGAAGCATGTGCTATTTGCGCGCCTAATTTTCCTTTACCCATCTTTAAATCTGTTCGGACTACTATTGCCTGTTTAAGCGTCTGTTTAAACGTTTCTTTAAGCTCTAAATTTTTTATTTTGAGTTTATTCAAAATTCCCATAAAATTCCCATAGATTAATAATTTCATGCGAATTTATAAATTGCATGGAAATAATAAAAATTCCAATTGAACGTATTAGAGTGCTTTTGGGTGTAAATGGCGAAACCAAAAAAAGACTTGAACTACTCACAAAAACCAGCATCAAAATCAATGATGATGGAGCCGTTGAAATTACTGGCGAAAGTGCCGATGAATTCTTTCTTATGGATGTAATAAAATCCATTGGTTTCGGCTTCGAACCGCGCGATGCAGAAAAATTACTTAATGAAAACTATGCATCAAAATTTATAGATTTGAAAGAGATATGCAAAAGCAAAAATGATCTCAAAAGAATAAAGGGACGCATAATAGGCGAAGAAGGAAAAATGAAAAATGAAATAGAAGCTGCTACAGATTGTAAAATTTCAATATATGAACGAACGATAGGAATAATTGCGCCTTTAGACACAATTTTATATACTGAAAAAGCAATAAACAATATTATAGATGGCGCACAACTTACTCATATCTTTAATGATTTGGCGAAATACAGGCGCGAAATAATGAGCAACAGGCTTTTAGGAAGATAATTTAAATGTTTATACTATAAATATATTTGTGTTATCCTATGGTAATTTCAAAAAAACAGAGAAAATATCTTGAACTTTCTATATATACTGAAAAGATAACCAAAGAAGATTATGTCAAATTTTTTAATAATCTAATAAAGAGAAGGATTCCTTTCATGGGGATAGACACATCTGATTTTCTATCGTTGAGCGGACTTAAACTTGCAATAAAGAGATATGGTACCACAATCAAGATATTTATAGAAGATAAAGATAATATGTATTCACAAGCGCCACTCTTTTTTCCATTTAGGATGGATGAATATTCTAAGGAAGTGGAATTTATAAAAAGCAATTTTTCGTTCAATTTTTATCTAATGATAGATGAAAAAACAAATTTTTTTGATCTTTTGGTTAAGGAAAATATAGAAGAGATAAAGATAAAAATAATAAAAATATTTGGTAAATTTTATGGAATGGGAAATACCACAGATAGAGATGGAAGAAGAGGACATATATTCATCGGCAATCCAACCAAATTTTTTGAGATTGATTTGGAGAAAAACCCAACTTTTTATATTGAACTTCTTGATCCCATTCCAAAAGCAATAAATATCACAGGTGCGGACCCTATTTTTGAGTATGATACAATTAAAATAGGTTTGGACAATTTTAGCGCACTTCAGCATACCATACTTACCGGGACTTCGGGGAGCGGAAAAACCAAATTGCTTGAAATACAAATAAAGGCAATCAAGAAAAAGTATGGAAATGAAGCGCGGTTAATAGTGATAGATCCGCACAGTGAATTTTCAAAAATTTTTGAGCATGAAAAAGTAGTGGACTACGTACACAATTACATTGAACCATTGGATGTTGGTAAGGAAAAGAGTCCGCTTGTTACACAACTTATTTCACAGCTTATTGTTTCAGTGATGGCGCAAGAAAATAAATATGCTGAAAGAGTGGTATTTTATTCTGTACATCTTCTTGCTACAATAGATGAGCTTACGCTTGAAAATATCAGTCTTCTACTTACAGATTCAAGTAAAAGAACTGAATTTAGCTCGCGTTGTGACAATAGTGAAGTTCGAAGATTCTTTGACGAAGAATTTCAAGATATCTACATGCATCATTTTAACGATGCAATACTTCCAGTAATCAATTTTATAGGTGAATATTTACTCTATTTGGGCAAAGAAAGAAAACTTGAGAAGCTCGCGGATCTTGTAGCTGAAAACCCAATCACAATAATTTCGTTTAACCCGCACTTTTTTGGAAGAAAAATAATTAAATTTTTTGCTGGCGCGATAATCAACCAAATGTATTTGCTTGCAATAAGCGAAAAGCTCACAAAGCCAACCGTTCTTGTAATTGATGAATTCCCGGTTGTAGAAACGCGCGTCGTGAAAGATATACTCGCAGAAACCAGAAAATTCAATCTTTTTGTTTATGTATCAGGGCAATATCTTGGGCAAATTTCTAAAGTTGTGCTTGATGCGCTTATAAGTAATACGCGCAATATTATTTCGTTCCGCGTTACAAGAGAAGATGCACGTTTATTGAGTTCAATGATGGAAATCAAAGTTGAAGAGTTTTTTAAGAAGCGCATTACTCCAAGCGAATTGGAAGAAGCGAAACGAGAAATGTTCATAAAACTGCATCCACGCGAGTGCATAATACGACTTTTTGACGGAAGAAAATTTATACTTCCAATGAAGGTTAGAACTGCGGATGTAGAAAAATGGAAATAGATGGTTGGATGGCTTATAGTATAAATAAGTCTTCGGATAAATCAAAGTTGAATATAAATCAAAGTTAAATAAAAACCAAACAAAAGCTAAATAAAAGCTAAATAAAATCATCTATCTTTCTCTGCGCACCTTTTTCTTTATACGATTTTTCTATTTCTGCAAGTACGCGTTCAACTCGCTCATCAGAAAAATCGTGTTCTTCAACCAAAAGATGGATAGCCGCTGCTGTATTAATCTCTCCAAATACTATTTTGCCGCAACCAAGCGTTGGAGGGTTTAAAAAAAATTCAAAAATCGTTTCTATATCACCTTCAAATTCATACGCGTATTTTGTTTTTACATACAATTTTACTTCAGAGAGATTTTTATGCTCCTTTACTATTTTAAGTGCTGTTTTTGGCCCGATTTTTTTTATCCCAGGGTTGAAATCGGTACCGCACATTATACCCATCAAAATAAGCTGCTCGTGAGTAATTTGAAGAGATGAAAGAACTTCGTTAAAAATTATTTCTTCTGGTTCAACAAGAATATAGCGATCTTGTCGCGGAACCTTTCTTTTACCTGTAACAGAAAGATTTCTGATAAAACGCGGCGCTCCGAACAAAAGCGAATCATAATCTTGTGAAGCCGATGCATAGGCAATGTTTTTTTTTACCATATATGCGGACTGGGCTTCGCCTTCGCTCGGAGCATTTATATATGGTATACCCAATATTGAAAGCAACTGCTTTGCCTCATCTATCATTTCAGGAGTTAATTTGCTCGTTGCCTTCGCAAATTTCTGCGCATCTTTTATTTGCTCGTAATCCAAAGCTTCACGCCATTTTGCTTCGGCCTCTTTTTTCGCTTCTTTTCTGCGCGCGATTTCTTTTTTTTTGAATTCAGGAGGTTCGCCATCAAAAACATATATCGGTTTTATTCCGTTTTCTATAAATCGCGCATTGCGATAAAACAAACCAGAGAGATGACCTGTAGGCCTGCCCTTAAAATCCATTAGCGGATTTCCATCTTCTTGCCGCACCGACGCAAGAAATTGATAAAGTATATTGAACGCGTCTAAAGCAATTATTTTTCCGCTTAGCGCTTCAAGCGTTATCGGATGCTTTGGAATTATTTCGCCCAACTCTACGCCCATAAAATTCACTTTTTTTATTATTTTTCAATAAGTTTTATTTTTAGAAATTTTTCCAATTTGCGCGCCAAAGCGAGCGAGGGAAGACAAGTCTCTTTTTCCACATGTTCCAAATAATTCGCCTTTTCGGCTATTTTAAGCGCGAGTTGTTTGGAACTTAGACCCAGTTTTTCCCGCGCTTTTTTTATTATTTTTCCATATTCATCTACGATTTCCTCTTCTTCGGTTTTTGTCCTATGCGAAACCAGAGAAGCGTTAGGGCTTTGCTCATTAAGCTGAGAAATTATCTTTGCCCCATGCGCGCATTCTCCGCATGAATTCATCTGCGCTCCTTCAACATAAATTAAATATATAGCGTTCTTTTTTCCGCAAATTTCGCATTCTTCATGTTCTTCATATTTCTTATATCCCATAGCGATCATTACTCCATAGCGGTCATTTTTTATTTTCAGCCAAGAATTTATAAAATGGAAGCGCTTAAATAATAGTGTCCAAATAATTAACACTTATCTATTTATTTCTCATCTATTTAGTTATTATATTGAGATTTGTCAAGATTATTATGTCAAGATTATATTAAGGTATTATATGAGCGTAAATTTACATTGTCTCGGTGCTAGCTGTGAAGTTGGAAGAAGCGCGTTTCTGCTTCAAACGGGTAATAGACGCGTACTACTGGATTATGGAGTAAAACTTTTTGGCGAGACAGGAAAACCAAGTTATCCTATGAAAATAGAGGATATAGAAAAAAACGTAGAAAACATAAGATTGGATGCGGCGTTTATAAGTCATGCGCATTTGGATCACGCTGGATTTGTACCAAATATTTATACCTTTTCAAAAATTCCATGGTACGGTACGCCTCCAACTTATGACATAGCGGATATTCTATGGAAAGACAGCATGAAAATACAAAAAAAAGAACTTCAATGGAGCAATTCGCATTATAAGAAAGCCCTTAAGTGTTGGCATCCGCTCATGTATGAACATTGGGTTAGCGTTGGCGAAACATTATTTGAGTTTCATGATGCAGGGCATATATCAGGCGCAGCAATGATAGATATCAAATACAACAAAAAACGTATTCTTTATAGCGGTGATTTCAAAAAAGAAAAGACCAGATTGCACTCTGGCGCAAAGCCAATAAAAGAAAAAGTGGACGCGCTTATATTGGAAAGTACTTACGCAAATAGAGAGCATCCTGAAAGGCACAACCTTGAAAAAAGATTTGCAGATGAAATTCGTGAAACTGTCGGTCAAGGAGGCACTGTTTTATGCCCTGCATTTGCGGTTGGACGAAGCCAGGAACTCATAAGAATAATCAGAGCGCATCACAAAGACATACCTATCTATCTAGATGGAATGTCAAAAGAAGTGACGCGCGTATACATGAAATATAAAAAATATCTTAACGATCCAGAAGAATTTATTAAAGATGTTGAAACGATTACGTTTGTTGAAAGTATTCGGGATAGAAAGAACGCAAACGCCGGAGGAAGCGTAATAATTTCAACAGCAGGAATGATGGAAGGCGGTCCGGTATTGAATTATATAAATTATCTCAACCGCAAGTCTAAAATAATTTTCTCCGGCTATTGTATAGAAGGTACAAACGGCTGGCTTTTGCAAAACAGAGGACAACTTCGTGTTGACAACAATCTGCTTGAAGTTGAACTTCCGATTGAATATTTTGATTTTTCAGCACATGCAGGAAGAAGCGACTTAATGAATCTTATAAACGAAACCAATCCGGATAAAATTATCTGCGTGCATGGAGATAAAGAATGCTCTGAAAACTTTGCCACTGAACTCAAAGAAATGGGCTACAACGCGATCGCACCGAAGCGCGGAGATAAAATTACTTTGTAATTTTAGCGAAGATAACAACTGTAAGAGTCTATAATTTTGCCTGCTTTCTGCATTACCGATAGATATTTTGACTTACGCTGAATCTCTACTAAATTACTGCATTTCTTTTCAATATCACCAATTTTTCGAACTGCTAGAAGTGCAATTTGTTCATTATCTGCTGATATAGCAACAATGGTCAAGATACTTAAGATATCTAAGTCTTTATGAGTAAACTTAGGAGTAAACTCCTCAAACCGCTTAGCGTATTCGTTGGCTATCGTTGTTCGTATATCTCGATTTCGACTAATTCTAAAAATAAAATCCAAGAGGCGATATTCTTTTAATTCGACAAGCATTTTAATTGCTTCGAGTACAAAATCATAAATTTTTTTATTATTTTGGCAATTTATACAGTCAGCATAATTTAACAGCTCAATTGCTTTGAATAAAATATTAATTTTTTCATCATCTTTGTGATCCTTGTATTTATGGTTTAGCGGCTCGACAAATATAGGATCGAAACAAGTTATGTATTTTTCGCGCAAAGTTTTGCCTTTAAACCGCTGGCTAAGCTGCGATATCGGGCAATTAATGGTTGATAGCGTAGTATGTTTGTGAATGATATGCATTTTTCCACAACTCTAATTGTTATGTACAGTTATATATACATATTACCACTTCATATATAAATGTTTTTCTATGCCTAACCTTTGCAAATTCATAATACGCCATAATGCGTGTTTGTTCATTAACAGTACTTTGACGATACTTTAGCAGTACGTGAAAAGTACAGAGTTAGCAAAAAACATTGGATTATTTACTTGGGTGGTACAATTTAGAAGCTAATATTGATTTTACCTTTTCCACAAATTCTTCTACGGTTCTGTTATTCTCTATCTTCATCTCTGATTCATCAACAAGTTTTTTTAATCCCCATTTCACTTCAACTTGGTCTGCCCATCTGAAATTCTTTAATTCGTCCGGATCGCTGAGATTTCCTCTTTTTTTTATACGCGCGAACCTGATTTTTTCGTCGCTGATTATTGCGATTGTTAATACGCAATCAACTAAGCGGAAAATTTCAACTTCTTCTATACATCTTGCACCGATTATTACAATATTTCGTTCTCCTTTATGTTCTTGGTATGTACTCTTTATCTTTGGAAGAATAAGTTTTGCAACTGCATCCATTCCTCCGCTTTCCCTAAAATCAGTTGCAAAATTGCGTACGTTTTCATTGTTTATTTTCATTTTTAATTCTTTCATTAATGCAAAAACTGGTTCACTCATCTCAAAAACAGCACATTTCATTTTCTTTGCTATTTTACCAAAGAGTGTTTTACCAGAACCGCGAAAACCAGAAACTACAATTATCATAGAAAAAACCGAACAGATGTAAATAAAAATACAAATAAAAATACAAATATAAATATAAAACAGAATATATTATAAATTGAATTATGCGATTTTTCGTTTCTGTTGGCGTTCCGGTATGGATAAAGCGTGCGATCTATAGTGTGCAATGCGAACTTTTAGGAAAACCTTTAGGAGATAAAACAATAAATGGAGTAGCTAAAGCGACAAGTGGAGGAGCTAAGGTAACCGTAGTTAATAATGAAAATATCCACATCACAATAAAATTTTTAGGCGAAGTCGACTCCAAAAAAATTCAGAAAATAGAGCAGCAATTGCGCACGGTTGAGTATCCTGCATTTAATGTTGCTATAGAAGGCATAGGCGCGTTTCCAAACAAGCAGCATGCACGTGTAATATGGGCGAGATGCAAAACGCAAGAACTCGTTGAATTTGCGAATGAAATAAACAAAGCATTGCCAGAATTTCCTTCAGAACAGTTCGTTGGACATATCACGCTCGCGCGAATTAAAAAAATGGACATGAAGCAGTTTTTTGAAAAATATCAGAAATGGAAATTTGGCGATTTTAAAGTTGAAAATTTTTATCTTATGGCGAGCGAACTTAGTCCTTCAGGAGCTAAACACCACGTAATTGCGGAATATAAATGTCAGCCCAAGGATTATTGCCACGGGTCGGACTTGAACCTTCACAAACCCAAGGGGGAACTTATTATGTATTAAGTTGGCGTTCCCCCTCAGGTTCTTGTGTTCCTCCCGACTCCCCCTCCAATTACACTCGTTACACTCGTTAGATTTTGAAGATATTGAAAACTAAAAGCAGAAAAGCAGGAAACTAAAAACGCTTATTGCCACGGGTCGGACTTGAACCAACGACCCTTCGGTAACTGAATTTTCAGTTTCAGGTTTCTTGTTTTGAAATCGAATTCTTCAGCCGAATGCTCTCCCAGCTGAGCTACCGTGGCCTGAGCCTGAATAAAATAACTGAAACAAATCCTTTTAAATCCTTACATCCATACAATACATTTTATCTAAAAGAAAAATAATACTTTTCTAGACGCGATATTTAAATTCTGATACCTTTGCTAAATATTGAATTTACTGAAAAAAGGAAAAAAAATTGTAAGCAAAGAAATCAGAATTATTGAAATTACGTATAATTACGCACAACTAGAATAATGTGTATCAATGTTTATAATAGAGAATATACCGATCCACTAAAAAAACGTGGATCGCATATACGCAACCCATCGAGATAAAACCTAAAAAACAAACCGGAAAAACTTAGTTGGTTGCGTATATAATTTAAAACCCAAATGTTTGGTGATGGAAAATATGGAAGAAAAATGTGATGACAAAAATTGTTTTAAGCACGCAGGACTTAAGATAAGAGGAAGAAGAACTAAAGGAATTGTTGTAAGCGATAAAGGAAAAAGAACAGCAATTGTGGAAAGAAACATTTCAAATATCATGCCAAAGTATAATAGAATTTCTAAGGAGCGCAGTAGGATAGTTGTACACAACCCATCCTGCATAAATGCAAAAATAGGAGATGTGGTTGAGATAGGCGAAACAAAAAAGATGAGTAAAACAAAGGCATGGATCATAATGAGTATAATAAAATAATCTCAAGATAAAGATAATAGTGAGATAATAATGAGATGATAGTAAATAATGAGATTAGTAAGATAATTGGTGATTAAAGATGAAAGGGCTTGGAGCATCAATAACGCGCGGCTTGCAGGTTGGTAGCAAAATTATATGCCATGATAACAGTGGCGCAAAAGAAATAGAAATTATAAATGTGCTTAATCTACGCGGAGTGAGAAATCGTTATCCAGCGGCAGGGATCGGAGACGTGATAATCGCATCGGTAAAAAAAGGAAAACCAGAAATGATAAAAAAAGTAGTAAGAGCGCTTATAATAAGGCAGAAAATGCCGTTCAAACGCTGTAATGGAAATACCGTTCAGTTTGAAGACAACGCAGCAGTGCTTATTACCGAAGATGGACTTCCTGTCGGAACGGAAATCAAAGGAGTGGTTGCGAAAGAGATTATAAATAGATATCCAAAAGTTTCGGCAATCGCATCCGCGGTGATATAATGAAAAGAGATAGCGAAAGAAAAAAATTTTACAGCGCAAAATTGCACACGCGCAAAAATCTTATGCATGTACATACCTCAAAGGAACTTAGAAATAAGCTCAACATAAAGACACGCGCGCTACTCGCAAACAAAGGCGATAGTGTAAAGATAATGCGCGGTATTCATAGAAATAAAACAAGCAAAATTGCAAAAATAAGTTATGTAAAACGCTTGGTTTATTTGGAAGGAATTTCAAGAAAAAACGCGAAGGGAACAGAAAAATTAATTCCCTTTCAGCCGTCTAATCTTATGCTTATTGAACTTAATATGACAAAGGATAGAAAAAAGAAATTCGGCGAACAAACGACGACGGTGGACGATGGTGAAGCGCCAAAAATATAACACAAAAATATAATAAATACAGCTAATGAGCGGGTGGAAAAATGGCTAAAAAAGGAGAAACATCTCATACAAAAAGACTCGCGATTCCAAAAGCGATTCCAATATATAATAAAAAAGAATACAAATTTATCATGAGTACAAATCCAGGTACGCATCCAAAAGCGAAAGCAATTCCGCTCGGCGTTCTTATAAGAGATGTGCTTTGTATAACAAAAAGTGCTTCAGAGACTCGCAAAGTTTTGAACGCAAAACAAGTATTCGTAGATAATGTAATAAGAAAAGATGAACGATTTCCAATCGGTTTGATGGATTTAATTTTTTTCCCAAAGGTAGGTAAAGCATATCAAATAGTACTTAATACAAAAGGCCAGTTAATACCGGTAGAAACCAAACATGTGAATAGTAAAATCGGGAAGATAGTAAAAAAACATGTAATAAAAAAAGGAAAAATTAATATTACGCTTCATGACGGAAGAAACATTATTGCGGATAATAATATTTGTGTTGGTGATAGTATAATAATAACGGTTCCTGAACAAAAAATTGATAATATTCTTAAATTTGAAAAAGGTGCGAAATGTCTTGTTACAGAGGGAAAACACATCGGTAGCATCGCAAATCTTGAATCACTAGTTGAAAGAAAAGAGGGCAGTGGTGGGCAAGAAGCAAAACTAAAGGGCAAAGAAGAATTTATTACAGCGGCAAAATATCTAATGGTAATCAACGAGTTTTATCATGATTATTCATTACTTCAGTCCGAAGACAAAACACAGACAGAAAACAAAACACAATCCGAAAATAAAGGTGCGTCTTAATGACTAAAGAAGATAATCCAATTAACTTGACAAATCCAATGAGACAGATTGTTTTAGAGAAAGTTACAATAAATATTGGGGTAGGTTCTCCGGGAGAGAGATTGGATGGAATAAAAACATTTATGGAAAAATTAATTGGTAAAAAATTTATAGAAACCAAAGCAAAAAAAAGAAATCCAGTATTTAAGCTTAGAGTCGGACTACCAATAGGACTTAAAACTACGCTTAGAGGAGCAATCGCACTTGATTTCCTGAACAAAGCATTGGATTCTATAAAAAGGAAAATCAACAAAACTAATTTTGATAAAAATGGCAATTTTGCATTTGGAGTAAAAGAATGCATAGATTTTCCTAAAGCAAAATATGATCCAAAGGTAGGAGTGTTTGGGTTTGATGTATGTGTTACGCTCAAAAGAAAAGGCCAACGGATCAGAGATCGAATGAAACGCGCTTCAAAAATCCCAAAGGTACAATTTATAACTAAAGAAGAAGCAATTAACTTCACAAAAACTTATCTCAATGCAAAGGTAGAGGACGAGGTGCAATAAAATGACAAATGTTCGGTTTGAAGAAAAGTTCAAGGCAAGGGGTATAAGAAAATGCAAAGTATGCGGTAATGCACGTGCATTGATAAGAAAATATGCTCTTTTTGTATGCAGGAGATGCTTTCGTGAAGTTGCGGAATACATTAATTTTAGAAAATATTAAGGAAATATTAAGGGTGATAAATTGGACATAGTTGCTGATGCGCTTAATACAATGAAAACGCATGAAATCGCTGGACAAAAATATTGTACATTTAAAGCATCTAAGATAATAGGTAAAATACTTGATATTCTCAAAAATGAAGGTTATATAGTATCTTATCAATTTATAGAAAACGGAAGAGGTAATAAATACGAAGTTGAATTAGCAGGAAAAATTAATGAGGCAGGAGTGATCAAACCGCGCATCTCGGTAAAGAAAAACGAATGGCAGAAATTTGAGCAACAATTTCTCCCTGCATATAACATAGGAGTAATAATCGTTTCAACATCAAATGGAATAATTACAAATACTGTAGCGCAAGAGTTTGGAATAGGAGGAAGATTGATCGCCTATATCTATTAGTAGAAGTAAATATTAGTAAAAGTAAATTCCATGGCTTTTAGGATGATGTTGTGTGGTGATTAGAATGGAGATACCGGATGGAATTATAATAATTATTACGGACGGATTAGTGAAAATAAAGGGTCCGAATGGTGAAGTTGAAAAACGCTTTAAAATATCTGAAAGCGAAATAACCATGGATGGAAACCAGCTAAAGATTGAGAGTCGTAGTAAAGCAATCAAAAAAACATTGGAAGCGCATATCAAAAATATGATAAACGGTGTACAACATGGGTATTCAAGAAAATTCAAACTTATTTATGCGCACTTTCCATTTACATTGGAGATAAAGGGAAATAGTATCAATATAAAAAATCTTATGGGGGAAAAACTTCCGCGTACATCAAAAATAATTGGGAAAACAAAAATAGATGTAAAAGGGCAGGAAGTAATTATTTCTAGTCCAGATAAAGAAGCGCTTGGCCAGACAATAGCAAATTTCAAACGCGCGCTACGCGTAAGAAATAAAGATTGCCGAATATTTCAGGATGGAATATATGAAATATGAAATTATATAATTATTGATGAATGAATTGGTGAATAAAATGCTAAAACAAAAACTCGCACGAAAAAAATCAAAACCAAAATTTAATGTCCTCAATGCAGGATTTAAAAAGCGAGTTAAACCAAGATGGAGAAAACCAAGGGGTATTGACAACAAAAAAAGAATAAGATGTTCGTTTGCAGGCGCAAGTCCACGCATAGGATACAAAAATCGTTCAGAGGTACGCGGAATCCACCCATGCGGTTTGTTCGAAGTACTTATTCATAACGCGGATGAACTCAAAAACAAAGTAAGCGCGAATAACGTGGCGCGTATTGCAAAAGGAGTTGGAAAAAAGAAGCGAAACGAACTGAAAAAAATGGCAGATAAAATGAAAATCAGGGTTCTCAACCTAAACGATTCTCAATTAGAATAATCTAAATAATTTAGGTGATTGATTCATGCTTTCAACAATAAGAAGACTCGCGTCCGAAATTCTTGATGTTGGCGAAAACAAAATAAAAATAAAATCTGAAGAATTGGAAAGGGCGAAAAAAGCGCTTACGCGGGCAGATGTAAAGGGCCTTATAAAAGACAAAGTAATTTATATCAAGCAATGTGCAGGATTTAAAGTTAGAAATAAAAGAAAAAAGAAACTTATTGGTTCGCGAAAAGGAAGCATGAATGCGCGCACGCCAAAAAAGAAAAAATGGATGAACAATATAAGAGCACAAAGAAAATATCTTTCTAAACTTGTTTCAGAAGGTAATGTTGACAAAAAGGATAAACGTAAAATATATCTCAGAATAAAGGGCGGTTCATTTAAAGGAAAAAAAGCGTTGTTGATGTTCCTCAAGGAAAACAATTTATACATAGAAAAAACAATTAAAAATAATTAAGAACAATTAAAGGCGATTTAAAGAAGTAAAAAAACAAAAAAACAGATAATTAAAAAGATGATTAAATGAAAGTAAAAACTACATTTGTGATGCCATTTCGAAGAACCCGCGAAGGAAAAACTAATTATGCAAAAAGGCTTGCGCTGATAAAAAGTGGAAAAATTCGGATGGTGATCAGGCGTACTAATACTGGATTTGTTATTCAGTTTGTACAATATTCCAAAAATGGGGATAAGATATTATACAATATGCATTCATCATTACTTAAAAGAATTGCGGATTTTCCTGCAAAATGCAATACTCCTACCGCTTATCTTGCAGGGTTTTATGCCGCCAAACAAGCAAAAATCAAATATGGAATAACAGCTGCGATTGCAGATATAAACAATACTCCTTCAAAAGGAGCTGTAATTTTTGCTGCTGTAAAAGGTGCGATAGATGGCGGAATAAATATTCCGTTTGATGAATCAAAAATTATTTCAGATAGATTGAGTGGCTCTCATCTCATCCATTTAAAAGGAATGAAAGACATATTTGAAGCAACAAAGAAAAAATTTGAGGCGAAGTGATCTTATGAGTGAAAAAGTAAGTATCGCTAATAAAGAAAATTGGGACCCAAAAACTAAAATAGGTGAAATGGTTAAAAGCGGAGAAATAACAACCTTTGAACAAATATCGGATCTTGGAAAACCAATCCTTGAATCAGAGATAGTAGATATTTTACTTACTAATCTTGAAGCCGAAACATTACTTATTAAAAGCACTCAACGCGTAACCGATTCTGGGAGAAAAATTCAGTTCCGT
Organism: Microcaldota archaeon; assembly: GCA_040757035.1. GTDB lineage: Archaea > Micrarchaeota > Micrarchaeia > Anstonellales > Bilamarchaeaceae > JAHJBR01. Next base: position 32,554 of record JBFLYM010000001.1, on the reverse strand, counting down.
GTTGTTGTTGCAGTTGGAGATAGAAATGGACATGTTGGTATTGGAGTTGGAAAATCCGAAGAAATTAAATATTCAATAGATTATGCGATAAAAGAAGCAAAGAAAAAAATGATTTCGGTTAAAATGGGTTGTGGTTCATGGGAATGTAAATGTTGTGTGCAGCATTCAATCCCAGAAGCTACGCAAGGTAAAGAAGGAAGTACAATTGTGGTGCTTAAACCAGCACCAAAAGGGCTTGGTCTTGTGTCTAATACAACTGTAAAAAAAGTTCTTTCAATTGCAGGAATAAAAGATGTATGGAGTACAACAAGTGGAAACACAAACAATGTTTATAATACCGTGATGGCAACAATAAATGCGCTTGAGAATATTTCAATAGCGAAACCGCATCCTATAAGAGCAGCAAATGTTCAAACAGAGCTTTCGCGTATGCCTTGAATTCCCATATCTTGAATTCCTTGAATTTTGGTGATAAAAGTGAAAATTAAGTTTTCTGATAAATCAAAAATCGCGATTATTCGGATACGCGGAAAGCGGAACATAGAACCTAAAATTAAAAAAACCCTTGAACTTCTCCGACTTCGCAAACCAAATCATTGCGTTGTAATGGAAAACTCTTGCTATGTACGCGGAATGCTTAATCTTGTGAAGGATTATGTAACGTTCGGTCAAATAGACAACAACGCGCTTGAGCGCTTACTTTATAAAAAGGGCAAAAAAGGCGCAAAAAGACTTTCAGAAATTTTGAATAATGACGAAATAGTGGACATTACGAAGAAAATTATGGATGGTGCGAAAGTAAGCGAATTCGCAACGCCTGTTTTTGCGCTCAAACCTCCGCGCAAAGGGTATAAAGACATAAAACAACCTTATCCAAAAGGCGATCTTGGTGCGAGACCAGATATTTCGCCTCTTATAAAAAGAATGACATGATAAATGTGATAATAATGACAAAACGAAAAGAAAAACGAGCAAAAAAATATCGCGGCCGCAGAACGCATGGTTGTGGTAATGTTAAAAATAGAAGGGGTAGTGGAAACCGTGGCGGTGTTGGTCATGCGGGACTAAACAAACATAAAAAAACTTGGACTGTAAAATTTGCTCCCAATTATTTTGGAAATCGCGGGTTCGTTAATCCGACAAAAAAGGATATGCACACAATAAATATTTTTGAGATAGAAAATATGGTGAAAAAAGGGACGATCGAAAAAAAAGATGGAAAAGAAGTGTTTGTATTTAAAGGAAAAATCTTAGGTTCTGGCGTATTATCAATTCCATTAAATATTCGTGCACTTTGCTGGAGTAAAAAAGCAGAGGAAAAAATAAAACAGGTAGGGGGTAGTATAGAAAAAATTGTTACAACAATATAGATAAATCATACACAAAAGTGGATATATACTAAACATAATATTAGATATATAAAATTTTTATGCGATTGTAGTCTAGTGGTAGGATGCAAGCCTTCCAAGCTTGGGACCCGGGTCCGAACCAGACCCCTTTTCCTTTTTAAAAGAAGAAAAGAATACGTGGGGAGTCCCGGCAATCGCATTTTTAGATTTTTTAATTTCTTATCAATCCTTTTTCGGTAAGCATTTTTGCTTGGAGGGGAGTATACCTCCAAATAATATCGCCTTTTTTATCACTTTCTATATCCCAAGGTTGCACAATTACTATATCTCCATCTCTAACCCAAATATCATTTTTCAATCTACCTGGAATGCGGCAATTGCGTTCTTTCCCATCTTTACATGCAACAATTGTTCTGCTGCCACCTACTAATCCAATTACTACTCCAAAGACTTCATTTCCTTTTGGTAATCTTATCCTAAATTGTGGCACATCCCCTGATGGCGATGATGACTTATTATTCCGCATAATATCACTTAATCGAATGTCTTGCACCACACGCTTCGCAAATTATGTTTTTAACACCGTGTCCTATCTCTTCTATATGAGTATCTGGTTTTTTACATTGCTTACATAATACGTAAAGATTGACATAATCTTCAAATTTTTTGTTTATTAGGTCGCCAAAGAATTTTCTTTGTAAGATAAGTCTATCACCGTCGCTATTAATTGGAACAGCAAGTTCTTTGGAAAGGAATTTCATCACATCTTTGCGATCGCGCCTTATCGTATCCATTGCTTGACCAAAATTCTTGACTATAGTTTTTGTACCTTCGGTAAATGATTCCAATTTCATAATTTCAAATCGTGAGCCGCTATAAAGCTCTTTAGGAATACTTTTATACGCAGCATCAAGCAAATCTTCATATTTTTTTATAAAATCACCAATATTCAATGCTATACTCAACCAACTAAGTTTTTCCGGTTTTGTTTTTTAGGTTTTATCTCGATTGGTAAACCTCCACGGTTCGGAAGCCTAAGGCGTTTGTGCCTTAGGATGAGAACCGGGCTTCCTTTCCTACGGCTTCCCCTAAAGGCAAATATGCCTTTGCATTGTCATTTTATCATTTTAAGGAAGCTACGGCCTTTAGGCCGTGAAGGTTTATGAGTATATGCGATCCACGTTTTTTTAGTGGATCGGTATATTTACATCAGCCGTTCATATCGACTGTTTATATTGCAGTCAATATTTATACAGTCAATATTTATAAATAGTTAATCGTGCTGATTAGATGCATGAGAAAAATATTGGAAAACGCATTGAATAAGTTTAGAAATGGAAATTTCATAGTCATTTATGATGATGATAAACGAGAGGGTGAAGCAGACTTGGTGTTTCATCCAAAGTTTGTTACTCCAGAGAAAATAGAAACGCTTAGGAAAGATGCTGGCGGACTTATTTGTATGGCAGTGGGAAAGACGCTTGCAGAACAAATCGGGCTTAGATTTATAAGCGAAATTATGAAAGCTTATGGAATGACTCGGATAATATGCATAAAGACTGCTTACGGTGACGAACCAGCATTTTCTATTGCAATAAATCATAAAAGAGTATTCACAGGAATAACAGACAATGATAGAGCGTTGACTATACGTGAATTCGCAAAAGTTGTAGAAAGTGTAAACAAGGAGCACGCAAACAAAAACGCAAACAAAAAAAAAGAATTTGAAAAAAACTTTTATAGTCCTGGCCATGTTTTTCTTCTTATTGGAAGAGGAATTGAAAATCGCCGCGGTCATACAGAAATTGGTCTGAAGTTTAGCGAACTCGCAGGAATGAGCGAAACAATAGTAATGTGCGAAATGCTCGGAAGAGGCAACGCACTCACAAAAAAACAAGCAATGAAATACGCAAAACAAAACAATATTCCATTTATCAAAGGAAGTGATATCTATGGTAAAAAATAAAGTAAAAATCGGGATTGTGGACACGATGTTCTCGCGCGTGAATATGGGCGCAATTGCGATAGATGAAATAAAAAAAACAAAGAAAACAAAGAAAACAAAAAATAATTATCCAGATGTGGAAATTATTAGAACCACTGTTCCTGGAGTAAAGGATTTGCCTCCAGAATGCAAAAAACTTCTTGATTCTGGGTGCGATATATGTTTGGCGCTCGGAATGGTTGGAGGTGCGACAATAGATACTCAATGTGCACACGAAGCTTCGCTTGGAATAATGAATACCAAACTCATGACAAACAAACACATAATAGAGGTATTCGTGCATGAAAATGAAGCGTGGAGCGAGGAAGAATTCTATATAATTTGCGAGAATAGAGTGCGAAAACACGCGCACAACGCGATTTTATTAGCGACAAATCCAGGCGAATTAATACAATATGCTGGAAAAGGAATACGTCAAGGGCGAGAAGATGAAGGCGAAATAAGTCTGATTGAAAGGCCGATTGTTCTTGGCATAGTTGTAGGCGAATTCAACAATACATTCACAAATGCAATGCTTGACTTTGCACTTGAAGAAGCAAAAAACGAAAAAGCAGTGGTGCATTCAATAATAAGAGTGCCAGGTGTGTTTGAAATTCCACTTGGCGTAAAAAAACTTCTTTGCGAAAAAAAAATTGATGCGGTTGTGACGCTTGGATACGTGAAAAAGGGCGAAACAATGCATGATAGAATTATAGCAAAATCCGCTGTACAGAAAATAATGGAACTTTCTCTTCAAAACAACAAACCAATAAGCCTTGGAATAATAACTATCGCTGACGAAAAACAAGCAGAAGAAAGAAAAAAAGATTATGCACAAAGGGCTGTTCGAGCTGCCGTGAAGATGGTGAAATCATTTACGGAATATTTATAAACTCTTGCAATATATTACAAAATATAACCTGTACCAATATACGATTTTCGTCAAATACGTACAACAATAATAGATATGAGTATTACGCTAATATTACTATTTTACATCATAAAGTAACATTTTTATGCTTAGCTAATTATTTTCGACTAAATGACTTCATAGACATAATATATAAAACCAACTTTCCAGAAATTAATAACATTGAAATTACTCAATCTTCCATAAATGACAAAAATCTTTGTTATCGACAGCCACGAAAACATGTTATTATTTTAAATCCCTTGATAGATAACTTTTGATAGATAACTTATGCAAATAATATAATTGAGATACGCCCTTTAAGATGAAACAATGGTTTGTTAGAAATGAAAGGTATGTTTTTTCCTACGAAGTTTGGAAATTTTATTTTAAATGCAGATAAAGATGGAAATCTTCTGCTTATATATAAGGAAATAAGAAATACGTTGCCAGTGTTGGTCAGAATACATTCGCGGTGTACAACCGGTGATGTTTTTCAGTCGCTTAGGTGCGATTGTGGTGAACAATTAAAAAAATCGATTGAAATAATAAAAAAGGAAGGCGCAGGAATAATTCTTTATCTTGATCAAGAAGGACGAGGAATTGGACTTGCGAACAAAATTAAGACCTATAAATTGCAAGATAAAGGATTTGATACGGTTGAAGCGAATCATCAACTTGGATTTAAAAGCGATATGCGGACGTATAGTATTGCTTCAAGAATACTAAAAAAAATGGGAATAAGGCGAATAAAACTGATTACAAACAATCCAAAAAAAATTGAAGGACTTGAGAAGAACGGTATTGAAATTGTTGAACGAATTCCATTGGTAATGAAACCAAACAAACACAACAAAAATTATCTAAAAACAAAAAAAGAAAGAATGGGCCATTTTTTATAAATTGTTTTATTTTAATCCCTTGTTTAGGTGAAATCTTCAGGACAAATTAATTCGTTTTCCCATTGCTCGCGGATATGATTTCCACACGTAGGTATGCTGGTTATACCCATAAGTAGATTTTCCCAGCCTAAATACTTTACCACTTCATCAATATATGGCTGCCAGGTGGTTACTTTAGTAATAGCCTCTTTTGGCTTTCCCGAGTTATCAGCAAAGGGGGTATTATAAGGACTGATTTCCTTACCATCAAACCAAAATTTCCAGTAATAATCACAAGTATCTGGACACTCAAATTGAATACTTTTGATAACATGGTACTCTTCACCACTAGTGTTCTGACCAAAAATACCGCTCCACTCTTTTAAAAAATTATGATTCGCATCCAAAAGCTGAACTTTGAAGGATTTTCCTTTTGCTCCAACCAAAATAAGATCTGCTGGTTGTTGCTTACCAATGTATTCATTTTGATATCCAGCAAAATCTATTTTACTGTCTAAACTAGCCGGGATAATTGCTGTAAAAGGAAGTGTAATGCCTTCATTTTCATTTCCCATGTAAAAAGCAGATTCTGAAGTATGTTTTGTAATATTAGCAACATAATAATAACGACCATTTGGTAATTGAGGACTTATCCCTTTTGTCAAATAATCTAAAACATATTTTTCCAGCTCCTCCTTCATACATCTTTTACTACCGTCACCATGGCCTTCTTTAAGAAAAATACATGTTTTATGAGGGATATCTGCTTTTCTCAAAGCCTCATCAAATTTAATTGAAAGGTGATAAGGAATTACATAATCATGTGTCCCGTAGCTAAGGACTATATATTTTCCACCAAAATGTTGATAATCGGCATAGCCAATTGCTGATCTTGCATCCGCTTCATCTATATTAGTAACATTAAATAATGGCTTACACGCGCTCGCCTGAAGAGTATGCGGTGGATATTTTGAATTATATTTCCAAGCGTTCTTGGTTGCGGTATAGTTTGGATAATACAACCAACCATTAAACATTTGGTAATAATGGTCTATTGCAATAATATTAACAGACTCTAATGATGCCATACTTCCAACAGCAGTTGGTGGAGCAGTAGGGAATAATGCAGTAACATTATAATCATGTCCCTTAGGATTAGCGGTTCTGATTAAGGTAGTTCCGCCTCCACGAGAGCTACCAAACATAATAATTTTATTATTATCAGCATTGAAGTTTTGTTTAAGATATGTGATTGTTTCAGCAAAGGCATCGAGCGATTCTTCATTATGACCCTGCGAGCCCTGTCCTCCTGCAGCAGGAATAACGCCAATAATGCCAGTTCTACCCGCTTCTTTAGATTTGGCTACAACTTCAAGTAAAAGCGAGACCCCGAATTCTTTACCGAATTCTTTATAAAGAAAACGAATTGGTGTAGAACCAGATCCCAAATTATTAACTAAAATCGGTAATTTATCTTTTTTTGAGAAATTTGGAGGAAAGATAAAATGAGCCAAGCTATTTTTCGTATTCCCGACATTAGTAGTGCCCAACCCTGTTCTAAAATTATTAACAATCTGGACATTAGGATTTGAACCGTCGCTAATCACACCACTAACATCATTGTAAATATCAACTTTATAACCAAGTGATTCGATGAAAGCGATTACTCTTTTTACATCATCTGGAGTTGGAGCGTAATCTGCCGTAATCTCAAACGCATATTCATTATAATCGATTTTTGTGCTTTTTTCATTACAGAAAGGAAACTGGCAATGAGGATCCACATCAAAACCATACGGATCATAGCTATCCGTAGCGGAATTGTACCTGGTTAAAATTGGCCATTCAGAAGTAGAGCCACTGGTAAAGGTGCATTTGTTAAAACCGTGAATCCCCCATTCTTCAGGAAGTGAGACACAGGAAAGCGTTGCACAATCATCGGGACACGTTTGTATTGTTTCTCCCTGCTCACAAATCCCATTGCCACACGAAGGTTTTGTGTTTTGAGGTTTTGTGTTTGATGTAACAAAAATGCAAGCCCCATCTTTACAAGTACTTCCATTTCCACAGACGTAAGTCTTAGATTTAATTTTGTTGTTTTCGCAATAATATTCTACTACTGCTCCACAAGAACTTTTGCATTTTCTATCACTTCCACGTATACACAGACCAGTACAATATGCACACGTATCTGTTTTACTTTCCAAACCATAAGTAACAATTCCCTTTACAGAGTAATCTCTCCCGTCATCGGAATCATAACAAACAGCGGAAGGCAAATTACCAATCCAATTTTGAACGAAATAAATTACAGTAAAAACTGCGATCAAAATTAGTATTAATATTATTATTGTTTTATTTGTCATTTCCATGGTAATTACTTTCTAGTTTTTTATTGAATTTTGATATAATATAAATATAGTAAACACAATAATTATTAAACTAGATATATATTTATATTTTCTACAATCTACATTTTAAATATTTTTAGAATATTAAATGTTAAAATAATAGTATTATAGTATGGTATCCATAGTATAATAATAAAATAGTAAATTGTAAATTTCTATGGTCTTTAGACAGTAGAAATTTAGGTGAAACAATGGGAAATGGAGAATATGCTGGCAGAAATCTTAAGAGAAAAAGAAAGCTTTATAGATGGTTATCTAAACGGTGGAAAAGAAGAGCACTAAAACTTAAATCCAAATTTGATCCGCTTGAAGGCTCGCCAATGGCAAAAGGAATTGTACTTGAAAAAGTAATTCTAGAGCAAAAACAGCCGCATTCTGGTCTTATTAAATGCGTCAAAGTTCAGTTGGTTAAAAATGGTAAAACAGTTACCGCACACGCAACGCGGGAAAAGGCTATTACTTATATAGATGAGCATGATGAAGTGCTTATAGCAGGTATGGGAGGTTCGCAACGCGGTCAAATGGGCTCTGTCCCAGGCGTCAGATACAAAGTTATCGCAGTAAACGGAGTTGATTTACAAATGCTTAGAAAAAAGAGAAAGGAAAAACCAAGAAGATAACTTAGAAGATGACTCAGGAAATGATTTAGAAGATAACATAAGATGGATAAAAGGGCTAAAAAGATAATCTGAAAAAGTAAAAAGTAAGAGGTAATGTGATGAAAATTTTTGGAAAATATGAAACAGATGGAATTGAAATAACAGACCTGTCGCTTAAACAAACAATTTCGCTTAAACCGATAAATGTTCCGCATAGCCATGGAAGACATGCAAAAAAACCATTCGCAAAACAAAAAATAAATATTGTGGAACGACTCGCAAACAAACTTATGAGAGGTGGAACAGGAGAAAAAACAGGTGGAAAGGTTATCCGTACTGGAGGAAAAATGCAGGGTAAAAAGATTAAGGCGCTTCGCTTGGTTGAAAACGCGTTTGATATTATCGCGAAACAGACAAACGAAAATCCGATACAGGTGCTAATAAAGGCACTCCAAAATTCAGCACCGCGCGAGGATGTAACCAGAGTAGCGTTGGGTGGAGTAAGTTATCAAGTTGCCACAGATATTTCCGGGACGCGCAGACTTGATCTCGCGTTACGCAATATCACGCTCGCTGCGATAATGGGAAGCTTTAATAAAAACAAAGCTTTGGATATTGCGTTAGCGAATGAAATACTCTCAACTGCAAAAGGAGATCTGCATTCTAGTTATGCTATGAGAAAAAGAGATGAAATGGAGAGAATGGCAAGAAGCGCAAGGTAGAGCAAGAAGCGAAAATAAAGATTTAGCGCGTTGTTCAGTGATTTTATGGTACGAAAAGAATTTGTAGTTGAAGAAGTGCAAAAACTTATGGATCATTTGAGTAATGTGCGCAATATAGCCATTATTGCGCATGTTGATCATGGAAAATCTACGCTCACGGATTCGCTTATTGCGAGAGCGGGACTTATTTCAAAAGAGCTCGCAGGCGAACAACGCGTTATGGATTTTGATGAACAAGAACAAGCGCGTGGCATTACTATTAAGTCCGCAAATATTTCGCTTGGATTTCAGTTTCAGGGAAAAGATTATCTCATTAATTTAATTGATACGCCCGGTCATGTAGATTTTGGAGGACATGTTACAAGAGCGTTAAGAGCGGTAGATGGCGTAGTTCTGGTAATTGACGCTGTGGAAGGAATAATGCCGCAAACCGAAGCTGTGTTAAGACAAGCGATAAAAGAACGCGCGCAACCGACCGTATTCATCAATAAAGTTGATCGCCTTATCAACGAACTTAAATTGGATCCACAATCAATGCAACAAAGATTTATGAAAATTCTTGCCGGAATAAATAAAATAATCATTGCAAATGCTCCAAAAGAGTTTATAAGCGAGTGGACTATAGATGTGAATAAAGGAAATATTGCGTTCGGAAGTGCATACAACAAATGGGCAGTCAGCATATCATCAATGAAGAGATTCAATATTACATTCAAGGATATAATAAATAAAGTGCAATTAAGCGAACACAAATTCCTCATAGAAAAATCGCCTTTGGACGAAGTACTTCTTGAAATGGTTATAACTCATTTACCAAGTCCAACCAAGGCCCAAGCGTATAGAATTCCTATTCTTTGGAAAGGCGATATCACTTCAGAAATTGGAAAAGAAATGAGTATGTGCGATGCCAAAGGTAAAATAGTCGGCATTTGCTTTGGAGTAGTTTATGATGAGCATGCTGGTGAAGTTGGAGTAGTAAGATTATTCTCAGGCACAATAAAAAAAGGAGACCAAGTGTATATATCTTCAAAAAAACAATTTTCAAAAGTTCAGCAAATTGCAATTTATATGGGTCCTGATAGAGTTCAAGCAGAACATGTAAGCGCCGGAAACATTGGCGCAATAGTTGGGTTAAAGGATCTTTATGTTGGCGAAACGATCTCAACGGAAATAATAACTCCGTTTGAACAAATCAAACATTACGCCGAACCAGTTATTACAAAGTCCATAGAGGCAAAGGAAAGCAAAAATCTTGCCAGACTCGTAGAGGTATTAAGAGGAATAAAAAAAGAAGACCCAACTCTCAAAATTGAGCTTAATCAAGAAACTGGAGAACACCTTATAAGCGGTATGGGCGAACTTCATTTAGAGATTATTGAATACAAAATAAAGAATGAAAAAAAACTTGAAATTAAAACATCTCCTCCAGTCGTGGTGTATAGAGAAACCATTACATCACAATCACCAGAAGTAGAAGGAAAATCACCAAACAAGCATAATAAGATAAAGCTTATAGTTGAGCCGCTTCAACCAGAAATAATCGCTGCACTGGAAGAGGGTATAATTCCAGATGGTAGACCAAAAGGAAAAGAAATTGTAGAGGCACTTGTCACTGCCGGAATGGTGCGCAATGAAGCAAAAGGCGTTTGGGACATTTATAATAAAAATGTGCTTGTGAATGCGACCAAGGGCGTACAATATCTTAATGAAGTTGAAGAACTTATTATTCAAGGATTTGAGGAAGCGATGGATAAAGGTCCGCTCGCAAAAGAAAGAGTAACTGGAGTAAAGGTTATACTTACAGATGTACTGCTTCATGAAGACAATGTTCATCGCGGACCTGCGCAAATGCTTCCTACAACAAAAAGACCAATTTATGCCACCATGCTTATTGCAGGTGTCACTCTTCTTGAACCAAAACAAAAAATAACCATAAATGTTCCACAAGAATATGCTGGCAATGTGGTTACGCTTATCCAAGGAAAAAGAGGGCAACTTTTAGATATGCAACAAGATGGCGAGTATACAAATATAATAATAAAAATGCCTGTCGCAGAAATGTTTGGGTTCGGAAGCGAACTTCGTTCAACAACTCAAGGTAAAGCGGTACCATACCAAGAATATGCTGGTTATGAAGTAATGCCAAAAGATCTTGTAGCAAAAATAGTGAAACAAATAAGAGAAAGAAAGGGCGACAAACCAGAGCCGCCAACGCCAGCCGATTTCTTAGATTGAACCGATTAATTTAAATATTTATGCAAATATAGATAATATTATAAAAGGGGGATGTTTATGGGACTTAGACCTGGAAGGACAATGAGGGATAGTAACAAACCTGCATGGAGCAGATATTCACGTTCAAAACCAAAAAAATCTTATATAAAAGCCATGCCGCATCAAGATATAACACAGTTCAGGATGGGTGTTTCAAAACCAGATTATGATATAATTGCCAAACTTATAAGCAAACAAAACATTCAGATAAGAGATAATGCGCTGGAAAGTGCAAGACAGGCATTAAATAAATATTTGGAAAAGACAATTCTCGGAAATTTCTATTTCGTAATAAAGGTTTTTCCACACCAGATAATAAGAGAAAACAAAATGATTGCTGGGGCTGGGGCTGATCGTCTTCAAAAAGGAATGAGACAATCATTTGGGCGTGCAACCGACAAGGCGGCAAGAGTACGCAAAAATCAAGAAATTTTTATAATAAAAAGCTACAAAAATAAAATTGATGTTATTAATAATGCAATAAAGCGTACGCTTAAGAAGCTTCCTGGAGAATATATATCTATAATAAAAGAAAATGCATAAAAAAATAAAAATGAGGTGGTGCTGTTATGAATGAAAAAATAATAGTAGATGACGCTCTCATTAGTACTGATATAGATCATCTTATCAAGTATTTGTCATCCAAAAAAAGAGTAGAAATAAACACGCTTGCACATGAGCTCAAAACCAAAGTTGATATAGTAAAAAAATGGATGGATATCTTAGAAAAAGAAGGTTATGTAAGAATTGAATATAAACTTCTTCATGAATTTGTAGTTTGGACAGGAGAAGAAGAAATGTTTGAAATTAGCAAATTGGTACAAGATGAAATAAAACATGATATTAAAGAAGAGTTATTTGAAAGACCAAGCCCTAGCAAACCAATAAACTCACAAGAAAAAATTGAAAAAATTAATCTTGATGACATTGATAGTTATCACGGTCATCGTTGTATTAAATCTGATGAATTTGAAATTGCAGAACGTGCAAATCGTATTATAATAGAAAAATTAGATAATCACTCAAAAGATCGCTTGGAAGATCGCTTAGAGGATCATCTAGAAGAAGATCGTCTAGAAGAGTGCTTAGAAGACCATTCGGAAAATCACCCAAGGGATTATTCAAAACAAAAAACATCAACAAGTACAATTGAAAGGATAAATGCACCCGATACAAATTTGCCAGTAGAATTACCGACCGAACCGACTGAAAAGAGTGATAAAAAAACTAGTAAAAAGAAGGATATTGATAGTGAAAACGAAATTGAGATTATTTCACTTAAGAAATTACTTTCTAAATATATAAAAGAGATAGCTGACCAAAAATCTAATATAAAACTGCTTGAAGCAGAAAAAGAAAAACTTCTTAATGAAAAATATACTCCTCTTGAAAATAAGTTTAAAACAGCTTACGACAGTGTTGTGGAAAAACTTTTTGAAAAAGAAAGCAGAATTGAAGAACTAAAAGAGCGCGTAATTGAGCTTCCTTCAAAAATAGATAATTTGGCACAAACAGAAACAGCACTCCAGCATATAAAACAAGATGCTAAAGATACAATGCTTTCCAACTGCGAGAAAATGGAAAGGTTGGAACAGTCTCTACGTGAAGAAAATGAACGCCTCCAAAATGAGATAGATAAAATAAAATTTGAAGCAAATGTAAAAAAATCTAAAATAATTGAAATAGCAAAAACAATCGGAGAACTTAGAGAACGTGAACAAAAGCTGAAAAAAGAAATTATTGAATTTAACTGTGAACTTGGTGAAATGAATAAAGGTATTGCATCCACTTATAATTTAATAATTGAACTTTCTAAGGATAATACCGAACTTTCTAAAGGATTAGAAAATGCAGAAACAACATTAAATGAAAGAATACAGAAAATTTCTGAAATGTATTCAAAAATTGATGATGCAAAGAAAACTGAGGCTATAATTGGACAGTACGTTCAATACATTAACAATTATAAAGAAAAGATATCTGATATAGAAAATTATGTGGAACAAAGCGAAAAAGATTTGGCAAAACTCAAAGAATATGCGGAAATCAAATATATTCGTAACTATCTTGCTGAACTTGATAACATTTCTTCTACTTATGGACAAGAACTTGAATTGGTGGATGCACAAGAAAAAAATGTGGAAGAGCGCATAAATGAAACGAGAAATAAATTAAATAACCTCTTGAAAGAAAGCAGAGAATTAGTTAAGTCTCTTGAAGAGAAAACATCTGGAAAAGAATTTAAAAAACTTGTTCATGAGGTAAAAGAAAAACGCGAAATTATTTCAGAGAATATCTCGGATATTTCTTCTTCAATTAATAAAAAATCTGATAGATCTGATAGATCTGATAGATCTGAGCTTGCAATAACTGCTCATGAAAAATCAATATACGAAAAAAAGAAACGCGAAACAAAGGAGAAGAAGAGAGATAAAAGAAGAAAGAAAGAAGATTGATTGATTAAAAATTAATTGATTGATTTAAAAAGAAGTGAGGATTGGCGGAAAGTGCGCATTTTCCGCCGTTGACATATCATTTTTGATATATTAAGTTGGGGAGAGACGGAATATATAAATTAGAAAAAAATTGTATTTTGGGAGGATGTAATTTTCTAATTCGCATACATAACTAAACCATAATTAAACAAGTTTAATGTACGAGTTTAATGTATGTTTAAATTCCGTCTTCCCCTTTGGTTGCCTTGCGTGTATCTATACAAGTAAGAAGAAAACAGTTTTTCCTGCGTGTTTTTTAACAACGACTCCTAAATCATAAAGTCTATTTAATCTTGCGGAAGCTGCATTTTTTCCTTTATACCCAAATTTCTTTTGTACATCTTCAGCTGTTTTTGGACCTTCTTTTAGAAAGGAAACGATCGCTTCGTCTACTTTAGGAAGTAGCCTTATTTTTGCGTCACTATAAATTTGTTCTTTTTCTGCAAGTTTAAGTTCAAGAGCTTCTATTTTTGTAAGTAATGTTTTGAGGATTCTGTTAGTATTTTCTCGCTCATCCTTGAGTAGATATACCAATTCACCAAGTATTACCGGGTCTTTGAATTTTTCGAGATTTTCTGTTATATCCTTATTTATTTGTCCGCGAATGTTGTTATGTGCAGCAGCGTGATTAGCTTTAAATATTTTATCTTCGTTAGCGTTTTCTGTCATGCATAATCACCTGATGTTGCGATGAAATCATGCAACAATCATGATTAATTCATGATATAATTTATAAACCTTTGCTTTATTTTAAGTAATTTTTGCTTATTTGCATTTACTTATACACAACTAATTGAGGAATGTTCAGGATGGAGCCTAAAATGAAACCGAGTGAATATATAAATAAAATTTATCTGACATTCAAGAAACGAGATGCAAAAAAATTGCGACTATTGGGCGATGTATTGCTGTGTGATGCATCACTTGAATCTTCCAAAGCACCCTATTATAGTGCAGTCATTTCTTATGTCCTTTCAAAAATTCTAAGTAAACCGCGTTTCTTGAGACCGGTGCACAGCGAACAGCTAAAATCAATAGAAATGATTTTGAGAGAGTTTTCTACAATTGATAAAACTAAATGTTTAGATGAAAAATTCCTTGAGTGTTTTGAGAAGATAGAATTCGCAATCAAAAAATTAGAAGCAGATGACCCGCGTTTCGTTGTTGATCTTATCTCTAAAGGAAAGCTCAAGGCCGCGGCAATTCTTTATGCACAAGGTCTTTCTCTTGGAACAGCAGCGGATATAACAGGGGTACAAAAACAAGAAATTCTTTCTTATGCTGGACATACCATGATGTTCGACAGACTGAAAGAAGAGAAAAAAACAATAGACAGATTAAAATTACTTATTGATATTACAAAAGAATAATTGTTATTTGTTTTTTTCCTTGCAGATATCAACTATGCGGTTTGGGCGCATCGCTTAACTATTTCTTGTTGTTACTATTCTTCCGTATCTTATATGTTAATTTTGTGGTGAAACATTTCACCATACTAATTTATATACTACAATAGTGCATATTAATATATATCAAACAACAAAATTAAATTATTTCAAAAAGGTGTGTCTATGGTTAAAACTCAAAGATTATCTGATGGCAAACGAATTCATCCCTTGTCAGGCGAATTTGATCAGGTAAATATGTTTGGTTTAAAAAACTCTGGTCTCTTTAATCCGCAAATAGAAGATATAGCAACAACAAGGCAATTAAATGATGCTTTTAACGTAGTAAAAATCTATCCTGATCAAACTTTGATGTCATATAAACAGCAATGGTTTGGAAGATCTATAGACAAGCAAAAGATCCAACAAAAAAAACTAGATAAACTTAGAGATGAAATTTCAGAAGAGAGTTGGATCAGATCTGACACAATTGGTTTCTACAAAAAAGAATTTCAGCAAATTGGCACGAAACTGTTCTGGGTAGAAAAACAAAAAAAAGACTCGAGCCTAGATGAGATTGGAAAATTATTGGTCGCCATACTTGATTTATCCGCGATATCAAACGAGAAAGTAACGCTTGCTGACGGGACTGAAACAACCCTTAAGCAGGCAACCGGCCTAGGATGGATTCCTCTTTCTAAATGTGTAATAAAAAAAATAGAAGACAACGAAAAAATAATTACTTACGAAGTAAGCGTAGATTCTTCTAATTTTAATCAAACAGACCTTAAAGTCAAGGATGTGCTACGCCGAAGAGGGTGGACTATCAAAGTAGATGAAGATTGTTGTCCGTTAAATGGTGAAGCTATATCAGATGATATTGGTTGGAAAAATGAAAACGCAAGATTTTCATCAGTAATACATACTGAAGATTTTTTGAATATCACGAAATTACCCAAAGATACTCAGAAATTGCTTGCAAAATTAGGAGTAAACTCCGAAGGGATGGGTTGGTTCGGTTCTGTTGCCTACTGCACCGGCTTCTACACCTGGGATTTCTACAACGACAATAGGCGTAGCGTCTTTTTCAGCGCCCCTTGGCCCACTATGTCTCGAGTGGTGTTAGTTGATCGCTAAGCGAATGCGCCATACAAAATCTCTTTTCCGAGTCTGCTATAATATACTCTATTGCATTAAATTCCAAGTGCGCAACGCCAGTTTCAACAACTTTTTGCGCAGCCGCAACATTTTTTGCTACTTTGCGATTGAAAGGAAGCGGTATTATACTTATTTTATTTATTGTTAGTACTGTTAAAATAATAAATGCTGAGGTTTGGTTGAAATGTTTGATCTCGTTATATTTTTTGTTTTTGGTTTAGTACTCGGAATTTTGAGCGGGCTTGTTCCAGGGCTTCATCCAAATCTTGTTTCTGCAATTATAATTTTGCAAAATTTGGAATATGAAAATAAAGCAATTATTATTGTTTCAATGTACGCCGGACATATTGTGTTCTCTTATGTTCCAGCTATTTTTTTCGGGATCCCAGATGAACAAACAGCGATTTCGGTTCTTCCAGGACAAAAAATGGCACGCGAAGGAAAAGGAATAACGGCTTTGAAAACCATTGTAGTTTCAGTTCTTATCGCTTCTGGAGTGTCGGTCCTTTTTATTCCGCTTGCGCTTCAAGTTTATCCAATTTTATATACGCTTGTAAAGCCGCATTTGATTTTAATTCTTGTTGCTATCTCAGCATTTATGATAATCAAGACAAAAAATCCGTTTTATTCATTATTGATTTTTCTTGCCGCAGGATTTTTCGGTGCATGCGCATTTAAAATTCACATGATTGATGTGTTTCTTCCTCTTTTTTCAGGGTTTTTTGCGATGGGCGCAATACTCACTTATAAAAAATCGGAGATAGCGAAACAAAAGGAGCAGAATATTGATTTTGGAATAATAAAATATGCACTTTTCGGCGCGTTTTTTGGTGCTCTCGCAAATCTTATTCCAGCAACAAGTTCTCCTGCGCAGGTTGCCGCTTTAATTTCTGTTTTCATTCCGTTTGAAACTCTTGCTTATCTTGCGGCTATTTCAGCAATAAGTGTCGGACAATTTTTATTTGCGCTTGCGAGTAGCGTAAGTATAGATAAAGCAAGACATGGTGTAATAGTAAATCTCGGGCAGATAATAAATATAGAGCAAAACATGCAAATAATTTTGATTTATTTTTTATTTGGAATAGCACTATCCGCATCTTTAATTTATATTCTCAGAAAAAAAATTTCATTGCTTGCGAATATTGATTTTGCGCAGTTCAATAAATTACTCGCGTTATATCTTTTGTCAACAATTTTTCTTATTAATGGGGTCGGCGGAGTTGTTGTTTTTGCGATTTCCTCATTAATTGGTTACATCACAATAAAAATGAATGTAGAGCGAACTATAATGATGAGCGCAATAATCGTTCCGACGATTATACTGATTTACTAAATGACTGAAGTTTATAAAACTCATGCGATTTTACTTCGTAAAAACTGCTGTACCTAACTCGCCTAATTTTTGTAAAAATACATTCAACTAAAGTTCATGGGCTTTCTCGCTCACATCGTAAAGTTTGCGCATGCGAACTTTATTGGAAAATATGGTCATCAGCATTTCCATATAGTTGGAAAACATGGAAATTATGACGCCCTTGTTTTACAAAATCTTTAAAAATTTTGCGTAATATATAAAAAACATGGAATTAGAACGGCAAAATCCGCACTGGGAAAAAGATCATTTATATCCTTATGAGTTTAAGAGGTTCATTTTTGAAGAAATAGAAAAGTCCTTTGATACTAGCTTGATTACTGCTCTCTATGGCTTGCGAAGGGTGGGAAAAACTGTTATTATGAAACAGCTTATAAATAATTCAATAAAGCAAGGGGTAGAACGAGCAAATATTTTCTACTTTTCATTCGAAGAGCAGGAAGAAGATTTTTGGGATATTATAAAAGAGTATGAGAAAAGAATCGGAAAACGGCTTTCTCAAAGAAATTATCTTTTTTTTGATGAAGTACAAAGAGTCCCGGAGTGGCGAGCCAAGATAAAAAGGCTTTACGACACCTCTTTCGCCAAAATAGTAATTGGTGGATCAAACTCGTTAATACTACGCAAAGGAAGCGAAAGCCTTGCCGGCAGAATAAACGAATTTTTTGTACCAGAACTTTCATTTAGGGAGTTTCTTCAGTTCAAAAATAAAGAGCATCTTTATTCTTCAAACCTAGATGAAATGTTGGAAAATGAATTCTGGGATTTTATAAAAAAACCATTCCCAGAACTTGTATTAAATCCAAATTTAGATGCAAAAAACTATGTAGAAACGATAAGTAGAAAAGTTATCTACGAGGATTTGCCCATGATATTTCCAGTTGATGAGCCTCATCTTCTTTACAAAATATTCGTAATCCTCTGTAAAAATCCAGGCATGCTAGTTGAGTATGCTGCACTCGGTTCGGATCTTGGGAGAAGTAGAAAGACAATTTCTGCATATTTAGAGTATCTTCGTTATGGGTTTCTTGTACGAGAACTTTTCAACTATTCAAAGAATCAACTAACTTCTGAAAAAAAGCTCAAGAAATTTTATCCTTCACTTGCTTGCTTTGCTAATGCATCAATACCTAAAATAGTAGAAACAATTGTAGCGCAAATACTTAAGACAAAATATTTTTGGAACATGAAAAACCGCTATGAAACTGATTTTGTTTGTCCAGAACCTCTTTATGCTTATGAAGTAAAATACAAAGAAGGGTTGATAAAAGAAGATTTGCGCGGTTTAGAGCAGTTTAGGGTACGCTTCAACGCTGCGCGGACTCTTTTAGTGAGTAAGAAGAAAGAGGGAAAATCCGTTCCATATTATCGGCTTGAAAATTTCCTCACGAAAAATAAACTTCTCCAAAAAATTAGAATAGAGGATGTACTGTTTTGATTTTTAGGATTGGATTACGTTTATATACCGATCCACTAAAAAAACGTGGATCGGGTCAGGAGGACCCTCAAACTGTTCAAAACTGTTTGAGCACGTGCCTAAAAACCCTCAACCAGTTTTGGAGGGGGTTTCCCCCTCCGCGGTTCGGTCCATATCCCTTTCTTTTTAAAAAAAAGAAAGGTCTGGGGGGTCCACCCCAAAGAAAAACTGGGGGAGGGTCAGGAGGACCCTCAAACTGTTCAAAACTGTTTGAGCACCCACCTAAAAACCCTCAACCAGTTTTGGAGGGGGTTTCCCCCTCCGCGGTTCGGTTGGAAAGCGAATCTGCGACCTTGTTCTTTTCGCGTGGAATCCAGCAGAATTTTATATTCATTTCTTTTGCAAGCTCGCGTACTCTTCTGTTCAACTCTTTTATGTGTTGGGTTTTTACTTTATACTCACGGTTTAGTTGCTTTATGAGTAATTCGCTATCGCTTCTGATTTCAACATTATGTTCGCCAATGTTTTTTGCGAATTCAAGCGCGCGGATAAGCGCAGAATATTCTGCAATGTTGTTTGTTCCATTACCGATGCGTTCGCTTATTTTTTTGATCAATTTTCCATTTTTGTATGCCACTATTCCTATCCCCATCAAACCAGGATTGCCGAAACATGCACCATCAATATACATTATAAGCATAGAATTATCACCTAGGCTAAATTTTTATTCGATATTCAATAAAAAGGATTTAATAGATTATAAATAAATATTACGCTTACAAATAATATTTGTGACGCTTTGGGGATCTATTTGGATATAGCGCAATTTTTAAGTCAATACTATATTGAACCGATTATAAAGCATACTGGATATAACTTAGTCAATACGCTAACTTACGCTGTAATCGCAATATTGGTAGTTTATTTTATTTTTCGTATTTTTCAACAAAAGAAAATTGAAATAAACGAACAATTTGTAATAAATACTATTTCATTTGTACTTTTTGGTTCCACTGTGCGAGTAATAACGGATAGTGTAGATAATGGTACGATGAAACCAATTACAGATGTACATTCGCTTATTCTAAATTCGCATATCTATGATTATGGATTTTTAACAAGCAGCCCTGGTATTTATATGGTCGTTGCGGGGTTATTTTTGATTTCGCTTGCAATTGCGCATAAACTGAAAAATATGAAAATTGTTGGATATATCGGATTTGCGCTATGGCTCCCGCATTTTATTGTATTGCTTTTTATGATGAAATATTTGGAATTCGCATTACCGATAGTTATATTAGCCGTCATACCATTCTACATAGCATTTAAATATTTTAGGAGCGCTATTTTAGCGGGCATAGTCGGTGCGCATGCACTAGATGGAGCTGCAACGTTTTTCATAATAGATTATTTTGGAATATTTGTTGGAAAAAATTATTTTGAACAGCATGTAATTCCTGGATTTATAGGTACAACGTTTGGAACATTCTTTCCATTTTACCTATTAAAAATAGCACTCGCGTCATTTGTGGCATATTTCATCGCGAATGAAAAAGAAACGAGCGCGCAGGAAAAGCATTTTATTACGCTTTTATTGATTATAATTGGCCTCGCGCCTGGATTGCGAGATATATTAAGAATGATTGTGGGTGCATGATATGGAAGATTTGATTATAATTATAGCAGATATCATTATTTTGGTAATATTACTCGTGGTTTTATACACAGTTGGAAAAAGGGAAACGACAAAAATAGTTGAAGGAAAAACGGATAAAAACCTGGCAGAAATAGCTCGTGAAATGCACGCCATTATAAAAGATGAAGAAATTTTATTGGAAAGAAACGGATTAAAAATGAAATATGCGTTTAAAGTTTCAAAGAGTGGAGAAACAAACGCAATTCACCATTCATTTTCAACCGAAACCGGAAAAGAATTAAAGCAATACTGTATAATACGGCCAATTCAAACTAAAAAACAGATTGAAATTTATCCAAAAACCGATTTTTCAGCATATCTTCCATCTGAAATAAAGAGATTACTTGAAATCGATGAAGATGGAAATGTTAGTTATTTTATGAATGAAGAATATGGTATTTTTGTTAATATCGGCGGAAATTGTATAAGTCCCCAGCTTGGCCTATTTATGGGAAAGAAAAATATTATAATAGTTGATACTTTTGCCGAATTTTCCAAAGGAAACAGATTTTATTCGTTTTTTTCAGACAAGCTCACAAAGAACGAAGAAGCCGAATTTGGCAATTATTGGAAGAATCTAATTACACATGGATTTGACATTTTAGAAAATATCGCAAAAATCGCAGAAAATAGAGAAGGAAATGGAGAGGAGAAATAAGTGTTTATATTAATTGGATTGGGAATTTCAGGAGACCTAACTTTGCATGGAAAAGAACTTGCAGAAAAATGCGATGAAATTTACGCAGAGGTACATACTGGAATTTTGCAAACAGGTTGGCAGAAAAAACTAGAGCGGCTCATCAATAAAAAAATAATTATTCTAGAACGCGAAATTCTTGAAACAGATTTTATTATAAAAAAAGCAAAAAAAACAAAAATCGCTTTGCTCACGGCTGGAGATCCGCTTGCGGCAACAACGCATTATACGCATTTACAAGATGCGAAAAAAGCAGGAATTAAAGTAAAGGTGGTACACAATTCGTCAATTTTTATCAGCGCACCTGGAAAATGCGGACTGCAGCACTATACTTTTGGAAAAACAGTAACTTTGGCGTATTGGAAAAAAAATTACGAACCCACAAGCGCACTTGAAATTGTTGAAAAAAATTTGAAAGATGGATTGCACACTCTTCTTTTATTAGATTTGGATAAAACACTTGGAGCAATGAATGCGAAAAATGCTTTTGAACTAATTGAAAAAATGGAAAGAAAATTAGAAAGAAAAATAATAGATAAGCTTATTGTTTTAAGCCGCGTAGGCTGGAAAGATGAGAAAATATCTTATGGAAAAATCTCGCAGTTAAAGAATAAAAAATTAGGAAAAACGCCTTTTTGTTTTATCATACCTGGGAAATTGCATTTTACGGAAGAAGAAAATTTGAAAGAATTTGAATCCTATTCTTCTTCATATGCTTCAAAATAGATATCAGAAAATGCGTAAATTACATTGTCTCCAACAAATGTTTTTTCTAAGTCATCTCCTGAAAGTACAGAACCGCTTTCAGGATTTATTATATACCTCTCTCCTTTCCATTCGTAACCAACATAAACCTTCTTACTTTTTGTTATAAGTATTTTTGCTGTTGGCGAACCAAACGAACGCAAGAGAGAAGTTAAAAGCAGCGCTTGATCTATTAAATCTCCTGCTTTAAGTTCGTCCATGGTTTTAAAATCAATCCAAAAACTCACCGGAAGCTCAATATTTTTGATGCTCTTTATATAATCAACACAATTTTGGACCGCTACTGGAAAATGTTTTTCATATTCATATGGTTTAAGTTCAAAACAAAGACGCTCATTTAATTGTTTTACAAATTCGTTGTAAGGTGAAATATGCCCGCGCAATTCTGAAATGCTTTTGTGTTCATTTTCTTCTATTTTTTCTCGATAACGTAAAAGTATTAATTCATAAATTTTCAATTTTGTTTCGTTATCCAATGGATTATCCATGTATTTTTATATAAACGGCAGTATTATTAACGTTTTCTTTCAATTTTCTTCTAGGAATCTTTTATCAATTCTATAGTCTTGAATTGCCTCCCATTCTTCAATTGATTTTGTTCCATATTTCTTGTATAGTATTTCACCAGCATAAGCAATCATTGCACCATTGTCTCTATTAAATTCATCCGGAGCAACACCAAATTTAACTTTGTTTTCACTGCACATAATTTTCAGCATTTCCTGGAATCTTTTGTTTTGCGCAACTCCTCCGCAGGCTACCAACTTTTTCTTCTTTGTAAGAAACAATGCCCGTTCGCTAACCTCACAAGTCATTGCAAAGGCGGTTTCCATGAGTGAATACGTAATGTCCTCCTTTCTGCATATTTTGGCTAATTGAGAAGCATGCGTAAGTAATCCTGAAAAAACCAAATTCATTCCTTTTACTGAATATGGAAGTTCGGTATATTTTCCATTTTTTGCGAGCTCAGAAAGAACCGAACCATGCG
Organism: Microcaldota archaeon; assembly: GCA_040757035.1. GTDB lineage: Archaea > Micrarchaeota > Micrarchaeia > Anstonellales > Bilamarchaeaceae > JAHJBR01. The sequence continues at coordinate 9,451 of JBFLYM010000001.1, read as the reverse complement.
CGTATTTAAGTCCTATGTTTCTTCCAAACGTGTCAAAAAGATTTCCTAATCCGATATCCAAAGTCTCTCCAAGTACATGGAACACTATTTTTTCTCTAGCTCTTTCTTCAACAAATAATTGTGTATTTCCACCACTTACATATAGATAAAGCGGGTTTTTCAATTTAGTAATATGTTCGCTTATTTTTGCGTGCGCGTATGCATGATTAACCCCTATTAACGGTTTGTCATATTTCTTTGCGATATATTTTGCCAACACAATGCCTGTGCGCAAAGGTGCGCCTATTCCTGGTCCTTGCGCAAATGCGATTAAATCTAAATCCTTTATCTGCAATTCTGCCTTTTCCAAATTTTTTTTTAAAATTTCAGCAAAAAGTACGGCGTGATGGTCAGCGGCTTTGCGTGGCACTATTCCTTCATTTATCGGCTTGTATATATCATAAATGTTAGAAATTATTTTTCCATTTTGTACAATTCCAATTCCAAGAGTATGTGCGGTACTTTCTATTCCAAGTGTAAACATAAAATTACTCTTTTTTATTTTTTCCAATACCAAAATTTTATTTTTGCGAGCTTTTTCTACATGAAAGAATTTATTTACTTGTTGGAAATGGATAATAAAATTCATTATTTCGCTTTTGTTCTCTATCCAATACACTTTCGGGTTTGTTTATTCTTGGACGATTGCTGTCCTTGTCTCTGCGCATTGTTACATTAACAGCTTTAAGAAACATATTCATTCCATCACGTTTGTTTGTTGGTGCAAGAGCGTGTCCATTTACACTTTGTTCACCTTCAAACACAACAATACGCGATGAAAGCGCATCAATAAAAATAACGTCATGGTCAACAACAAAAGCGCTTTTGTCCGAATCTGAAAATATCGTTCTTAAGAGTTGTGAAAGATTAAGCCGCTGTTCAATATCAAGAAAAGCAGACGGTTCGTCTAATAAATATAAATCGGCTTCCATTCCAAGCGCAAGTGTAATTGCAGTTCTTTGCAGTTCTCCTCCGGAAAGTTCGCTAAGTTGCTTAAGCATTAATCTGTCTATATCCAATTTTCTTTTACATTCTTCTATTATAGAATGATTAAGTTCGTTTGATGCAAAGAGCTGTTCAACGCTAATTCCTTCTTTCGCATGTACATATTGCGGTTTATACGAAACTTTAAATTTTTCCCCCTTGCCTTGATCAGGTTTTTCTATACCAGCAAGCATCTTTACAAAAGTTGATTTTCCGAGCGCATTTCTTCCAACTATTCCAATTATTTCGCCTTTGCGTATATCACCGGAATCGCAAGAAAGATCAAAATTAGGGTAATGCTTTTTCATTGCAGAATAAACAAACTTTACTGGTCTTTTTCTTTCTTCTTCGCTGAATTTGCTGAATATTATTTCCTTATCCCTAAATTTTATATTTTCATCTTTTAAGAATCCGGAAAGATATTCATTTATCCCTCCTCTCACGTTTTTTATGTTTGAAATCACACCATAAACATTTTCATCTCCCCAAAAAAGATAGACGTAATCGCTTGCATAATCCAGCATTGCAAGATCATGTTCCGCAAGCATTATTTTTTTCTTTTCACCAAGTTCCTTTAATATAATTGCAAGGTTCATTCTTTCCGAGATATCCAGATAAGTGGTTGGCTCATCAAAAAAGTATATATCCGCATTTTTCATATAAGAAACTGCAATCGCAAGCTTTTGCATTTCCCCTCCAGAAAGTTGGGAAAGCTTTCGTTTAAGTATTTTTTCAAGCCCAAATTTTTCAATAATTCTATTTATATCCTCTATACTATCTGTGTTATTTTTTCCTTCAGTATTCTGTTCATTAAATTTCCTCAATAAGTCTTCGGCAGTTCCGTAAAACATTTCTTTAATTTGCTCTATATTCTGAGGTTTGTAACTTACCCTAATTGTTTTTCCAAGCATTTCCAAATATCTTTTTTGTTCCAAACTAATTCTTTCTATTATTTCTTCTTCAGAAAATGTTTTTTCGCAATTTCCAAAATTTAGTTTTAATTGATTTGTAAGTATTCTAAGCGAAGTAGTTTTTCCTATTCCGTTCTTTCCAACAAGCCCGACAACTCCTTCTTTAGGCAGCGCCATCCCATGTATTCTAAATGCATTAACACCATACTGAAAAATTGGAGCACCTATCTCAGCTTTAAGGTTGATTATGCATATGCAATTCGCAGGGCATTTTTTTACACATATCCCACAACCCATGCATAACTGTTCGTTTATTACAGGATATTCGGTTGTTTCTTCAATGACTACGCATTCCTTACTCATTCTGTTTATCGGGCATACTTTTTTGCATGTATAACCGCATTTTGTATGCGTGCATAGATTTCGGTCCAACACTGCTATTCGCGTCATTTTCTACTCCCGAATTAAAATAAATCGCCCCGAGGATGAACCCAGGAATTTGTTCAGGTCATTGCCTTTAGGGTCAAAATTACGCTCTTTTTGTATACAATTATGACCCTAAATTTTTAAGGGTTCTCATGTTCACGCAGTGGATTCAGCATCCTTTCTTCTACTACCTATATGAACGTGTGTTTGCCGAGTATATGACCGAATTTAGTCTTTATTGACAGCTTTCAAGAAAGTGCTGATCCTGCGGTAGGCATCCAGGCGCATCACGGCACTATCCGTAAATTCCTCTACCTTGTAGGGCCCAATGGAGTCTTCGTCTTCAAATTTTTCATTGAGTATCCTGATGGAATTCCTGATGAATGTCATCCTGTTAGCAGGGAGCCTGACTCCTTTTAGCCGCTCATTGAAAAATAGTGCCGCCTTTTCTGGCGAGCCGTTGAAGAAAGTGAGGACGTAGATATCATAGTAGTCCTTCGGCTTTGCTCTCCCGTCTATGGCATGCCCTTTCAGGGCAAGGGAACCCGGAAGCTCCAGGACTTTAACTGTGGTTTTTGCCTTTCCGTTCTTCGGCAGGACGGTCGAAATCTCCTGTTCGTAGTTGAAATCAAAGGCGACATCGCAGCCATCGAATGCAAACGCGGAAAGGTCGTCCTGCACGTTCCTTAGATGGGCATAGTTAAGACCTTTCTTATCGCATAGGAAATCGATGTGTATCGGATAATCATCGCCATCAACAGGAGATACTACTTCTCTGGTAAACCTGAACTCATTTTCCTGAATATAGCCGAGATCAAGAACGCCCTTCCTGATTGAATCGTACTTCTTCATTATCCTGTCCCTGAGGACGAAATCAATATCGATTGAACCGCAGTGCGCGAAAACGGCATTCGTGATGAAATATGGTGCCCATCCGCCGCTGAGAACCATATCCTCACGATAGCGTTTCAATGATATGCCAAGCTCAAGCAAGGCGGATTTTGATGCCTCGGTGACTCGCTTGTCATACATGCTAACCCCCCTCCTTCCAGTTTTTGTTTATCTTTTTCAGCAATTCCCCTGCTGCCTCCTCGCCTCTTCCTGCATAATTGAGAAGGTCGACATAGAGTTGGATATTTGAAACCACACTTACATTATTGATATTCTGCAATCCATAGAAGATATGCTCATTGTCCGGCACCACAAAGATCACATTGCCGGAAGTTTCAACATGCTTCAAATCGAGTTTTTTTGCAATGGCTTCCGCGTCCTTTTCTGAGCCGGTATAAAGGTAAATATTGGTTGGGCGCACATACGGGGCTACTTGCAGGGCGCCTGCCAGTGAGGTTATGGCGTATCTCGGCTCCTTTACCTCTTTCAGCCTCTCCACAAATTTATCTATCTCCTGCTCAAAGGTATAGTATTGGATAAAGAGATGGCGTGCACTAAAGTTGTTGTATGCCGCCCATCTCTTCAGCAAAATCTCCGGGTTCATAAGCTTGAATTCGCCGCGCTTGCTCTCCCTGATGGCATATTTTTCCTTTAGCAGGTTATTTGTCACTGCCTGAATAGTGTACAACGAGACTCCGGCTTCATGGGCAAGGCTGCGCAAATCCCAGCTCCTGGGCCAGTTTACCAGCAGCACCCGGATTACATTGCACGCCTTCCCTTCAAATATGTTCCTGACACCTATCATGCTTTTGCTTATGTACGACCTTATTTATATATGTATTGTTTTACCATACATAATTTCCTACGCCGTTACGTATGGTCTTATTTATAAATGTATTGAAATACCATACAAAACGGATTGTTTATCATTGTGTCACCTCGATTTTGTCCCTCACACTTGACTTTACAAAACGCGCGTGCTTTTACAACGACTTCGGGTTCGTGAACGCCACCTGTTTTAATTAATGAATGAGACAAACTTTAGAACCCGTGGCGCCCTTAATAGGTGTTGTAGCGTTCACCTGAAGCATATTCGAACATGCCACGGGCTTCAGCCCGAAGTCGTTGACGTCGTAAAATCTGTTATACCTAACTTGTCTTGGTTCGCGCTACACGCGCGCAAAGCGCGATAGTAAAAACGCATCCATAAACAACTGTTGTTTTGGCTCAAGCTCTTCGAAAACAAGTTTAGGTATTCCATCTCTTTGCACAAGTGCAAGCCTTATTGTAGAAGCAAAATCCAAAATTTTTCTAAAATCTCCATTTATTTTACCTCTACAAATAAATTCCAATACTTTTGTGAATAACAGAGCTACCATACACAAGAAGACATGTGCCTTAATTTTTTGGTCTGTCCAGTGATAAACTGGCTTTAAAGGGATGAGTAGGGCATTGTGCAGAACTTTGAATTGGTTTTCTATTTTATGCATACTTCTATATGTTTTAATTTTTAAACTCCAGACTAACGCCCCCGACCATGACTTTGCAACAGTTGTCGCAAATTATGGGTCTCCGCTGAAGGGTGACCCGAACAAAAGACGATACGCCCCGAGGAAGACTTGAACTTCCGACCTACTGATATCTATTTTGACTATTTTGAGTTTCTGATTTTGCGTTCCAAATTCGGTTTAACAGTCAGTCGCTCTACCAGCTGAGCTATCGAGGCAAAATTAATTAATCTGCATTCTTAATTTGCGTTTCTAATCTGTATTCTTAGTTTGTATTTATTAGATCAGGCTACTAACTTATCGAACACGTACTCCATCCACATATTTGACAGTGCTTACAGCCTTCTGCAAATACAAGCTTTGCATCACAAACTGGGCAAATTCCTTTTGTTATTTTTTTATCTTTATCTTCTTCTGGCATAAAAATCCATGAAAATGTTTTTTATGGTTTTTTTTCAGGGGTGAGTTTAAGATTGCTCAAAAATGAATACCATTCTTTTTCACCAGTGAGTTTCCCTAAAATTTCTTCTGCATCTTTCAGGATAGACTTTGAGTTCTTTTTCTGATTTGAAAACAACCATAATTTAAGAAGCAATGCTATAACACCTGCCTTTTTATATCCTTTATCATTCCATTTATTCACGAATTCTGTGGTTTCTTTTTCTTTTATGAATTTATAATAATTTACAATATCTTCAATGCGTTGTTCAATCTCTTTTTCTTCAAATTCCATTTTTAGAGTCATATTATCCACTCGTATTATTCATCATCATTATATTTTAAAATAATTCTTAGTATTGTATTTTAAAATAATATTTCTAATATTCATAATAATTCTAATAATTCATAAGCCTAATCTTTTGATTATTTTGCTGCTCTTAAACCTTTCAGGTTCAATATAGTCTTTTAATTTTATTACCTTAATCTTCGCAGGCCTTAAAAATACTTTTTGGTCATACCCATATATAATTATATCTGGTTTAATACGCGCAAGCGTTTCTTTGAATTTTTTTCCTCCAAATATCGTAGCATCAACAGGTTTTAAAAAGTTCACCATTGCAACCCTATATTTTTGCGAATGCACAGGATATCTTCCTCTTTTTTTTGCATGGGTATCATTTGCAACTACCACAACAAGCACATCGCAGTATTTTTTCGCTTCATTAAGCGTAAACATATGTCCGATATGCAAAATATCAAAAACTCCGCCTATTAATCCAACCTTTATTTTTGCGCGTGCGTCTGCGTTTAGAAAATACTTTTTATTTTTTTTGTATAGCAGCGCCTTATCTGAATGATTAAGCAACTCGTAATTCTTTTGAGAAATACCAGCATCACGAAGCTGAAGAACAAAAAGTTTTTTTATGTTTTTGAGAACATTTTGAACGTTCTTAAATGTCGTCGTTTCCAGCATAAATTCACCGCAATAAATTATTTAGATTATTTTTGCCATTTTGGATAACGATGAAGATATGAACACTTTCGTTTTTTTTAATGAAGCGATATTGGCTGAACCTGTGAGAAACATGCACGCTTTAAGTTGATTTTTCCAAATTGCGATTTCGTTTTCAAGTCGTTGTTCTTTGTATGCGCGAAGGAAGGGCCACGCTGCTCCTGCCATTTCTGCTCCTAACGCAATTGCCTTTGCAGCATCTATTCCGCTTCGCAGACCTCCACTCGCGATTAAAGATAAAATCCCGCGGTTTGCAATTATACATACAACGGTTGGTATACCCCAATCCGCGAAACCAGGCACTCCAGGCACTGCTCCATTTCGTTCATATTCTATCGCACTCCATGATGTTCCGCCTGCACCCGCAATATCGATGTATTTTACCCCGGCTTCCTTGAGTTTTTTTGCAATTTCGCTCCCTATTCCGGCGCCGGTTTCCTTTACAATAACCGGAACAGATAATTTTTCGCATGTATTCTTTATCGCATCCACTATTCCTGAAAAATCTTTGTCTCCTTCTGGTTGGATAATTTCCTGCAATGGATTCAAATGCACAGCAAGCGCGTTCGCATCAACGTCTAAAATCAATTTCTCTATTTTTTCAAAGAAATATCTTTTGGAATATTTTTCGGAATATTTTTCGGAATATTTTTTAAGCTGGCATGCGCCTATATTCGCAATTATTGGGATAGTTGGCGCAATCTTTCTCACCTTGTAAGTTTCGGCAAGCGAGGGGTTCTCAATCATGGCGCGTTGACTTCCCAATCCAAAGGCGATTCCTGCTTTTTCAGCAGCTTCGGCCAGCGCAAGATTTATTTTTTTGCTTTTTGGATAGCCGCCTGTCATCGCCTCTATTATGATTGGCGCGTGCAAATTTTTTCCAAGGAATTTGGTTTCCAACTTTATCTTATTAAAATCAAGTTCTGGTAGCGCATTGTGTACAAGCATTATCTCTTCAAAACCAGCGCTCTTTTTATACTGCACATCGTTTGTTATTGCGATGTTTATGTGATCTTCTTTTCTTTTGCGTGTACTTGTTTTCGCATTCATTTTTCTGCCTCTTTTCTATCCATCTTTTATATATCTTCTACCTATCTTCTATCTTTTTTGGAAATATCACACTTGCGTAGCCCACTACTGCGGCAAAATCTCCGCTAACCTCTCCAGAATTTGTATATGCGAGCGTTTTTCCTTTTTTTATTTCTTTTGTTTTTGCGTATTCCATGAGCGCACTTATCGGACCATAACCACAAATGCTCCAATCGTATTTTTCCAAAGCGCGCTGGAAATTCTCTGTATCAAGAGCTTCTATATATTTTAATGCGTTTTTATCTTTTTCTTCTGCAGCGTTAGCTGGAATATAATGCGAAAAATCAGAGCTCGCGATGACAATATGTCTTTCAACATCCAATGTTTTTGCGAGCGCGATTCCAATCTCTCTTGAAGTTTGATAATCCTGGTTCATCATGCATATACAAACTATTTTCGCCTTTGGATTTATCTTTTGTATAAATGGTATTTGCACTTCAATGCTATGTTCGTATGCGTGCGCGCTTTCGTCAAATTTTATAATTCTTGAATTTGTTTGTATTCTTTTTGCCAGTTCAACATCGCACTTTGCAATTCCCAAAGGCGTTTCCCAATCCTGAATAGAAATAGAAACAGGCGTTCCGCATCCGGTATGGTTTGGACCTAACATTACAAGCGTTTCGGCGTTTTTTAAATTTTTGATTGAGGCATAGGTAATTGCCGCGGTTTCTCCAGAATACATATATCCTGCGTGCGGGCATATTCCACCTATTGCCTCTGTCTCTGATTTAGAATATTTTGTGTGTGCCTTTGCCAAGTATTTATCCAGTACTATCTCTAATTCATTCTTGTTTTCAGGATAAAACGAACCTGCCACAGCGGTTTTTCGCATGCATGAATATTCTTTTGGAAGGTATATAAACATAGGTATACGGCAAACCAATACAGCAAACCAATACACAATAATTTTTTGGTACTTTTTGGATTATTTTATTGGTTTGATATACTAAATGGAATTGATCACGGTTAATTTTATTACAATTTAAACCCTAAATGTTAAATTCTTAACACAATCTTTAATTAGTACTGCCCAATAAAATAAATTTGATTTCTATCTAGTTAGAAATTATAATAAACTTGCAATTAAAACGGGTGGTAATAGATGTCTTGGTGTACGAAATCTGGAACACGTTTAATGTTACTGGTCAAAAAAGAGTGCACACTTGGGCAAATAGAAACGTTGAAAAAGGTAATCAATTTAGATAATAAGCTTCCAAGGATAGAAGAGATCATACATTCAAAATCATCATCGGAGACGCTGGGGAAGTGTTTTGAAGATTATTTTAGAGATCATATATCTCGACAAATCAAGGAGATGTTCTCTCTGATATTTGAGAGATTTCCGATATATCATTATATAAGTCATTTAGATAATGTTAATCCTGATGAGATAAACAAAACTGTTGCAGAATTGAAAACAATAAATTACAATATCACAAATTTAAAAAAGGCATATTTAGATACAAATATGCCTTTAGGACAATCAAACGGAATATCGAGTTTAAGAAAAGAAAAATTATTGTTGATATCGTCATTATATGCAAATTCCCCATATCATGGGCTATTTGAAACATTAACTGATATGAAGGAGGATCTTAGGACAGAGGTCTTATCTTTTGCGGAAACGACGAGTAGTATGTCGCACATGTCACCTGAACAATTTGGTTTTCTTTGTGCTATTTTAAGCAATAATATTGGATGCGCGTTTGACAACAACCGCAAATATTATGAATTTCGCGTATATAGACCAGGTTTAAGCGTTGTGATAAAAATTAGTTACGACCACCGCAGCTATGATCTTAATATTACAAGATATACTAGTGAAAAAGGTCCTGATGGCTGCACTATCTCAGGAGGATACCATATAAAAGTATTACCACAATCGCAAGTAGCGGATGAACTGGCGCGATTAACGCGCTTATTCGTTTAAATTTTGTAAAATTCGCAATCATTTGTACAATAGCCAATTTTTGATATTTTTTATTTTGCCCTGACCAGTTTCTATTGTTTTGGTTTTTTGTATATTTTCCTAAATTCCCGCTAATTTAGGCACTAGTTTTTGAACTTTCTTCGAAAAAGAGACCGAAAGGTATTTAAAATGTAATGCCTAATTAACCATTATGACATTTATACGATATAAAGAAATCGGA